>CAZOYN010000095.1:0-2559 GCA_964584135.1 uncultured Candidatus Saccharibacteria bacterium | reverse complement strand
CTTCATCAAGTGCCTTGCTGCCAAAGCCCTTGAGATCGCGTAGTTCAGCGTCACTGAGGCTAAACAGATCCTTAAGCGTGTGGATCTCGTTGTTAACAAGCGCGTTAGTAGTACGGGCCGACAGGTTAAGATCTTCAATCGAAGTCATTAGTTCAGCCGGTTCATCACCTTCGTCGCCTTCGCCAGTCAGCGATTGATCGCTCAAAGTGGGGCCAGCTTCAACGCGGGTTTGACCGGCCAGGGCGGTATACTGATTGACCAGGATAGCGGCGGCTTCTTCAAAGGCGTCACGCGGTGTAATTGAGCCATCAGTATCAATCGTCAGTAGAACTTTATCAAGATCAGTCATCTGGCCGACACGAGTGTTCTCCACTTTGTACCGCACGCGGGTGACCGGACTAAAGACGGCATCGACCGTAATCATGTCGGTGGTCATTTTACGATTAGCACCTTCTTCGATGCTGCGGTAGCCGCGCCCAATTTCGATAACCAGATCCATGGTTAGTGCCGCTTTGCTGTCTTCCAGGGTGGCGATGACGTGCTCCGGATTGACGATCTCAACATCGGCGTTGGTGGTAATGTCTTTGGCGGTAACAACGCCCTTACCTTTTTTGATTAGACGCAATGTTTGGGTGTCGTCGCCAAACACGCGGAAACGGACGCCTTTGAGGTTGAGCATGATGTCGACGACGTCTTCTTTGACGTGCGGTAGCGTCGTAAACTCGTGAGTCACACCTTCAATCTTAAAGGCGGTGATGGCCGCGCCGCGGATACTGGACAGTAATACCCGGCGTAGACTGTTGCCGAGCGTCATGCCATAGCCGGTGTGCAGTGGCTCAACCACAAATGTTGAGCTGTTATCGCCGTGGTCGTCGATGTTGACAAGGGCTGGCGTGTGAATGGTTTTGGACATATTGGTAAACTCCTACTTTCCTTAGCGTGAATAATATTCGACGATTAATTGTTCATTGATATCCGGCTCCGCTTCCTCCCGTGAAGGCAAACCAGTCACATTGATCTCAAACTTCTTACGATTGACCTTCAGCCAGGCTGGAATAAGATCAGGGTTGGCCGGGCTGATGTCATCGAGCTTCTTGAAATACTCGGTCTTCTGGCTGGCGTCGCGGGCTACCAAAACGTCACCGGCTTTTACTCTGAGTGACGGCACGTCAAAACGGCGTCCGTTAAGCATAAAGTGGCCGTGGGTGACTAACTGGCGGGCGGCCCGACGGCTGGGGGCTAGTCCGGCCCGATAAACAGCGTTATCGGCGCGGCGCTCCAGGTACTCTAGCAATTGGGTGCCAGCCATGCCTTGGCCACGACTGGCCTCTTTCATAAGGTTGCTGAACTGCCTCTCCAGCAGGCCATAGAGCCGCTTGACCTTCTGTTTCTCACGTAGTTGCAGTGAATACTGGCTGGAGCGAGGTCCACGGCCGCCGCGCATGCTTTTTTGGCCACCCGGTGGTGCTGTGCGCTTAACCAGGGCTTTATGCGCCTTGGGGTGCAGGGCGTAGCCTTCGCGGCGACTCATTTTGACAATTGATTGGGTATCGCGGGCCATTTTAGACTCTCCTTGCCTTGCGTGGTCGGACACCGCCGTGTGGTACACCGGTGACATCTTTCATAATTTCAACCGTAAAATCTAAGCCTTGAAGGGTACGGACGGCGGCTTCACGCCCCAATCCAACACCTTTTACAAAGACATCGACTTTTTTGAGGCCAAAGCCTTGCCTGGCGGCTTGACCGGCGCGTTCAGTGGCGACTTGGGCGGCATAGGCCGTACCCTTCTTGGAACCGCGGAAACCGCAAGCACCGGCGCTGGAAGTCGCCAAGACCCCGCCTTTGCTATCGGTAAAGCTGACAATCGTGTTATTAAAGGTGGCCAGCACGTGGACCTGACCGATTGGCACGCTGCGCTTGGCCTTTTTCTTTTTAGGCTTCGCAGCCGGTGCTTCAGCGGGCTCGGTAGTCAGTGGTGTCTCTTCAACTGGTGTGGCGGCGGTTTCGTCAGCCATTATGTCTTCGCTGCAACTTTCTTGGCTGTACCACCAACCGTAACTTTCTTACCGCGTCGGGTACGAGCATTGGTACGGGTGCGTTGGCCGCGGGTCGGCAGATTCGCCTTATGACGCAAGCCTCGGTAGCTATTGATGTCCGTGAGACGCTTGATGTTGCTGGTAACGACGCGTTGCAGCTCACCTTCAACGACATAATCGGCATTGATAATTTCGGCAATCCGGCTGAGTTCGGCCTCAGTCAAATTCTTGACGCGGACAGTCGGTTCAACTTTGGCCACTTGCAAAATAGTGGTGCTAACCTTAGGCCCGATGCCATAGATATAGGTCAGCGCTATCTGCACTTGTTTTTCCGATGGAATGGTGACGCCAGCGATTCGTGCCATATTCTAACCCTGCCTCTGCTTGTGCTTGGGCTTAAACTTATTGATAACGTAAAGACGGCCCTTGCGACGGACAATCTTATCATCGGGACTAATTTTTTTGACGCTCGCACGCACTTTCATGCGGATCATCCTTCCATAATGTGATGACACACTGCGTT
>CAZOYN010000094.1:0-2571 GCA_964584135.1 uncultured Candidatus Saccharibacteria bacterium | reverse complement strand
GCCCAGACCTCGTAGCCATTGCTCAGGCGCACGCGGGCAACCTTACGCAGGGCTGAGTTTGGCTTCTTGGGGGTTTTGGTGGTGACTTTAACGCACACGCCGCGTTTGAAAGGGGCATGCTTTTCGTAGCTCCGGGTCTTGAGGTTGTTGGTGACGCGCAGCATAGCCGGCGACTTGCTCTTGACGCTGAGCCTGGAACGCGGTTTGCGCACCAGCTGGTTAATAGTTGGCATTGGTTCTCCTTCTACGGTTGCAATCTACTGCGGCGGGGATATGCCTTGTCCCGGGCTCGGATCGCTTAATGACTTGACGTATTTTAACAGGTTTACTCGTTAGTATCAACAGCGGCGGCTTGGACGCCCATGACGGTGTCGGCTTCGGCAGCCAGGTCGGCGTCATCATCGTCATCAACCTTGGCACCGGTGCCAACGGGGATCTTCCGGCCGAGAATGACGTTCTCTTTCAGGCCATAGAGCTTATCGACTTTGCCGCTGGTGGCAGCAGCTATCAGGACACGGGTAGTGTCCTGGAAGGACGCGGCGCTCAAGAAGGAATCAGTGCTCAGTGAGGCCTTGGTAATACCCAGTAGCAACTGGTTGTACTTAGCCGGGTTCTTGCCCTCAGCCACCAGGCCTTCGTTAGCTTCAACGACGGCTAGTTTGCTGACAATGTCGCCCGTCACAAATTCGCTATCGCTGGCCTCTTCAATCTGTACGCGGCTAAACATCTGGCGGACGATGATTTCCAAGTGCTTGTCGGCGATGTTCTGGCCTTGGCCGGCAAAAATCTTGAGGATCTCGTTCATGATGTAGCGCTGGGTAGCTTCTACACCTTGCAGGCGCATCAGGTCGTGGAGGTTAATGGAACCGTTGGTCAGCCGCTGGCCGGCCACAACCTTGTCGCCATCTTTAATCTGCAATTGCTTAAAGCCGGGGATTTCGTAGCGTAGTACGCTTTGTTTGGTTGGCGTAATGACCACTTCTTTGTCGGTCAGCGAAGCCTTACCCGCCATTGGCGCCACCAGGGGCTCGGAACCGTCTTCCAGGGCCGCGACTACGTCACCAACACTCACATCAGAGCCGCTGGCCACATGGGCTTTGCGCTCGCCAAGCTTGAGCGTGACTTTTTCTTTATTGTCGGCCGTAACTTGGACAACGTAGTGGTCGCCCTCTTCCCAAGTGTTAGCCAGGCCGCTAATTTCGGTCAGGTAGGCTTGGCCCTTCGGCGTGCGGACTTCGAACAACTCTTCCACGCGTGACAGGCCCTGGGCAGTATCGTCAGCCACCACGGCACCGGAACGGTGCTTGGAGTCCAGGCTCAGCTGGGTACCAGGCTCACCAATGCTCTGGGCGGCAATGACGCCAATCGGGTGGCGGTCGGCTACCAGTTCGCCAGTTGCCGGGTCAACGCCGTAAGATTTCTGCGGTACGCCGTGGACACTGGTGCAACTCAGGGCGCTCATGATCTTAATGCCGTCGATTTTGTCATCGGCAGCCAGTTTTTCAGCCATTTCGGCATCAATCATCGCGCCTTGTTTGAGGTAGCCTTTGACAGGGGCAGCCACAAAGCGGCCTGCCAGGCGCGAGGCGTAGCTGACACCGATTTCTTCGGCGTCGGAACGCAGCATGGCAAAGCCGGGGTCACCACTATCTTCGGCAATAGTAAAGACGTCTTGGGAAACGTCTACCAGGCGACGGGTC
This sequence comes from uncultured Candidatus Saccharibacteria bacterium, assembly GCA_964584135.1. GTDB lineage: Bacteria > Patescibacteriota > Saccharimonadia > Saccharimonadales > UBA4665 > CAZOYN01. Next base: position 871 of record CAZOYN010000094.1, on the reverse strand, counting down.
AGGTAGCCGGCGTCGGCGGTCTTGAGAGCGATGTCGATCAGGGCCTTACGGGTACCACGGGTACCAGTAAAGTATTCCAGCGGGTTGAGCCCTTGGATGTAGCCGGACTTAATTGGCAGCTCAATAGCATTACCAGCGGCGTCCGAGAAGACACCGAGCATCCCGACGCACATTTTCATCTGTGAAATGTTACCACGGGCCCCAGAAGTGATGGCGATAGCCATCGACGAGTCCTGGCCAACCATTTGTTCGGCCAGCAGGTTTTGCACATTGGTGTCAATTTTGGTCCAGTTTTCAACGGTTAAACGGTAGCGCTCATCTTCGGTAATGAAGCCGTCTTCGTACTGGTCGGAAATAGCGGCTGCCCGGGTTTCGCCGTCTTCCAGTAGTTTGTCCATGCCGTCAATGCTGCCGAAGTCGCCCATGCCCATGCTGAGGCCAGAACTCGTGGCATACTGGAAGCCTAGGTCTTTCAGGTCGTCGGCAATTTCAGCTGTTTTTTCTTGGCCGTACGTAGCATAGACCCGGCTCATGACGCGCTGTAAGCGCTTCTTGGTCATGGCCTCATCCTGGAATGGAAAGTCTTCCGGGAAGATTTCGTTAAAGAGCAAGCGGCCAAGGGTAGTTTCACGGACTGAGCCGCGGAATGGGACACGCACGTGGCCTTGCAGGCTTAACTCACCGGCATCACGAGCCATCAAGACTTCTTCGAGGCTGGAATAGGCTTTGGGGGTCACTGAAGCACCGGGGCGTTCGTAGGTCAGGTAGTAACAGCCGAGTACGATGTCTTGTTCGATGTGCAGGATTGGCGAACCGTCAGCTGGCTTCAACAGGTTGCGGTTATCCGCCATGATGTCGCGGGCTTCGGCTT
>CAZOYN010000093.1:0-2603 GCA_964584135.1 uncultured Candidatus Saccharibacteria bacterium | reverse complement strand
TGGCCGACCTAGATGAAGAAGGCCAGCAGGCGGTGATAGCCAAGGGTGGACGCGGTGGCTTTGGCAACGCCCACTTTGTGTCCTCGCGCCGCCAGACCCCCCGCTTTGCCGAAAAGGGTGAGCCGGGCGACCACTTTGACCTGACACTGGAACTTAAGATGATTGCCGATGTTGGCTTGGTGGGCTTACCCAACGCCGGTAAATCCACGCTACTTAGCAAGATCAGTAACGCCCGGCCAGAGATTGCCGATTACCCGTTTACCACCCTCACGCCAAACCTGGGCGTTGTCGACATTGATACAGACACCAGCATACTCTTCGCGGACATCCCGGGCCTGATTGCAGGCGCTGCCGAGGGCAAGGGCTTGGGGCACGACTTCCTACGCCACATCGAGCGCACCGCTGTTATTTTGCACCTAGTGGATGCCTATCAGGAGAATGTCGCCGAAGCCTACCGCACCGTCCGGGCCGAACTCGAAGCCTATCAGCCGGAGCTGATTAAGCGGCCGGAAATCATCGTGCTGAATAAAGTTGAAGGCCTGGATAACGAGATTATTGACGACTTGATGCGCCAACTGGATAGCCAGGCGCCGCCCAACACGCCAATGTACGCCATTTCGGCCCAGTCCGGCGAAGGGTTGCAGGAATTGTTGTTTTCGGTTAAAGCCATTGTCCAGGCCGTCCGGGCCCTGCCGGCAGAAGAAGATGCCGAGCCAGCATTACCAGTGCTTACCATCACCAACAAACAAGATGAATGGCACATTACTAAGGAAGGCAAGGGCTTTGTGGTTACCGGTCCGCGCATTGAGCAGTTTGCCAAGCGTACCGATTTTACGAATGAGCAAGCCCTGCAACGGTTACGCGATATTATGCGCCGCATGGGCATTACCCACGAACTTGCTCGCATGGGTGTCGAAACCGGCCAAGCCATCCGCTTTGGCTCTGATGAGGCGCGTAGTTTTACGTATTGATTGCCTACTATTCCCCTAAGTGATATTCCATATAAGTTATAATATAACCTATTCGGAATATCGCTCGCAGGTACAAAGCGAGCGAGAAACTGCCTGCTGAGGCAGCCATGGGGCGTGCTACACTGGTAGCTACCTATGGCTGCAAGCTTCTTCTTTTATGATGTTGAGACCTCGGGCTTTAGCCCGCGGACGGCCCGGATTATGCAATTTGCCGGGCAGCGGACAGATATAAACCTTAAGCCGGTCGGTGACCCAGTTAACGTTTTAATTACAGTATCACCGGACATCTTGCCTGACCCTGACGCGGTGCTGATCACCGGCATTACCCCGCAAATGACAGTGGCTGATGGCCTGACCGAAGCCGAATTTCTGAAGCTGTTTTACGAGCAAGTTGCCCTGCCGGGCACCATTTTTGCTGGCTTCAACAATGTGCGTTTTGACGACGAATTCATACGCTTTTTGAACTACCGTAACTTCTACGATGCGTATGAATGGCAGTGGAAGGATGGGAGTTCGCGCTGGGATCTACTTGATGTGGTGCGTATGACCCGGGCGCTCCGGCCGGAGGGCATTGAATGGCCATTCGCTCCCGATGGCAAGCCAACAAACCGCCTGGAGTTTTTAACCGCCGTCAACAAACTGGGCCACGATAATGCCCATGATGCCTTAGCCGATGTGCAGGCCACTATTGCTGTGGCGGCACTGGTTCAAAGCAGGCAGCCCGACCTATTCCAGTACCTATTGGAACATCGCGACAAAAAAGCGGTAAAAGCAGTGGTCGAAACAGGTGCGCCGTTTGCCTACACCTCAGGCCGTTACTCGAGCCAGTTCCTGCACACGACGGCAGCAGTCTTGCTTGGCAAGCATGTCGAGCAAGATGCGGCACTGGTATACGACCTGAGGTTTGACCCGACGCCATTTATCAAGATGTCAGTTGATGATCTGTTGGCGGCTTGGAAGTATAACCCTGACCCGGATGCTGCGCGCTTACCGGTTAAGACGCTCAAGTATAACCGCACGCCAGCAGTGGCGCCGCTGGGGGTTATGAAAGACCGAGCCGTGCAGCAACGTCTGGAACTACCCCTGGAGCTGGTGACCAAACACCTTGAAATACTCAAAAAACATTATACCGAGTTTGCCAAAAAAATTGCCGCAGTGGTGGCGCGGCTGGACAAGCAGCGGGCTACCGAGCAAACAGCCCTGGTTGATAACCAACTGACTGTTGACGAGCGGTTGTATGACGGTTTTATTGATGGCGCGGACAAGCATGTTGAACGGGCAATCCGGGCCGCCAGACCGGAAGAACTCACTGAGCTGGCGGGTAGCCTGCAAGACTCGCGTTTGCGCAACCTTCTACCCCTGTATAAAGCCCGTAATTTTCCTCAGGCTCTGACTGCCGAGGAACGAACCAATTGGGACGCCTACTGTCACCACAAATTGTTTGATGGCGGCCAAGCCAGCCGGGCAGCCATGTATTTTGCCCGCTTAGAAGAGCTTACCGCCGGCAAGCCAACCTCCAAACAGCAGTACTTACTCGAAGAATTAAAGCTGTACGGCGAGTCTATACTGCCCGCAGATGTAGTTGGCAGATAGGAAGAGCACACGACTGAACTACAGTCAACGCTCATTATG
>CAZOYN010000092.1:0-2651 GCA_964584135.1 uncultured Candidatus Saccharibacteria bacterium | reverse complement strand
AGTATAAAGGTCTCCAAAACCTTAGATCGTGGTTCGATTCCACGTGCCCCTGCCATTTGCATTATTCTTGCTTTCCGTTTAAAATATTATTAAATTATGTACCTGCCAAGCGCTCCTAACACTGAAGTAAAAGAAATAGATCCTCACACATCTGACGTGGACCCAGCCGCTGCGTATGAGCATTGCGAGCAAATAGTACTCTATTTTCTCGATCAGCCAGATTTTGCAGTCCAAAACGAAGAAGTGGGGAGTCATGTACGTAACCAAGTTGGTTTGACACTCGAACAATGGACCAGGGCAGCTGGTCATCTGATACGCGATTTTGGACTGATCACCCTGAGTAAGTCGCCCAACGCCAATGGCCGGCCGGATACCATGAACTTGCAGCTGGAGCCTCTGACAGATAATCCCGATGGTGTACCGTTTGCTAGTAGCAGCCTGGTGGCCAAAGTCCATGAGGCATTGACTCGACCAAAAGAAGTCGCTCTAGACAATGCCGCTCCTGCCACCAAAAATACGGAGCGTAAGAAGAAAGCCGATAAAGGAACTACTAAAGTAGAGCCTCCTTATCCGAGGCTAGGTTACAGAATGCTTGAGATTTTAGCTGAGGTGGAGCTGGCGGGAGGTAGCTTTGAAAATGGCAGTCCGGGGGAAATAGCTAAGCTAACTGGATCAAGAGTTGCCCACGATTCTTACGCAAAAGGTTTCAGCGCACTGGTAAAAAAGGGCTACTTAACGGCTGGGTATGACCTTACTGACAGCGGTGCCGAACTAATCGAATATGCCAAAGCCCATCCGGAGTTCATACCAGATCCACCAAATGCCGATATCGTAAAACCAAGCACCGGCAAGGTTTTGGATTATATAAATGAAAGAGCCTGTTATGAAGATGCTGAAGGTAATAGGTGGCTATACTCACTCCTGAATGAAGAGTCGATTCTTCGAGATATGGCCAATAACGTAGGTATGACTTACGCCGCTTTCACTCGTCTCTTTCATTCTATGGCTACTGCCTACAATGTTGTTGAGGTAAAACATGCCAACACCGGTAAAAGGGGTACTAATGTTGTGACAAATGTGCGTATAACAGAGGACGGCCAGATTGATCTGCAAAAATATCTAGATAGTTTGAACGGTAATACTATGCCCACCGAAGCAATGTTTATTGAAGAAGATGAAGCTATTGAGCTGGAAATAAAAACTTTGGAATGCCAAATAATGGCCAAAAAACTGGGTGCTACGTCAATTGCCGAAGAGCTAATGAACGCTCGTGATGAGAAACTTGTGATTGAAATGACCCGCCAAGAGTACGACACAGAGCAAGCCGACATTGATGAGCTTCACACTAATCTTAAAGCCACTTTTGTCGCTCGTTATGGTGACATCAGTCCCCTGGCTGCCTAACAGTATGGCTAACACAAACTTGATATACTGAAACCTTATGAAACAGCCTAAACGGCTCCTACCTTTCGTAGTCAGCGGCTTATTGCTGGTAGTGCTTATCAGTTATGCGCCCTGGGGCGAAGTCGTTGATCTGCTGGCCGATTTTGACCTTGGTTCCATATTGGTGCTGATCGGTTTAAGCCTGGGCTACTATGGCCTGAAGGCCTGGCGCTTCTACTACTTGTTGCAGGCCATGGGCATTCAGCAGCCCTTCAGGCTGGTCGCGCTCAGCTACATCAGCGCCCAGCCGGTCAGCCTGCTGCCGGCCGGCGAGATTTATCGCTCGCACGCCCTAGAAAAGCAGACCGGCGTACCGGTGCGGCAATCTTTGCCGCAGTTCACTATTCAGGGCTTGCTGGAGGGCGGCGCAATGGCTGCCTTGGGTTTGGTAAGCGCTTTGGCCTTAGGGACCTTACGGGTAGCGGCGCTAGTCCTGATGCTACTCATGCTGGGCATGATCATCGGCATTCGGCGTGGTCACTTTACTAATTTTGTGCAACTGCTTAACCGTTTGCCGTTTATAACTATAACCAGCAATACCGTAGAGGAGTTTAACCGCAAACACCGGCAAGTCCTGAGCCGCCAACACCTGCCAACCTTATTTGCCATGTCGGTGGCTATCGAGCTCATGGGCACCGCTATCGCCTTTATCTCCGTCGTGGCTATCGGCGGACATATTAATTTCTTTCAGGCGGCGTTGCTGTATATCGTACCGGTGATAGTCGGCTTTTTGTCGTTGCTGCCAGGCGGCATCGGTCTGAGCGAGCAGAGCGCTATCGGCATATTGCTGCTGGCCGACGTCAGCATTGCCAATGCCGTCGCTGCCACTTTGATCATGCGTCTTACCATCTCCGGCTTGGGCGTGCTGTATGGCGTGATTTGCCACGCCATCGGCATGACGCGCTTAAAACGGTTGAAGCAGGTTAGCGCTTAGGGGCTTCGTTGCGGCCCAGATTCTTTTTGGTCTCGGTGAATATCACGTGCTTGCGCAGCCGGGGACTGTACTTCTTAAGAGCCAGTTTGTCTGGGGTGTTCATGGTGTTTTTGGTCGTGTAATACAGGCGTTCGCCGCTTTCCTCGCTGACGAGACCGATGATCTTACGCTTGTCGCCTTTTTTAGCCATAGATGTACATATTAACAGATTGATAACAGGTTGTAAATGGAGCCACCTGTCGGATTCGAACCGACGACCCTCTGTTTACAAAAC
>CAZOYN010000091.1:0-2663 GCA_964584135.1 uncultured Candidatus Saccharibacteria bacterium | reverse complement strand
TTCGGCTTTGAGGAAATTCTATCCGATATCAAGCCAAAAGTCAACGAATCAGCCAAGCCTGGAAAAGCTGTGGGAGCCGAGCTACCCAGCCGGTTTGCCAGGCGCCCGCGGCAATTAAGCCGACTGCAATAATTACAGTTATTACTATTAAGGCCGAATTGTTTTTTGAGGTGTTGCGCGCTCCAAGTAGCTCAGCGGACTGGTCGGAAGGCAATACCGAGGCGGCCTCGGTATAAAGTTTGCTCCAGAAATTGATGCTGTAGTTAGAGATTAAGTAGATCCCGAGCGCCGTAAGCACCAGCCAGACAATTGTGGCCGGTAATCGGAGGGAGCTGTCACCGGGCGTCATTTTGAGGTAGAGCCAGGCTGCAAAGGCCGGCAAGCCAAAAAGAAGATCAAAAACAATTGTTAGCATCATGCCGGCCATTATGTCGATTGTATGCCGGTGAAACAGCTCCCAGCCTTTGTGGATGGCCAAGCTGGAGCGCGAGCCAGTTACAGTTTGAAAAACAACACTGAGATTACGAACAGCCACAAGCGCTGTGCAATAATAAGCCACAATGATTGTGCAGGCAGCCAGCAAGTACGGTTCGGCTGTTGGTAAACTTGCTGTCACAGCGGCAACATATCGTACCAAGCCTATCTCAATTACTACCAGTCCTACTAGCCAAAAGCCCATCCTCAGGTCAATGTCTATGGTGCTAAAGTAGCTTTGCTTTGCCGCTGCCTTGGCTACTTCGTCTTTGACAGATCTGCCAGATGCTTTTCGGACCTTTGCAAAACTAAGGGCTGACTGAGCCAGCACGCCAAGTGTATAGATTAGCCAAAGCAGGCCCGCAATTATGACTGCGACAGACAAGCTTGTAAGGTTTGGACTGATGCTCGGCGGGCTGCCGCCTACCCAGCCGGCTATTTCCAGGAGCGGATTGGGGGTGAGCGTGACTACAAGCGCAAAACCTGACACCGTGGCGAGCGCACTAAGGGCAACCAGCGGTGTATGGAAATTGTGGTTTGAGTGTTCCTTGGTGGGCACCGCTGCCACGGTTGAATCAACCGGCTGCTTTAGTCGTAAGCTACTGGCTGGCGGCATTACGCTCGCAACGGTATGAGAGACAACCGGAGCAGGTTTGGGCTGAAAGACTTTTACGGCAGGTGTTTTCTGGGTGGAAGATTTGACACTTGGTGCCGCCGGCAGAGCTGGGGGCGGTTTAATGTCGGTACGTAGAGCAGGCTTTTTAGCTGTTGTTAGCTTGTCTTCGCCGGCTTTATTCTGCATCGGGATGTCAAGACGGTTCCTCGTTGTCACCTTAATTATTGGTGAGACGGAAGTTTTCTGTTCCTCGGGCTTGGTTGCGGTCGCCTGCTGGACTTTTACTGGGGGCGATTTGGGTGACGGTGCCGGTGTATCACCAATGATTTTTAAAGGCGTGCCGGCTATTTTGGCTGCAAGATCGGCCGATACTGGAGGTGCAACTGGAGCTGATGCTGTTTCGGGCACGAGCTGACCACAGTTCAAGCAGTAATGCTGACCCTGAATTGCGACAATGTCATTGGATTTGCAGTTTGGACAAACCATTACCACTATTAAACCATAAAAGGACCTTAAGCATAAGGGGTATTGCTTATCCTCAATCTATACACTGCTTTTTTGTACAAAATTACGAACAATGGTGTATTGATGTTAGAAAAATGCTACTTCTGTTTCTTCTTGCTTCGCTTACCCGGCTTCTTGACGCGGGCCGGCTTCGCTAACGGCACAAAGTTTTTTGCCGTTTCGCCTGCTTCCGGTAGGACAGACGGCTCGGTTTGTAGTTGCTCAAGCCGCTTGGACGTGCGAAAGATTATGCCGGCAGTCACCAGAAAGCCCAGCGCTGCAACGCCCAGTAATAGGTCATTTGTAAGACTACCTCGAGGTTCGGAGCTAACCGGCTGAGGTGTATTGTCGGCGCCTTGGGCAAGCAGTGTCATGATGTCAGTTTTTGAGCCCGCTTCTGGCTGCAGTCCGGATAGTCCTGTTCCATTGCTATCATCGCTAGTCGAGACGCCCCCTGTCGACTGCAATAAAGTTGGATTAGCCGGCTGTAAGTAGTTGAGCGAGTCTCCGCCGCCACCAAGGTTATTGCCACCGGTGGCCGGACCTAAATCGTTTGCGAAAACAGGTGCCGCAAGTGCACCCGTTACAATAAAAGCCACTATCAGTTTTTTAAGCATAGCGATATTATGCCACTTCAATGGGTCTATCGCAATCTGTTTTAGGCTGGATTAAGCTCCCTAAAGTGCGTACAATACGCTTTGTTATGCGCATCATTTCTTCACAGTTAAGCAAGCATATCGGTAGTTCGGCCACGGTTACGGGTTGGCTCCACAAAAAGCGCGCCATGGGCGGGTTGATGTTTGTGGTGCTACGGGACCGCGGTGGTCTGGTGCAGGTTGTAGTTGATGATGAAAGTGAGCAGGAAAAATTACGCGGCGCTCAAGTCGGCTCGATAATCACGGTTGAAGGTAAAGTACTTGAAGAAAAGCGGGCTGTTGGCGGAGTTGAGCTGCATGAGCCAAAAATTACAGTAGAGCTTGAGGTAACTGAGCCGCCGCTGATTGAGATTGACAAGCCGATAGACCACAAGCCGGAAAACCTGGATACTTTATTCGAGAACCGCGTAATT
>CAZOYN010000090.1:0-2664 GCA_964584135.1 uncultured Candidatus Saccharibacteria bacterium | reverse complement strand
GTAAGGAGAAATGATGGCTGACGCCAAAACCCCCGAAGTCAAGCAGCGGATCCGCATCCGCTTAAAGGCTTACGACCACAAAGTAATTGATCAGGCTGCCAAGCAGATCGTGGACACCGCATTGCGCACTGGTGCCACATTAGCGGGACCCATTCCATTGCCCACCCGCAGGAGCACCTTTACGGTGGTTAAAAGCCCGCACGTCTATAAAAAAGGCCGTGAACAGTTTGAAATGCGTGTCCACAAGCGCCTGATTGATGTGTTTGAGCCGACTCCCAAGACTATTGATAGCTTGATGAACCTGTCCCTGCCGGCCGGCTGTGACGCCGAAATCAAGATGTAATGAGCAAAGTTACAGTGGCCGGTCAAGCAACGGACTTGCGACGGGGCATTGACCATATTGGTGTGGGTGTGTGCTTTATTGTGCATGACGGCAAGGGTAAAATCCTGCTGCATAAGCGTGGGCCAAAAGCCCGGGACGAGCAAGGCACCTGGGACGTGGGTGGTGGCGCCATTGAGTTTGGCGAATCGCTCAACGAAGCAGTGGAGCGGGAAATTATGGAGGAGTTCGGCTGCCAGCCGCTCGATGTCCAGTTCCTGTTGGCCTATGATGCGCACCGTGAGCACAGTGGTGCTAAAACACACTGGATCGCCCTGCTACACGCCGTTAAAGTTGACCCCAAACAAGTCAAAATAGGCGAGCCGCACAAAATTGCCGAACTTGGTTGGTTTACCAGCCAAACGCTGCCTGAGCCACTGCACTCCCAGTTCTGGAAAAGCTTTCCGATTGCCAAGGCCCAGGGGATTGTCAAATGACCGTTGGAGAGACAGTGACACCGCGCTTTGACCAACCCGGGGTCATTATGAGCGGACAAGGGGCCGAGCGGGTTGCTGTGGTCTTCCACGACCTGCTGCGGGAGCCCTACCGTCTGCCGTTTGATGTGGCTGAATTACCGGAGCTTGATGAATATGGTGATCTTATACTTGACGAGGCGCAAGTACGAGCAGCTATGCTTTGCCTATACCGCTCCCAACGTGGCCTACGTGAACGAGTCGATACGTCTCTGTCAGATACTGGCCTTACCGAGAGAGGTCGTCGTTTTGGCATCCTTGAACGCTTGCGGAGACGTGAGCATATCGCTAGCCGGGCCGGGAACTTAGCAGCCTCTCCAGAACACCAAAGGCAACTTGCCGATATTGACCTCCAATTAGGGAATGATATTGCCGTGAAATTTGAGGCCTCTCGCCACCTCAATGATTGCCTAAACGCTGGGGTCGATGTTTGAATGGACGTAAATGTCTAAAACTAAACAGCGTCGCAAACAATCTGCCCAGGAGCTCGACAGCGCCTACTTGCTTAAGCTGGTGCTCTATCTCATTGTTGGCGCACAGTGGCTGTGGCTGAACCATGGCACCACTCAAATTCCGCTGCCAATCGGCTTGTTTATCGGTGTACTGTTTGCCGTACATGAACACTTCCAGATTGACCGTAAAATCGAGTACGCGGTGCTATTGGTGGCCATGCTGGTTGGTTTCTGGAGCCAGGCCGGCATTTTTGTCAGCCTCTAGTTTCTTGTAGAATTTGCAACACATTGACAGGAGTAACTCCCCTGTGGTAATCTGTTATGGTATCGCAAAAAGACACTGACTTGGTGCGTGCAGCAGGTCTACCAAAAACAGGGGTAGAAACCACTCATCACCAGGCCTTTTTATGTCAGACTTCGATGCAGAAAGTAGTACGCGACAGGCATGAAAGCCCTCATCACCCGCAAAGTCGGTATGACCAGCGCCATCAACGAAGATGGTGTGGTAGAGGCTATTACCTTACTTTCTGTAGGTGAACACGCCGTTGTGGCTCACAAAACTGACGATAAAGACGGCTACACCGCCGTACAAGTCGGTGCCGAAACTGCTAAGAAGCTTAGTAAGAGCGTGGCCGGCCATGTTAAGGCCGCCAAGGTCATGCCCAAGATTATTCGTGAATTCCGCGTACATGAAATCTCAGAAGAAGACAGCGTCGGCACCAAAATCGGAGCCGACGTTTTTAGTGTTGGCGACACCGTGCACGTCACCGGCCTTACCAAGGGTAAAGGCTGGGCTGGTACGATCCGCCGCCATAACTTCCACCGGGGCCGCAAAACCCACGGTGGCCGCAGCTACCGTCGCCCTGGCTCTATCGGCTCCATGTATCCCCAGCACATTTTTAAAGGCACCCGCATGGCCGGCCAGTTGGGTCACGACCAAGTCACCATTCGCAACCTGAAAGTTGCCTTGGTCGATACCGAACTCGGCGTTATTGGTATTAGCGGTGCCGTTCCGGGCCCACGCAAGGGTATTATCGTCGTAAAGGAAGCTAAGTAATGGCTGTTCCAACCTATACCAAGACCGGCACTAAGGTCACTACGGCCGCCAAGCTCGACAAAGCCGTTTTTGGCGTCGTACCCAAAAACCACGCCTTACTTAAGGAAGCTTATGTTGCCTATATGGCCAATGGCCGCGGCAACGCAGCCGTGGTTAAAACCCGTGGCCTGGTGAGCGGTGGCGGTAAGAAGCCTTGGAAGCAAAAAGGCACCGGCCGGGCCCGTTTTGGTTCAACCCGTAACCCAATCTGGCGTGGTGGCGGCATTGCGTTTGGCCCAACTGGCGCCGAAAATTATTCCCACA
>CAZOYN010000089.1:0-2736 GCA_964584135.1 uncultured Candidatus Saccharibacteria bacterium | reverse complement strand
TTAGCCGGACTGTGCAAGGTCAACACGATGCTGGCCGTCGCCGCCAACAACATCAGCCAGATAGGTAAGAAGAATGTCGCCAAGACGACTAAAATCTTGCGAACTAATTGCATATGGTTATTGTAGCTTATTATTTAACAATTCCAGTGATGACGTCCTTGGGCTGTTCCGGACTGTCCAGGTAATCCATTTCGCCGCCGAATGAACCGTCGTTACGGACCTGGGTGTCCAGGACCGCCTTCAAAACCAGGGTTATAGGGTCAAAATAGCCCGCCGCCATATCCATTGCTGAGCGCTCTTCAGTACCGGCCTGCTCATAACCCCTCAGGCCCGATGCTCCAACGCTACCACCGGTAACTTCATAGTTAGCAGGGTCTAAATTATAGCGGTGGGTATGGCCATCGACCAGCAACGGCATATAGCCTGGCGCCAATTCTAGAAGGGCTTTTCGCATGGCTCTACCGACGGCCGGATCATGTACCAGCACGAAGTCCGGTCTGTCCTGGGCGGCCGTGCGTGCCAGGCTTAGGCCTTGCTGCTCAAGTAACTGGTTCTCGCTATCAAGCGACGGACGATCGACAAAATCGGGGGTAAAACGAGGGTCGGCGGCACCCAGGACTTTAAGCTGGATATTGCCGTAGGGTGTTGCCAGTGAAAGCGTTTTGGTATGGCCGTCCATGACGGTAACGTTTGCGTACTGTCTAATCTTATCGACCGTGGCGCTGCCGTCGTGGTTACCGGGTACGAATAAGACGGGTACGTGCAGCTGACCCATATTGTCATTTGGGCAGGAAGGGTCGGCAAAAAGGTCATCCTCAAACGATTTGCCCCATTCTGTTTCGTCGCCGAGATTAAGAACCAAAGCGGCGTGGGTACTGTCCACAAAATTCCCCACCCGCTGATAGGTGCATGGACGCGAGTGCCGGTCTGAAATAATCACCATCGGCAACAGGCCGTTTACGCTTGGTGCCGTGTACAGGTTTTCCTGAATGGCAATCAGGTTGTTCAACCAAGGCGTAAACTGAGCACTGTCCTGCTTATATTTATCCAGTGAACTGATGGTGCTGTTGGCCGTATTCACAATGCTTTCCAGCGACTCTCTACTGTTAAAGCGGGGGTGCTGCAAAGCATCTTTATGTACAGTGTAAGCGGTCAATGCTCCGCTGGCGCCCAGTACAGTTGCCGGCAGGGCCACCGCCGACAACCCCATAAGTGCCAGTTGCCGACCGTCCAATATCTCACGTCGCCGGAGCATCAGCAGGAAGCCGATACCGGCCTCAGCCACCAATTCGCCACCAATCCCACCGCCCATTAGGGCATATCTGGCTCGCTGAATTGCCTGGCTGCGCAAGTTTCCGACCTGCGGCTCAAACTTACGCAGTACGTCCGCCGGCTTACTACCTTTTTCGGCGCCGCTATCCAGCTGCTGCTTTAATTCGTCGACAGCTTGCTTATCGATGCCGACCACATTAACCCGGACGCCAAACGGTCCATCGCTATTGTCGAACCTGGCGCTACCAGCCGAAGTAGTGGCGACGACATCACCGCCCAGATCAACCGTGACCGTGGCATCAACCGTTGCCGGACCAACCCGCTCGTGCACTGTACCAATAGTTGACAGGGTCATTATCGAACCGGCGGCCACGCCGGCCAGTCGGGCCGTCAGTTTACCGCAGAAACCGGCCACCGCCTTGGTCTTATGCAGATGGTCGCGTTTTGTAATTGTTTCTTGTAGGGCAATGGCTTCGTGGTGCGCCTGGCGGCCGATGGGAACCCTGAAATTGCCTTCTTGGATCATGGCCACCTCGAAGGCATATGATTCGGCTAGTCCTTCGGGCAAAGGCCCGAACCACTCCGGTAGCTTTGGTCCTTGCAGTAATAATTGAGGTGGAGCCTGCGCCTCTGTTTCCAGCTGACCAGGGACCTTCATATCTTCAAGCAACGCCATTTGGTTTCAGTATGCTACCGTTCAAGTCAAACGCAAGCATAAGAAATACAACGCGCTACAATAGAGCTATGAGTGACTCCATTTTCACGAAAATTATCAAAGGTGAGATACCTAGCCACAAAGTGCACGAAGACGACAAGACGCTAGCATTTCTCGATATAAGTCCTTACAGCTATGGCCATACGTTAGTAGTTCCTAAATCCCAAGTCGACCACTTGTGGGATATAGACGATGAAATGTATGAACATCTTATGCGGGTGTCTAAAAAAGTAGCGAATCGACAGCGCGAAATACTTAAACCAAAACGAGTCGGTATTATCGTTGAAGGTTTTGCGGTACCGCACGCCCACGTGCATGTCTTTCCTATGGAGGGCGGACTTGAATATACAATCGAACACCAGGTTAAAAAACCGACTGAAGCTGAGCTGGCCGCTATGGCCAAAAAACTGGCCTTTTAAGTTACAATACTGCATATGGCTTCTAACTTTGTGATTGGTCTCCTCTTAGGTCTGGGTTTTGGCGGCTGGGTCTACAGTAAAGCCCTCCACGCCAACGGTGGGCTAATCAAACGGGCACTCATCGTCGGCGTGGTAGCCGGCCTGGTAGCTTGCATTGTCCTGGCGACGTTACTCGGCATCGTCTTCCACCACTCTTAGAAACCACACATCGCCCAGCCTGCTTCCGGCTACGCCGGGCAACAGATTGGAGCGGTGTGTGCGTTGTAGTACGAAATGGCTAGTTTTTTGGTTTTTGGGTGTAAAACTGGTACTATCGGGCTATGAATCCCG
>CAZOYN010000088.1:2106-2767 GCA_964584135.1 uncultured Candidatus Saccharibacteria bacterium | reverse complement strand
AATATGATGCTTTTTTGGCGCCGCGATTTTCTTCTTGGAGCTGGGCCACCTGGCGTAGCCGCTGGCAAAAAATTAGCTTTGACCGCGCCGAGATAATCAAGCAAATTGATAAGCCAAGCTTTGATTTTAGACCTGCAGGAGCCGATATTGCCGGTACCTTAGAAGCCATTAAGTCCGGCGAGCTGGGCGGCTATTGGGATGTAGCTTTTTTGGTCCACATGCTGACAAACGGCCAACAATTCGTTTGGCCGCGCTACAATATGGTAGTAAATACGGGATTTTTGGAAGGGAGCCATGCCGGCAAAGCTCCCTGGTGGAAACTGGGATGGGAACAGCCGCCGTCTACATGGAAATTACCCCCTCCTGAGGCCACTAACCCAGCGCTCATGCGTGATTTTCTAGATTTTTTTATTCAAGTTAACCAAGGAGATTCAATGAAAAGCCAAATCAAGCGCGTACTGCGTAAAGTTAAGCACAGCTTACAGCCAGCTGAGGGCAAGCCTGATCCTGGGGACTACTCGACAACAGACGACCCCATGGAAGTCCCGTGTCAAAAAGAAGCCTACTATTTGGCGCTTAACAAGTACCTAAAAGACGGTGATAAGGTGCTAGATGTTGGCAGCGGTCTTGGTTATGGCCTCAACTTGCTTTCAATTAAAGC
>CAZOYN010000088.1:0-2096 GCA_964584135.1 uncultured Candidatus Saccharibacteria bacterium | reverse complement strand
GAGGCTCAGGGAGTTGATGTTGACTCCAAGGCCATCGAATACTGCAAGACTGAGATATTGGGAAAGAACCCCCGGGTTAAAAATTTTCAAGTTTATGACGGCTACAGCCTACCATTTAAAGATAACGAGTTCGACTTTGTCACATCAGTGGATGTACTAGAGCACGTCGAGGACTACGACCGATTTTTGGAGGAACTCTTGCGCGTGGCCAAGCGCGGTGTATTAATCAGTACCCCTAATCGCCGCCCCGAGTACACCAACCCCGACGGTACCCCCAAGAACTACTACCATTTGCGCGAATGGAGCTATGACGAACTTAATGACATCATGAAAAAACACGGGGGAAAGCTCGACTGGAATTTTGTAAACGGCCCCTGGGAAGGGCCCTTCACACTGTCCACCAAGGTGCAAAACGATTCGATGACGTTAACGCCGGTACTGCTGAAAGCCTGAACGGATGATAAAAGGCCTCATCGGGCGCGTTAACTTCTGGTCGCAATTTACCGAGCCTATTGTGGTGAAGCAGCGCTCCAGAGGGAAAATGGAGCTTGCTACAAGCGGCAGCATAACCCGCATATTTGACTACAGACCTTATTTGGGGGCCGGCCAGCCCAAACGCGCTCTCTTGTCATACCTGACAGCGCCCATAGTGGAAGAGCTAATATCAGGACATCCGTCCCAATTTAGCATTAAATGCATAGTATTAAGCATTCCCAGAGCCCTAAATGAGCTAGGTTATGTGGTGGACATTATAGACTGGACTGACACCGAGTTTGAGCCGAACAAGCCTTATGACCTCTATGTACAACATGGCGGCGCTAATTTTGAGGAGGTTTTTGGTAAATTACCGTCGCCCCATCCAGCGCTAGTTTATTTTTCGTCGGGTCTTTACTGGAAGCTACACAACCGGAACGAGCAAAAGCGGTTTGAAGATTTTTATAAGCACCATAATATCCATTTAAAGCCCGATCGCTATATCGATTTCCCTGAGGAAGAGGCCACCCGGCAGGCCGATGGAGTTATAGCCTTGGGCAGCCAATTCGCGGCCAATACATACAAAGGCTACGATTTAGTTTTACCGATTAATAATGCGGCCTACCCCGTCAAAGAGCGGTCGAACAAGAAAGACTTTGCCGCGGCCCGGCAAAACTACTTGTTTTTCTCGGGTGCCGGCAATGTTCACAAAGGGCTGGGGTTATTACTGGAGGTTTTTAAAAGCCGCGAGGAACACCTCTACATAATGTCGGAGCTCGACGACGACTTTGCCGAGTACTACAAGCATGAATTATTTGAGCTACCAAACATCCACTACCTTACTTTGGTGCCTATGCGTTCCAAGCAATTTTACGAAGTTGCCGACATCTGCGCCTTTTCCATACTACCGTCTTGCGCCGAAGGCCAGGCTGGCTCGGTTGTCGAAACCATGGCGCATGGCCTAATCCCAATTGTTACCAAAGAAGTTGCGCTGGAAGATGCTAGCTACGTCTTAACACTCAAAAATGACGAACTTGATACAATTGCAGCAATGATTACCTTTGCTTCGTCCCAAGGCCCGGATTATCTTGAAAAGCTGTCGGCCGAAAATGTCAAAGCGACAAAATTGATCCATTCACCCGATTATTTTGTGACGACATTCAAAAAACATTTACAGACTGTTATTGGCTCGGTAGCAAAGTGAAGGTAGTCATCAATTTACTGCAACTTGCTCCTGGGCGCCCCGAAGGCGCAACTACATACGTTCGAGAGTTAATCAAAAATCTCAGCTCACTTTCGGAGGATCAGTACATAGTACTCAGGCAGCCCGGGCTCGAAGTAGATGATTTGACCGCTGAAAATGTTGAACTTGTATCTATTGCCAGACCAAGCATCATCAGTCGCGCATGGGGTAAGGCGGGAAGATTGGTCGGCCTAGCCCCCTCCACCCACCAGGCTAGGCAGCTGGGTAAGATGTTGGCAGCCCAAAAGATAGACCTAATCCACTACCCTTTCAGCACCATCCCCCCCGGCGACTTTAAGTTGAATGTCCCGATAGTTCTTTCGGTTATGGATTTACAGCACGAGTACTTCCCCAAGCTGTTTTCTGCAACTGAGCTTTT
>CAZOYN010000087.1:0-2878 GCA_964584135.1 uncultured Candidatus Saccharibacteria bacterium | reverse complement strand
TACCGTGACCACTAGCGAGAGTACTGCTCCCAGCTTACCTACAGCAGATGTTGGACTCATGTCAACTACCATAACTGAGCTGCTCCCGAACCCAAACGGTACGGGCAATGACGCCACTGATGAGTTTATCGAATTGTACAATCCAAACTCCTCGGCCTTTGACCTGAGCGGCTTTGTATTACAAACCGGCACCACCAGCACCCATAGCTATACCTTTCCCGCCGGCTCAAGCTTGCCCCCACAGAGTTATACGGCTTTTCACCCCACGGATACGGGGCTCAGTCTCAGTAACAGCGGCGGCCAAGCCGCCTTCATCGATCCACTCGGCAATGTGCTGAGCCAAACCGACGCCTATGGCACGGCAAATGATGGTCAAACCTGGGCATTAGCTCACGGCAAATGGTACTGGACCATAAGTCCGACTCCCGGCCTGGCGAATGTGATTAATCAACCGGTTGTTAAAACAGCCGCCAGCAAGAAGTCCTCAAAGACTGTCACCGCTAAACTGGCTGTAAAAGGCGCCACCACCACTAAAAAGCCAGCTGCTCTGGCAGCCACTACAAGCACCGCCAACGCGGTACCAACAACGCCGATCCATATCTGGACACTTGCCCTGGTAGGAGGCCTCGCGCTACTATACGGGGCGTATGAGTACCGCAAAGACATGGCAAACCGAATCTACCAGTTTAGACAATACCTTGGAGCTCGCCGCGCGCATCGGCAAGCGGCTGAAAGGCGGCGAAGTGATTGAGTTGGTCAGTGACCTTGGCGGTGGTAAAACCGCATTCGTGCGCGGTTTAGCTCGCGGTATGGGCAGTAGCGAGACCGTTCGTAGCCCAAGTTTTACGCTCGGTAATGAGTACAAAGCCGACAGTCTCACGCTATACCACTTTGATTTTTACCGCCTGGCCGAGCCGGGCATTATGCGCCAGGAAATAGCCGAAGTGCTGTCTGACCCAACGGCGGTTGTAGCAGTTGAATGGGCTGGCATTGTCAAAGACGTGCTGCCTGCCGAGCACCTTACCATCCACATTACGGCCTCCGGCGAAGACAGCCGAAATTTGACCTTTACATACCCTGAAGTGCTCGCCCACCTAATTCCCCATAATACTTAACATGTTAAGAGTATGCTCATACTAACTATCCGTACCGATAAACCAGAGGCTGAGCTTGGCTTGTTTAAAGATCAAAGCCGGCTTGCCTACCTCGTTTGGCCGGCGCACCGCGAATTGGCTGAAACCATCCACAACCAAATCCAAATGTTGCTGGAGAGCCAAGACAAAAAACTAAATAACCTCGAGGGGATTGTAGTTTTTAAAGGCCCCGGCAGTTTTACCGGCCTGAGAATTGGCATCAGCGTAGCCAACGCCTTAGCGGCCGGCCTGGAGCGGCCAATAGTAGGCGCCGAAGGTGATAACTGGCCGCAGAAAGGCATAGAGGAGCTCTCAAAAGGCCAAAACCATAAGATTGTGACTCCTGAATACGGCGCCCTGCCAAACGTTACGGCGCCCAAGAAGTAGGCCAGGTGTTGACGATTTGATAATTTCGCTTATAGTTATAAGCGTAAAACCATACATAAAAAGATCAAATATGAAAATTAGAAAATTAGCCCAACTTGGTAGCGCCCTCATATTAAGCCTGTCCTCAATGCTTGTCATAGCAGTGCCGGTGGTCTCTGCGGCGCCGCGAAATTGTACCTGGCTGTATAGCGGTGAAAATGTCGGCCAAAATAATAACTTTAGTAATCCAGCCAACTGGAGCTGTAACGGCGTTTCGCCAGCCACACCGAACTCATCAAATCCTGATAATTTAATCTTTGATAGTACTGCCCTAGGTGGTGATGACATGCTGGTACAGAATATACCCAACTTTGTTGCAGGTAACATAACCTTTCAAGGCAGCAACGCCAGCCACTTTGGCTTTACACTTGGCGTTCCTGGTGCCTCTGGCGAGACAGGCCTAACACTGGCCGGTAACGTCACTGACAGCTCGAATGATTCAAACGGTTTTGATACCGATGTAACCTTGTCTACTAGCAGCACTTTTACATCGAATGGCGACCCGCTTTACCCACTGTTTATTGGTTCTACTTCTACTGAACAGTTTGACCTGGCTGGCAATAATCTTACGGTAGCCGGCGATTTAGATATCACCTCAACCCTACATGGCACAAGTGCCGGCACAATCACGGTCCAAAATAGTAGCAGTTCACTGACGCTGCATTCGCAAAGTAATGACTTCGCGACAGTCATCAGCAACAACGGTAGCCTTATTGCCTGGGGCAAAGGCGCGCTGGGTAACAGCAGCGGAGTGGATGTGGCTTCAACGGCCCAGCTATTTCTGGCTATGGATAATGAAACGAGTGATGTGACACTTGGTGTGCCAATTACGCTCGAGGGTCCAGGAGTTACTGGCTCCAACCCAGCCGCGGCCATATTTATGGAATTTGGCACGCAAACGGGCACGGTTAACTTAACGCATCTAACACTGAATGCTGACAGCACCTACGATAGCACCGGTATTCATACTAATCAGGCAATTATTACCGGGGCCACTTTGAACGGCCACACTATTACTCGGCTTGATGGCTCACAAGGCCAATTGCAGGTTAATGGTACGGCTGTGGATTCAAAGTATCTGGTAACCACGATTGATAGCACGAACGCCAGTTCCTATAACGGCTTCACTAATCCAGCTTCACCGGCGGTAGTGCAAGATAAGCGACATTACATTATTAATACCGACCTCAGTGCTAGCTACTTTCAGGCGAACGATGGCAGTATCGTGGAGTTTGGCGATGACGGCAAAACGGCTGGCGTGACCACCAAATCGGGCGGCTTGCTGGAAGGCAGCGGCGCGGCTGGCCTGGTCAACGTTA
>CAZOYN010000086.1:0-2893 GCA_964584135.1 uncultured Candidatus Saccharibacteria bacterium | reverse complement strand
CGTTTGTCGCAAAAACGGTACCTGTACAGGTTGCATGATTTGATGGTAAGCATGCAGCGCCAGTGGATGGATCGAGCCAGGTATATAGAATGTCACTTTGAGCAGCTGTGGTGAAGCCGGCAACCATGTACAAATAGCCGTTATAGACGGCCGAACCTTGATAGTCGCGTCCAGTGGCAAATGCCCCGGTTTGTTGGGTGCAGGTGCCAATGCTGCCGTCGCTGATGATAGCACAATACTGGATGTCGGTTTGCTTGGTAGCACCACCTAACCCGCCGACAATATACAAGAAGCCGTTATAGGCGACTGAGGAGTGGCGGGAGCGGGCGGTAGTGAAACCAGTGGCATTTGTAGCAAAAACTGTGCCGGTACAGGTTGCGTGATTCGATGGTAGGCAGGCTGCACCGGTGGAGGGGTCAAGCCAAGCGTACAGTATGCCGCTTTGATCCGTCGGGTTGGTTCCGCCAATAATATAGAGGTAACCATTGTAGACTACCGATGTGTGCCCCCAACGGGCAGTTGCAAACGCGCCGGTTTGCTGGGTGCAAGTACCGACACTCCCGTTGCTGTTGATGAGACAATGCTGCAAATCGTTGCAAGCAAAAATCCCCGCTCCTGCAGTGGGGCAATTAGTACTAGAACTGGCGGTGGCGCCGCCGGCAATATACAAATACCCGTTGTAAGCCACCGAGGTGTGGCTGTCTCGGGCAGCGGTATACGTATCGGCTGTACTGGTTGCCCCCACTGTCCCAAAGCTCGGCGTGCCGGTATTAATAGCAACTTTTTGGACATTGTTAACGTAGGCGGTGCCATCAAAACCACCCACGAGGTAAAGGCTCCCATTATACGTCACTGGGGCGGAGCCGAAACGTGGACTGGCTAAGCTTGTGGTAGCAGTCCAGCTGCCAATTGTGCCGTCGCCATAGATGGGGGCGTACAGTGTATCGCTGCAATAATTCGAAGTTGTTCCGTTGCAGAGTGTATCTGAAGTGGCATGAAAGCCACCTATGACATAGAGGTAGCCGTTGTAGGCCACCGAGGCGTGACCGTTTCGCGCGACGGAGAGGCTAGTTGTGGCACTCCAACTGCCAGTTGTGCCATCAGAGTGGATGACGGCTTTTTGGACATCACTCAGGCGACTACCATTATAGCCGGCAATAACATACAGATAGCCGTTGTAGGCAACCGTTGTGTGTTGTTCTCGAATTGTAGTGAAGTTGCTGCCAGCAGAGGCCCAGCTGCCTATGGTACCGTCGGCATTGATTGCAGCCTTCTGTACGCCGGCTTGCCAGTTACCTCCGCCAAAGCCGCCAGTGAGAAAAATGTAACCATTGTATGCCGCTGCAGCTGGGCCTCTAAGGCCAGTGCCTAGGTTGTTGCCAGCGCTAACCCAAGTACCCAGCGTTCCATTAGAATTAACAGCAGCTTTCTGAACGTCGGCCAGTTCGCTACCGAGAACACCGATATCGCCGGCGATGATGTAAATATAGCCATTATACACAACCGATGCGTGATTATAGCGAGCTGTGGTGAAGCTGGAGGTGGGATTCCAGGTGCCAATAGTGCCATCAGAATTGATTGGAGCATATTGGACATCACTACAATAAAGAGAAGCTGTCCCATTACAGGATGTATCTGAAGCGGTATGTTCACCGCCGATTACATAAATATAGCCCTGATAGGCAACGGTGGTGGCTCCTCCGCGTATGGCTGTAAAGGTGGATGAGGTAGCCCAGGTGCCGACGGTGCCCAATGAAGTATTATTCCGTCCAATTTGACCACTAGTACTGTAATCAACCATGCCATCGTCGTGACCCGTCTGAAAATCCGCCGTCGTGGTCACCACCACGCTCGGATCCACCGTTAAGGGGTAGTGCTGGTTAATGAGGTTACGGGCTTGGAGAGTTAGGATGTTGCCATCCAGTTTGAAGTTAACATCCTCACGGTTGGTGCGGCCGGTCGCATCCTTAATAAACGGAGCCGGTAGCTCAAAGGCCAGGTAGCTCTTGTCGTTGGTTTTGGCTTTGTCGACTAAGGCTTGGCTCTTGGCATCACTGGCTTGGAGGTTGCCGAAGAGGTAAGGGTTGGCACTGTAAATACCAACTCCCCCACCTGGTAGCAATTTGGCGGTGAGTTTGTCGCCGAGTTCCAGTTTCCACTGCCATTGGGCGGTCTTGCCGGGAGCACCGGTTAAGACGATGTCTTCTTTAAGACCATTACGCTTAAAGGTATAGACCTGCTTTTGGCTGAAGCCTTGGGGGTAGGTCACCCGGCCATCTGCGAGCTGGCCACTTCCCTGGCCATCTAGCGGTACCAGTTTAAAGCTGAGGTCGCCCTTACTGTCACCAAAGGTTATACCGTCACCAGCGCTTTTAGCCAAGGTGGCTTGGTATGGGAACTGGCCGCTACTGTCGGTGGGACTGGCGCTGGCGGTAATGCTGTTTTTGGTGGATGGTTTGGTTTCATCGCTGCGGTTGTAACTGACTTCAGTGTTGGTTTCCTTAATCTTAGATACATCCACCGAGGGCTTGCCGAGCAAATTAGCTTCGGACTTAGAGAATGAGTACTGATGGTTGTGGTAAGTTAGGGCGAGACCGACTGCAGCGACAACTATAACCGAAAGAACCGGCAGGCCGTAGCGAGTGACGAGGTCGCGGTGAACGAGACTGCCCGGCCAAGACCGTACACTTTGGATAAGTCTTTTCAAATTAGCAGAGATCGCTCCGCTTCGGTCGGGATGACGGTTGGTGGATCCTGAAACAAGTTCAGGATGACGGTTTACGGATGGGGGCTTGGGGCGCAAATCCAAAGGTTTCGGTTTTTGCGGCAGTTCTTCGCGGAAATTTTGGCTAACCGAAGCCCTCCTTTTCAGGGATACAGACGCACGGCTCTG
>CAZOYN010000085.1:0-2929 GCA_964584135.1 uncultured Candidatus Saccharibacteria bacterium | reverse complement strand
CGTCATGAATCCGCGCGTAGTGGCCGGTGGCAATCAGGTCGGCACCGTCGGCCCGAGCAGTTTCTAGGAACAATTTAAACTTTACTTCCTGGTTGCACATAATGTCGGGGTTAGGCGTGCGGCCAGCCTGGTATTCGGCCACCATGTAATCCACCACTTTGTGGCGGTACTCGGTTTCAAAATCATACAGTTTGAACGGGATGCCGAGCTGCACGGCCACACGCTTGGCATCCTGGTAGTCTTCTTTCCAGGGGCAAGTGAAGCCCGGCAGGTCCTGGCTCCAGTTCTTCATATACACGCCCGTGACGTCAAAACCCTGCTCTTGTAACAGAGCAGCCGTAACCGAACTGTCAACACCGCCGGACAGGCCGACAAACACCTTACGGGACATCCTACCTATTTTACATTGTCGCGGGTTTTTTCCAGCGTTTTGCGGAGCTGGTAGAGCTCGTGGCGCTGGCCGACCCAGAAACTGGCAAAGATCAGCGGTAACATAGCCAGTGCTGGCCACCAGAGCACGACTGTCTTAATAACCGCCCCGCCGCTACCGCCTTGGGCGTTGCTTTGCGTGGCACCGGTCGCAATGCCCACTAGCTGCAAAAAGGCTTTGCCCTGGTTTTTATCGGTGGCTTTAACAATAATCTTGTACGCCCCAGCCGTTTTATAGACGTGTTTGAGGTTGATGGTGCCGGGGCTGTCTTGGCTGATGAGGTCAGTTGGGCCACCATCGCCCCAGTCAACACTGATGGCGTACGGGCCAGTGCCGCCACTCAATAAGATCGGCCAATCTATTTCTTGGCCGGGCGGCGCGCCACGCTCGGCATAGTTACTGGTCAGCTCTACGTGGGTGCCAAATTCGGCAAAATGGACGTCATTAAAGGTGACAATAACTGTGTTGGAGTCCGGCCCGGCTTGGTCAAGCGCGTCATAGACGCGGGCTACCAGGTCGTTTTGGCCGTTAAATAGGTCGATTTGGATAGAGTAGCTGCCGCCCTGGCACTGGGTAGAACCGACAAAGATGTTGTTAGCAAACACCTTGACCAGTAAGCCAGTCGGGCATAAACCGCTGACAGTAATTGGAATAGTCGTAAAGATTGCCCCGTTGCTGGGCACGCTAATTGTCGCGCCCTTGGTTGGTGGCGGTGCCGAAATAGTGCCTTGCAAACCGACCGAACCCGAAGACGTTTGGTCAGGAAACTGGCCAGCATGCGTCTGCCCGGGGGCAGCCAGGGCTATCAGAAAACTAAGTACCGTGAGGAAGGTCAGCTTGCGGTAGATTGTTTGGTTCATGGGCGCCACCTCCCCTTGGCCGCTATCGGCGGGCGCGACGCAGTATGCGGCGGTTATAAGCACGAATAAGGCGTGGCATACCGAAGATCATGAAGACCAGCAGCAACACGACGGCTACAAAGAGGATAATGATTGATAGCGGGATGACGTAGAAGGTGGTACTGGCGCTCAACAGCTGGCCGCCGGTGCCATAACCAAAGTTACCTTCAATCTTATACTGGCCAAAGGTGCCGACTTTATCGAGCGTGACCGGGAATTTGCGGATGCTGTCGGGTAACACGTTGCCAGGCGGCGTCAGGTTGTTAATCTCATACTCGCCCAGTACTTTGCCGCTGTGGTTGCGCAGCAGGATCTTACCGAATGGCGCTTCTTGGATATTACCCTCGTTCTGCAGGCGTACGACTGCTGTAATGTGCTTGTTCGAGGTAAAGAAACTACTGGGGTGGTCGTTGCTGCGGACATCAAAACCAGCGATACTCATTTTTTCAGTAATAGTACCCGGCACCTTTACCAAGATAAGCGAGCCGACACTGCCGGCCAGACTCACATTTTGGTTCGGGCTCGCGTTACTGCCAGCCGGGGCAAAACGGACAGCGCCAAAGTAGCCACCGCCGGCAGCGTCTTTGGGAATGGTAATAGTCACGGTGATGGCTTTTTCTTGGCCAGGTTGGAGCACAAAATCACTAATTGGGGTGATGTAGCGCTTAAGGCTATGGCTGGAGGCGAATTGGTTGGGGTCCAAGATAATGGCCGGATTGCCACTCTCATCTGGGTTGGCAGTAAAGTCATTGATAATTGCCTGTAAGTCGGCCGGTACCGATGTTACGTTGGTAACAGTAATAGTAACCGTTTGGGTTTGGCCAGGGCTAATCGTACTATCGGTGCGTACCGGAGACACCCGCAGGCCATTGCCGCCGCTCGCGGCCGCCGATACCCAAACCGCGCCGCCCAGCAATACCAATACTGCCGTGCCCAGAGACAGGAGTGACAGCCTCAACTTCTTACGTGGCATCTATGTTTTCCCTCTTTCTTACGATTAATAGTAGCAAACGCCTAAAATTTTGCCAAACATACGTAGGTAAGCGTGCTCACATAAATACCGGCTGCTTGGCCAACCGGCCGGTTCACAATGTAGCTGGCAGTAAACTCACGCAAGTTATCAATGCTAGGATTACTTATAATGGTATCTCCGGTAACAAAGCGGTAGGAGTTGGGCTGGTCATAATTCGGCTGGGGCGCGGCGCTGCCGGGACCAGTAGGATCACTACCGACAGCCGGTGTAACATTTGCCCGTAGGTTTAAGCCAAACTGGGCAGTACCGGGCCTTGATACGTCATTAATAGCCATGGCCGCGAGGCTATTGCTACCACTCGTCAGTGTGGTGCCGTTGACGGTCACCCCGTAGCCATTAAGGGCATTAGTGGCAATCAACATCTGGGACGAGCCGCTCCGAGCCTGGGTGACAGGCAGTTCGCCAAAATCAATGTAATTACCGCTCGCGTTGGCGCAGTTCAGCCCAGCTATGGTCACGCCAGTACAAAATAATAGGTAGGGCGGCACCTCGGCACTAACGGCCAAAGCGTTGGTAATGGCAAAAGCGATGCCGCCAAAATCACTTGCCGGACCAGTGGCGTCAACC
>CAZOYN010000084.1:0-2965 GCA_964584135.1 uncultured Candidatus Saccharibacteria bacterium | reverse complement strand
CCCGCAGCCGCCGCGTTGGTGGCGCCAACTACCAGATTCCGTTTGAAGTCCGCGGCCAACGCCAAAACCACCTCACCACCATGTGGTTCGTGGCCGCCTGCCGGGCTCGCAAAGGCATGAGCATGAAAGACCGCATCGCCGCCGAGCTCATGGACGCTTACAACAACCAAGGTGCCGCCGTAAAGAAGCGCGAAGACACCCACAAGATGGCTGACGCCAACCGCGCCTTCGCCCACTTCGCCAGGACTTAATAATGGCGTCCGAAGCATTCTCTGCAGATTTTCCTTTGGCGACCTATTTGGGTTTGGAGTGTCCCACAACTGGACAGTTGTGCCCTTCGCGCCAAAACATCAGCGATATGTGTGCACCGGTAGCAGAAGATGACACCTGCAATCCGGAGGTTCAAGAGTTGTCTAATAGAGACAGTATTGTGCGGGCAAGTGCCCTACTCGGGCATAATGTTTTGATCTGGAAATATAGCTGCGAGTCAGGCCCCGTAGAGAATATGTGCCCACCGAGCGTCGCTTCTAACAGACAAGCTGCTATTCGGGGTACGAAGTCTATTATCAAACGAATGCTAGGCAGAAACTAGCGCAGTAAGGTAATACATGACAGAGAAGAAGTATCAAACTAATAGCGGCACCTTCGCCCATTTTGCGAGGAACTAACTTGTCTAGAGAATTTCCAAACTGCGCAACGTGCATTGATAAGAAACGCTATCCCTGCGAAGACTTCTTTGCATTGAATAGGCAGAGCCACGAGCGTATCAACGCAATCCTTGACGGTACCCCCCCTCATTTTAGAAATAGAGTGGAAGCCGCCACAGTTCATGCTTTAGATCAAGTCGACGCTAACCTTGAGGCTTCCCTTCGAAAATATGGATGCCTTCTAACAAGCGAGCAAATAAGAGCAGTAAACAACTAAAGGAACAAAATGGCTGATAAGAAAACTGAGATGAAAAACATTCGTAACCTGGGCATTATTGCCCACATTGACGCCGGTAAGACGACCACTACCGAAGGCATTTTGTACCGAACCGGCCTCAAGCACAAGATTGGTGCCGTTCATGAGGGCGAGACCACCACTGACTGGATGGCCCAGGAGCGCGAGCGTGGCATTACAATTGTGGCTGCCAGCGTAACTTGCTACTGGAAAGGCCACCAGATTAACATCATTGATACCCCGGGCCACATTGACTTCACGGTTGAGGTGGAGCGTTCATTGCGGGTGCTCGACGGTGCCTGCGTGGTATTCGACGGCAAAATGGGTGTGGAGAGCCAGTCCGAAACCGTTTGGCGCCAGGCCGACAAGTACGGTGTGCCCCGAGTTTGCTTTATTAATAAGATCAACCAGACCGGCGGCGATTTTTACAAATCACTCGATTCCATCCACCACCGCCTGAGCAAACGGGCCTTTCCAATCCACCTGCCAATTGGCTTCGAGCAGTCAATTAATGGCGTCGTGGACTTGGTCGAAATGAAAGCTTATACCTACAAGGACTTTACCGACCATGAGCTGATTGAAGGCGAAGTCCCAGGCGATATGCTGGAGGAGGTTAAGAAGTACCGCTCCCTGCTGGTTGAAAACGCCGTGGCCGAAGACGAAGCCATGCTCGAGAAATACTTCGAAGTTGGCGAAGCAGGGCTCAGTAATGACGAGATCAAGCAAGCTATCCGTACCGCTGTGCTGACCGGCAAGTTCTTTGCCGTCACTGGCGGCGATGGCCGGGGCGTGATCGTGGAAAAAGTCCTCGACATGGTCAACGACTACCTACCCAGCCCACTCGACAAGGGCTCTGTTTGGGGTACCCATCCAAAGACTGGTGACGAAATTGAGCGCAAGCCAAGCGAAAGCGAGCCCTTTGCCGCCTTGGCGTTTAAAATCACGACTGACCCATTCGTGGGTAAATTAGCTTATTTCCGCGTGTACTCCGGCAAAGTGACCGCCGGGTCATATGTCTTAAACAGCTCCACGGGCGAAAAAGAACGAGTCGGCCGGATTGTCCGCCTGCAGGCTGATAAGCGTGAAGACGTGACCGAGGTCGGAGCGGGCGATATTGCCGCTATAGTGGGGTTAAAAGGCACTACCACCGGTAACACCCTGTGCGACCCCAACCACCCAATCGTCCTCGAATCTATTACCTTCCCTGAGCCGCCGGTCTCAATCGCCATCGAGCCCAAGACCAACGCCGACCAAGAAAAAATGAGCCTGGCCATGCAGCGCCTGGCCGAAGAAGACCCGACTTTCCGGATTAACGTCAATGACGAAACCGGCCAGACTATCATTTCTGGCATGGGCGAGCTGCACCTGGAAATTATCGTGGACCGTATGAAGCGCGAGTTTAGCGTTGAAGCCAATGTTGGCCAGCCGCAGGTAGCCTACCGCGAATCAATCCGCAAGTCCGATGTTGAAGTCCAGGGCAAGTTTGTCCGCCAGTCTGGTGGCCGTGGCCAGTACGGTGATGTCTGGCTGCGCCTCAGCCAAAATGAGCAGGGCGCCGGCTTTGAGTTTATTAACTCCATTAAGGGCGGCGTAGTGCCCGGCGAGTACATTAAACCGGTGGAGCAGGGCATTGTCGAAGCTATGAACAACGGCGTGATTGCCGGTTACCCGGTGGTTGATGTTAAGGCCGAACTATATGATGGCTCCTACCACGAAGTTGACTCCTCAGAGATGGCCTTTAAGATTGCCGGCTCGATGGCACTCCAAGAGGGTGTTAAAAAAGCCAGCCCGGTCTTACTCGAGCCGATTATGAAAGTCGTGGTCGTCACGCCCGAATCGTTCATGGGTGACGTCATTGGCGACCTGAACTCTAAGCGGGGCCGCATTGAAAGCATGGAAGACCTGGCCGCCGGTGTAAAAGAAATTACCGCCTTCGTACCACTCGGTGAAATGTTCGGTTATACCACCAATCTGCGCAGCTCCACCCAGGGCCGGGCCAGCTCCAGCATGGAGCTTGACCACA
>CAZOYN010000083.1:0-2990 GCA_964584135.1 uncultured Candidatus Saccharibacteria bacterium | reverse complement strand
ATGATATTTATAACCGTATTCACAACACCACCACGCGTTATGTGGAGCTCAAACAGCGCGTATCCAGTGCCGAGACCAGCAGCATTAAGGACTTACATCTGCCGGGCGTTATACTGGCCGAGCGGCAGTATCGATATTATCCCGAAGGCGGGCTGTTTGCCCATGTCTTGGGATATGTGAATAGCGATGGCGACGGCCAGTATGGTCTTGAGGAATATGCCAATGATGATCTCAAGGGTCAAGCTGGCCAACTCAAGGCCGTAACCGATAGCTTGGGTGTGCCAATTAGCAGTACTGAGAACACCGCCATCGAGCCCCAAGATGGCAAAAGCTATGTTTTAACGCTTGATCGTAAGATCCAAAATGTGGCTCGGGATGCCTTGGTAAAAGCCGTGACCGACAATCGGGCCGAGAGTGGTAGTGTGATTGTGATGGATCCGAAGTCGGGAGCGGTTCGCGCTATGGTGAGCTACCCCGATTACGACCCCAACAACTATACGGCCGTCACTGATTACAAAACTTTCCTAAACTCCGCCGTCAGCAGCCTCTATGAGCCGGGCTCGGGCTTTAAGATCTTTACCATGTCGACTGGTATTGATACGGGCAAGGTCAAGCCAGACACCCAATACAATGATACCGGTGAGGTAGTGGTGAGCGGCAAGACGATCCATAACGCCGAGAATGGTAAGTTTGGCATCCAAAATATGACCGATGTCATCCAAAAGTCTCTCAATACTGGTGTGGTGTTTGTACTCAAGCAGCTGGGGACCGATCCCAACGCAGTTACGCTTAAGAGCAAGCAAGTGCTCTATGAGTACTTTGGGCGGTTTGGTTTTGGCCAACGGACTGGCATTGAGCTGTCTGGCGAGGCCAATGCGCCGGTCAAGCTGCCCGACAAAAGTGCCGATATTGACTATGCCAATATGAGCTTCGGCCAGGGTATCTCGGTAACGAGCATTCAGATGATTACGGCGGCGGCTGCCATTGCCAACGGCGGCAAGCTCTATCAACCCTATATTATAGATAAAACCATTGCATCCGATGGGGCGGTGCGAAAAACACCCTCCAAACTGGTCAATAGTGCCGTGATCAACCCTCAGACCGCTGCCCAGGTGGCCCAGATGATGACCCAGGTAGTGCAGCACGGCTCGGGCTACTTGGCCCGCACCAAAGGTTATAGTATTGCCGGCAAGACGGGTACCGCCCAAGTTCCCAAGACCGACGGCCAGGGCTATGAAGAAAACAAAAACATTGGTAGCTTTGTGGGTTTTGCCCCGGTTGAGGATCCCAAGTTTGTGATTTTGGTTCGGATTGATTACCCCAAAGTGTCGGGTTTTGCCGAAAGTACCGCCGTGCCGGCCTTCGCCACTATTGAGCACGCTTTATTTGATTATTATCATATCCCTCCAAATGGGAATTAACCGCTATTTTTGCTAAAATAAGAAGACACCAATGCTAGATAAAACCATTACCATTGCCAATCTCAACTTTGTCCTCTTGCAGGGGTTTGTAAGTTTTCTGTTGGCAATGCTATTAACTCCTATCTATACCTACTTTGCTTATAAGCACAAAGCCTGGAAACAAGTACGTGACACTACGACCACTGGGGAAAAGGCCCCGGTATTTTATAAGCTCCATGCCGAAAAGCACAAACGTCATATTCCAACCATGGCCGGCATTATCATGATTGTAGCAATTGGTCTGACCACGATGGTGCTCAACTGGAGCCGTTCGCAAACCTACTTACCAGTATTTGGATTGGTGGCGGCCGGGATCGTGGGCTTTGCCGATGATCTTATTAATATCCGCGGCAATGGCAAAGGGGTGGCTGGGCTGCGCACACTTATTAAGTTCTTACTAATACTTGCCGTGGCGGTGGTGGGCGCTTTGTACTTCTACTTTAAGCTCGGCTACAGCCAAATCCATGTACCGGCGGTCGGCAACTTTGAGATTGGCATACTCTATATTCCGCTGTTTATTCTGGTGATTGTATCTACCGCCAATGCAGTCAATATTACCGACGGCCTCGATGGTCTGTCGGGCGGATTGTTGGCCTTGGCGTTTTTGGCCTATGCTGGCATCGCTTTGGTCCAGGGCAATATCGGCATAGCTGGCTTTTGTTTGGCAGTAGTGGGAGCGGTCCTCTCGTACACATGGTTTAATATCTTTCCGGCCCGGTTCTTTATGGGCGATGTTGGCTCGTTTGCTTTGGGCACCGCACTGGGGGTAGTGGCGATGCTCACCAACTCAGTATTTGTGTTGCCAATCATTGGTGCCGTATTTGTGCTCGAGGCTGGCTCCAGTTTGCTGCAGATTACTTCCAAAAAGCTTTTCGGTCGCAAGATTTTTCGCTCCGCGCCAATCCATCACCATTTTGAGGCCATAGGCTGGCCCGAAACCAAAGTGACCATGCGTTTTTGGATTATCGGTGCCGTATTTGCTGGCATTGGCCTCATAATTGGCTTGATTGCGCGAGGGTAAGATGCAGCCGAAGCAACCTGTTCGATCCCGAAACCCATTAGTGGCGATTGCTCACCGACCAGATTATAGTCTGAGCGTTATCGTACTTATCTTAATTGCGATTGGTATGATCATGATTTATTCCACCGGCTGGATAGCTATTCTCAAACAAACCGGCGGGGCCAGTGACACCAATAGTTTGTTTTACACCCAGTTTATTAACTTCGGTTTTGGTATTTTGCTCTGGTATGCGGCCAGCAAAATCCATTATCCATTTTGGCAAAAGTATGCCGCTTATATTTTTTATGCATCGGTACTGTTGATGTTTTTGGTACTTATCCCTGGGATCGGGGTAAAGGTCAATGGCGCCGCTCGGTGGGTCCATTTTGGCCCAATCAACTTTCAGCCGGTGGAGTTTTTCAAGCTTGGCATTGTGCTGTATATGGCCGCATGGGTGGAGAAGAACCGTAGCCACTTGAGTCGGTTTTTTGAGGGACTGGTGCCATTTCTGATTATTATTAGCTTAGCAG
>CAZOYN010000082.1:0-3013 GCA_964584135.1 uncultured Candidatus Saccharibacteria bacterium | reverse complement strand
AACGGCAAAAAGGCGCCGGTTGTGTGGACAATGCTAATGCTGTTCTCAGGAAAAAGCCCAACTAGCACCGTACCAACCCCGGCAATTGCCATGGCAGAAAATCCGACAAGACTAGCTCGACTCTCCTTAAATTCCTGGTAAATCAGGAGCGCACCCAACGCCATCGTTACACCAAGGGTGATAAAAGAGGCGTTCATAAGGCTGTGCAGAGGCGAGCAAACCACCCTGCCGCCGTAATGGCCGCAACCTGTGTTGCCAAGATCGCTGATGGTGTTATGCAGGTAGCTAAACGGTGTTTTCCAGGCCATGGCAGCTTCAACTTGTATTAGGTAGTATTGAATGCTGAGCATCCAAATCGTCGGACCAAGGAAAGGAAAACGGTCTGTAAAAGTTTTGATTCTCATGGTTTTATTTTAGGCTCTTTGCGTCTCGTTGGCGAAATAGTCATTATAATGGGCAGTATGGTTTATTTGGCCCTATTACGCGGTATTAATGTCGGCGGCAAAAGCAAAGTCAAGATGGCAAGACTCACGCAGACGTTCGATCGGCTTGGGTTTTCTGACGTCAAGACCTACATTAATTCTGGGAATGTGATTTTTCGTAGTAATTCCATGCCTGACTTAGCTATGATCGAGCG
The DNA here is from genome assembly GCA_964584135.1 of uncultured Candidatus Saccharibacteria bacterium. Taxonomy (GTDB): domain Bacteria; phylum Patescibacteriota; class Saccharimonadia; order Saccharimonadales; family UBA4665; genus CAZOYN01. The sequence goes on along the minus strand of CAZOYN010000082.1, from coordinate 2,376 downwards.
GGCGATCCAAGCTGACTTCGGTTTTGCAGTTCCGGTACTGGTTCGCGATCTCAAAAGCATGCAAAAACTGGTGAATAACATTCCTGATAGTTGGGTCAATAGCGAGGTTATGCGATGCGACGTCTTGTTTTTATGGGACGAGATTGACAAACCTGAAATACTTGAGTCAATCCCCGCCAAGCCTGATATCGAAGATGTAGTCTATTTCCCGGGTGCGGTCGTCTGGCGCATCGACCGCAAAAACGTTAAACGTGGCGCTGTCCCCAAAATCATCGGCACTGGCGTTTACAAGCAAGTAACGATTCGTAATGCCAGCACGGTCCGTAAACTTTACGAGTTGATGAAAGCGCTTTAGCCGCGCATGCCCTTAAAGTAGCCGTAGAGCGCCATGGCGTGGCCGTGGCCCAAACCGTAATCCTGCTTCAACCAGTTCACAACCTGCATCGCCTTTACGCCGGGTTCGAGCAAGCCTTTTTCGCGGGCTAATTTTTCGAACTCATCCGGCGTCTTACCAGTCTTGGCTTCGATATTATCCATGTAGGCCTGGAACGACACTACTAACCCTTATTAAAAGCCGTGGCGGCGCGAACCAGTTCTTTGACTGCCGCCACGTTAACCTGATCTGCTTGGGCAAAGTTAATCGATCGGTGCTCCTTGGAATCAAGACCGGAGTTAAACAACCCATTTGGATCCTCCAGATACGCACCTTTGAAAAAGTTCATTTTGACGTGGTCTTTGAATGCGGAGATAGCACAAACCAAGCCGTTCGATGTCCAGACCGGCACACCCCATTTCCAGCCCTCGTGCAATTCCGGTTCAGCCTTTTTAATCAATCCACGAAGCTGTGCCAGCAATTCACCCCGCCAATCACCTAGCGAGTTTATGTAGGCGTTAATCTGATTGGAAGAATCCATGCAATATATTGTAAACCTTGTATTGATGATGTTCCATTATAATGGAGTCATAATCGAGGAAAATTTATGCATACTATTACGCCATGCATTTGGTACACCGGTCAAGCCGAGGAAGCTATGAACTTCTACGTCGACGTCTTTGGTGCCAACATTAAACACATCGAGCGTTACACCGGCAGCCAAGGTGTGCCTGAGGAAGACGAGTTTAAGGGAAAGGTGTTGACCGGTATTTTTGAGATTGGCGATGACCAAATTATGTGTCTCGATGGGCCAAAGGGGATCTTTGTTAATAATGGCACGATTTCACTGATGGTAACCTTTGACACTCAAAGCGATCTGGATGCAGCCTGGGATAAACTCACGGAAGGCGGCAAGCCTCAACAGTGCGGGTGGATAAGTGATAAATTCGGCATTACGTGGCAAATCATCCCTAAAGTGCTAAATGACATAATGAGCAACCCATCAGCCACGGCTTCTCAGCGTGATGCGGTAACCAAGGCGATGATGCCGATGGTAAAGTTAGACGGTCCTGCCCTTAAGGCTGCTTTTGATAGCGCCAAGTAAAATCGCATGAAGCAAATAATCAGATATGCCGCAATCGCGGGCAACACCCTATTTTTCCTCTGGATACTTTATAACGGCGTCAATGAGGGCTTCAACGCCCGCCCGCTCGAAAAGTTTGTTTTAACCAGCCTGCTTCTACTCTTAGTGCTCAACATTGGCTTGCTCGCAACAGGCCACGACTAACTTTTGGCCCGTGACCTTACCAGTTTAATCATTTCGCGGCAGAATGCCGGTAAATCGGCCGGCCAGCGCGACGTAACCAGGTTGCCATCAACTACAACTTCTTGGTCTTCCCAAAGACCGCCGGCTTTTTTAACGTCTTCGGGCACGCCGTCGTGCCAATAGGAAGTTAGCCGCCGACCTTTTACGACACCGGCGCTGGCAAGCGTCCACGGACCATGACAAATTGACGCCACCGGCTTGTCACTGTCAAAGAAAGCTTTGGTGATTTCCTGAGCCTTTTTGATTTTACGTACAGTCGCGGGTGCGCCGTCCGGAAAACCTCCGGGAATAATTAACAGTTCGTAATTGGCGGGGTCGACTTTATCAATTGTGATATCGGGGGTTAATAAATAGCCGTTTTCACCCTGAATCTCATCAAGTGTCGGTGCCGCAATATCTACTTGCCAGCCCTCTTCCTGCAGCCGGAACGTGGGCACCAACACTTCAGTGTCTTCAAATTTATTGGCGGTCAACACAACCGCTTTGTGTTTGGATGGCTTGTTTGATAGCTTCATAAAGCAATTATACCTAGCCTTGGCCTATTTGTGCTAACGAGTGAGCATGGTCACAGACAGCTTTTTCGCCTGGCCGTATGATTCAATCGTAGGAGGTTTTTTAACGGTCCAATGCCTATCTTGGGCAAGAAAGGAGGTGGTAATGATGCGTGACACTACTC
>CAZOYN010000081.1:0-3055 GCA_964584135.1 uncultured Candidatus Saccharibacteria bacterium | reverse complement strand
GGCTCATCTCGGCCTGGTTGCCGCGGAAAGTCTGCGACTGCTTCAGCAGCCCGTCCACCAGCGTGGTCTTGCCGTGGTCAACGTGCGCGATAATCGCAATATTTCTAATCTTGGTCGGGTCTTGCTTCATGACTTTACCCGCTAATGAAGGTCAGGGCGTGGCCAATCTGGCCGGCGCGGCCGGCGCGGCCGATGCGGTGGATGTAGTCCGAGTACGACATTGGCAATGAGTAGTTAATGACGTGGGTGATGTCAGCGATATCAATACCACGGGCGGCCACGTCGGTGGCCACCAAAATGCTGATTTCATCGTTTTTAAAGCTGTTGAGGGCGCGCTGGCGCTGGCCTTGGGTTTTGCCGCCGTGGATGGCATCAACCTTAAAGCCGCGCGTCACAAGCTCTTTACTAAGACGTTCCACGCTTCTGCGCGTTTCGTCAAAGACTAGTACCTTATTGACTTCGCCTTTAATTAAAATGTCCTGCAGCTTGTCGAGCTTCTGGTACGGCGACTCATAGCGCACTACGTCCTGGTGGACGTTTTCGCTGGACTCGCCGGACTTAATAGACACACTGACCGGGTCGTTAGAAAAGGTCTGGATCAGGTCTTTGACTCTCGCGTCCAGGGTGGCCGAGAAAAAGTAAGACTGGCGCGTAGTACTTAACTTGCTAAGGATGCTGCGGACATCGTGCACAAAGCCCATATCCAGCATGCGGTCGACTTCGTCGAGCACCACGATGTTAAATGAGTCTAGCCGCAGTGTGCGGCGTTCGATGTGGTCTTTGATGCGTCCGGGTGTACCCACGACGACGCGCGGATTGTTACGCAGGTCACGCAGCTGCGGGTTCATCGGGCTGCCGCCAATCAGCACGGCGCTGATGATGCCGCTGCCGCCGGCCATCCAGCGGAACTCGGCCTGGATTTGTTGGGCCAGCTCACGGGTTGGCGCGATGATGAGCGCCTTATGGCCGCGCATTTCCATCAGCTGGTTCAGTACCGGGATGGCAAAGGCGGCGGTTTTGCCGGTGCCTGTGTCGGCGATGCCGATGATGTCCTTGCCTTCCAGCGCCAGAGCGATGGTCTGGTCCTGAATAGGTGTCGGCACCTTGTAGCCCTTGTTGCTCAGGTTTACTTTCAGCAATTGGGCAATCCGGAAATTACTAAAGTCGTTGGTCGGTGTGTAGTCGGCGGCCAGCGTTGGGCTGGCGGCGCGCACAAAACGGGCCGGGTCAATATATTGGCCGCGGCGGCCACCGCGGTTAACCGTCCGTGGACGGTGATTACTGGATTTATATACGTAAGACATTAAAAAGAATCCTGTCGTTTATAGTTGTTATTACTTGTCGGGATGAAGACGAGTAATTAACTATAAACCCGGATTCACTTAAACAATTACCTATACATTAGCACGATAACCGAATTTAGTCAACAAAAACCTGGGTTTTTACTCAAGCATTCTTAATAGAAGTAATAACAAGTTAATTAGACCGTTTTACCTCGAGAGTCTTGTGATAATCCTGTCATCCCAGGAGGGCATAAACCTTCTATTTTCTGTTTTAGCGGCTTGCTTAATAGCTTTCTGAAGTCCTTGCCTAATAGTATTTTCTACAAGCTTATTAAATTCTACTTGCTGGAGTTGTTGTCCCTTGAAGCGTAAGTATTTTTGCTTTGGCGTGCCACCGTGTGCAATTGCGCTTCTTGCATCGTAGGCTGCCTTCATAAGCTCAAATATCTCCTTTTTTGTAGCGCCCAGCCTTGATGGGTCTGCCCAATGAGCAACCCTTAACGCCAGTCGAAACTTTAGCTCGCCTCTATTTGCGCCATCCGAGCCTAGATAAAGGGCCTCTGCCGCTATCATCAAGTCGAGTAACGTATCGTCAGTGCGTATTCTTTCTTCAGCAAATGCCAAACGTCTAGCTGCTAGGTAGAGGCTCTTGTCGACTGAACCTCCATGGCTAAATAATAATTCCCAGGTTTTTTGAAAATGATTAATCTTTTTACTATCGACTTTGTTGGCAAAAGCAGGGTTACTTGAGGATTGATTTCCGCTCCAGGAAGCAGAACTGAAACCCAAAGGCCAGCCTTGAGACGCCTCAGCTCTGCCATTAAACCTAATTCCTCTTATATCTACTACCGCCGCCGCAGTAATTACGTTCTCAAGTAAAATGCCCTTTTCCTGTTCCAATTCAGCAACGTCAATGTCCTGCGTCCTATTATCACCAATGATTTTAGTAAGTTCGTGCGTATAAAAAAGTCCGCTTTGATTTGACTCGTGTTCTGGAAAAATAGGCATATTCGGAAAGTGAGTTCGAATTATGCCAAAACTCAGTGCAGTGATTAGTTCATCTTCGGTTAATCTTCTAATAACGACACCCTCCCGGATTTTTATTGGTTTTTCTAGCTGAAGACCTGCGATGGGCCATAATGTTGTAACCCTGATTTTGTTGTTAGCAATAAATTCTTCAAAATGTTTATATAAACTTGCTGGTCGAGGGATTAAGTCTACGTGCTCACCGTCTGCAGCATATTGTAGTTTTGGCAAGAATGCTGTTGTTATATCTTGAAGACTAAAGCTTCTGCTTGAGTAAGGACCCCCCACCAAAACATTCAGGTGCTTTCTAATGTCAGGGTATCTATTGGCAGCCTTTACTAACTCCGTGAACTCTTTCAGCTCGTAGGTTGCATTCAACTTAGCATAGTTCCAGTGTAGACTATCGACTTTTCTTAAACTCCCATCGTTATGGCGACCCCACTGCTGCAAGTCGATACGTGTAACCGTTGGCTCAGGGTCATCATTAAGATACTTTTTGGCAGCTCTACGCCACTTATATAATGCCTTGCGAAATTCAGGATATCTAACCATATACCCTTAATTATCAGGGCAATTAGGCAATTGGCAAGCATTAGCGTAAACAAAAAAGCTCGAGTTTTCACTCAAGTGCTCGTACAGAACGTACCTGCAGTATTAAATTAGCGAGAGCCAAACTCTATAATGCTTACAAAAATTGCGGCCAACACGGCAACACCAATCAATATACCAATAACCAAATTTTTAAC
>CAZOYN010000080.1:0-3056 GCA_964584135.1 uncultured Candidatus Saccharibacteria bacterium | reverse complement strand
GCGTTATCGATAAAGTTCATGATTACCTGGCGGGTCTTGCCTTCATCGAGCTCGATCATCGGCAGTTTTTTCTTTGGTGCCGTATACTTCAATTCCAGCTGTTTGGCCGAGGCATGCGAGCCCAACTGACGGACTTCGTCGGCCACAACCGCACTTAAATCGGCCGGCGCTTTTTCGATAACAAACCGGCCGGCCGAAAGCCTAGAAACATTTAGAAGGTCGGAAATTAAGGCCACCATGCGCTCGGCACCGCCAAAGGCATAATCCAGAAACTCTTTTTGCTCGGGCGTAACTTTGCCGGCGTCGCCCTCGATTATCATTGATAAATAACCCTTGATAGTGGTTAGCGGCGTGCGCAATTGGTGTGAAGCCATCGAGATAAACTCATCTTTGGCTTTATCCAGCGCCTTCAAGTTGTGGTTGGCAACGCGCAGCCTGGCCGTCGCCTGGTTGACACGGTCTTGCAGGGTGATATTAAACTGCGAAATGCGCTCGTAGGCTTTGGCATTAGTAATGGCCACCGCCAGCTCGCTTGAAAGAATTTCGAGCAGGCCAATATCCTGCGCCGAATAAATATCCCCGCTCAATTTGTCGCCCAAAAACAGGAAGCCGACAAACTCATCGCGCGTCCGCAGCATCATCGATACCCGTACGCCGTGGTCTTCCATAATCTGTTTGCGCTCGCCGCCCTCCAGCTCATCGACAACCAGCATCGACTGGCGCAGCTTGAGCGTGGTCGGCGCCACCATCAGCCTATTTGGCAGCGGTCCAAAGTGGGCAACCTTATATATCCGGCTATCTTCAAAAATCATCAACTGCCCGGTTTGGATACGCAGGCTGCCGCACAGCTCGGCCAAGGTTTTATCTAGTAAACGCTCAAGCAGCAACTCCGAGGCCAGGATTTTACTGATATCGTTTAAGACAATTTGGGTATCATAGCGGTCACGGTAAAAGATTCGGTCGGTCAGTTGCTCAAAGAAACGCCGCAGCGGCTGGAAAGTGAAGGCGAGCACCAGGGCTAGCAATACGTTGGCTATTAATTGCCCTTGGCTGATGCCGCCGTTATTAAAGAAAATCGAGCTAAAGCCGTAAACACCAATCGCATAAAACGAGGCCAACGCCACCAGCAGCAGCACATATGTAACCGAGCGGGCCACCACGGCTCGGATGTTGAAGAGCCGCTTTTTAATAATTGCGTAGGTAGTGGCGCCGAGAAAGATAATAGTGTACAACGGCACAAACGGTACAAAGCTACTGTTCTTGAAGATTGCTACCGGGATCAAAACCGTCCCAACGAGCAAACCGAGCATCAATAATATCCCGACCAACATATATAGATATTGTTCTCTCAGCATCGCCGTGGCGCGCCTTGATCTGCTCCATAACACGTAAATGGCTGTAGCGCTAACCGTGATCGCAAACAGCCCGAAGAAAGGCAATCCCGGTCCCGGAGAAGCCTCAACCGCTTTGCCGACAACCTCGATCTTTGTAAATGCCAGCTGTGAAAGCGAATCGGCCATCATAAGAAGGGTTATAAATAAAAGTAGCTGTAGCTTGGGCCGGCTCATGTGGATCTTCTCGCCGGGAGCGGTCGAGGCAAATAACAAAAATAGTGCGACCTGAGGCGCAGCCAAAAAGATACTCAGCCGGACCCAGATTAATGCATGCCCGAAAAACTCGGGGGTCACAGACAGGTAAACGTCAATTAGCCAAAGCGTTGTAACTATCGATAAGGCCCCAAATATTTTGCTGGTGGCACTCTTCGGGTTATTTTTGTAAACAAAAGCGGCCAATAATACGTTGATGACAGCCGTGATAATTAGTGCAATAAGTCTTATATCAAACAGCATTGTTATTGACCCTGCAAGAAATCGATGGTTAGCTTGTTAAACAATTCTGGTGACTCTACAGGAGGCATGTGCCCTGTTTTTGGCAGCAACTTCAGCGTTACTCCGGGGACCAATTTTATAGACTCCTCAACGGTCGGAAATGGCATCAGCGGGTCTTCTTGGCCCCAAATGACCAGTACTGGCTTTTTAATCTTCGATAGTTCGTCTTTTAGAAACAATTCGCTGCGGATGCCGCGGCTTAGGCGGCTGATGAACAGCAGGTTATGTGAAGTTTTTGAAAGCTCGTAAAAGTAGTCAACGAACTCAGCACTCAAAGGCTGGTTTTTATCATAAAAAACGTCGCGCATAAATTTTTCGAGCATTTTGTTATTGCGTGACGGTCGCAAGACTGTTTTGCTCACCACTTTCGCGAGCGGGGTGAAAGCAATCGGCCTGAACTGCCGTGGCATATAGGATGTGAAGCCCAATGGATTGGTAAGCACGACTTTGTTGATATAGGGCTTGTTCTCAATAGCCAGTTTCAACGCAACCCAGCCACCAAAAGAGCTCCCGACAATATCGATTGTTGTGAGCTTGTTAGCCGTGATGAAAGCGTCAACTGTTTTTACATAATCCGCGAAGTTGATATGCGCAAAATTCACCTTGGTGGAGCTGCCGGCGCCGGGCATGTCTAGCGCGTAGACTGTAAAATGCTTGGCTAACTCAGCGATATTCTGATACCACTGGGCCCAGCCAATATTTGCGCCGTGCAACAGTAGCAATGGCTTACCGGTGCCGGCTACGATATAACTTATGCTGTAGGCGCCAAGCTTTATCCGCTTGCTTTCAAGCCGCGCGGGAATCGTTGCTGCCAGAATTTGCTGTGTTGAGAGATCCAGGATTACGCCTCGGGGTATGATAATGCTTATCCTTATTATACCCTAAGCGGAAGAATATTTGCACGTTTGCGCTTATGCTTAAAATTTGCCGTAATTTTTCACGAGCTTCGGCGTCTTCAATCATGGCTGCCATTGGTGTCATAGCCAGGCCAAGGCTGGCGGCGCCCAGAGCCAAGCGCTCGTAGCTGCGACCGGATTCCAGCCAATCAACTGCCTCATCACCTCTGGTAACCACGACTCCGATCGCCGAACTACTTATAATCAACTGCTCATCTTTTTTAGCAATTATCTTTACAATCGGCGGAAAATGCCCAAGTACAAACAGATC
>CAZOYN010000079.1:0-3056 GCA_964584135.1 uncultured Candidatus Saccharibacteria bacterium | reverse complement strand
CTATGGTGCGGTTGATGGTCGCGTTGTTGGCCGAGGCTATCGTGGCCTTCGTAGTGGGGAACGTATGATGCGGCGCTTCCTACTTTCTTTGAGCCTTATCAGCCTATGCCTTTTCAGCACGCCGGCCGTAGCCGGCGCAGCCTTCGATCCTTTCGGAGGGGTAAAGTGCGGCGATGCGCAGAATAGCAAGTCAGCAATCTGTAATTCCCGGAGCGAAAGCACTGATCCAATCGCTGGCACCAACGGTGTTATCATCAAAGTGACAAACATTATCGCCTACATTGCGGGCATAGCCGCGGTAATCATCCTAGTGGTGAGCGGCATTCAGTTCATAACATCAGGGGGCGATAGCGCCAAGGTCGCAACGGCCCGTAAGACCATAATCGGTGCCCTGGTGGGAATCGCCGTTATTGTACTAGCCCACACCCTAATCGTTTATATAGTCAAAAGGATATAGGAGAAATTATGCGCAAGATCAAACAGTACCTCATCACCATCGCTGCCCTGCTCAGCCTGTCGGCGCCGGCATTGTTGCCGGCCACCACTTATGCTGACTGTCCTGCGGGCGATAGCGCCAAAGGCCAGGTGCTGAACGGTGTAGGCGAGACAGGCGGCTGTAGCGACGCTGGCTTCTCCAGTGCTATCAAGACCATCGTCAACCTGATCAGCTATATCGCTGGCATTATCGCGGTGATCATGGTGGTGGTTGCGGGGATCAAGTACACCACCAGCGGCGGCGACAGCGGCAAGGTAGCCGCCGCCAAGAACACTTTAATATATGCTCTGATCGGCGTAGCCGTGGCCGCTCTGGCCCAGTTCCTGGTCCACTTTGTGCTCACTCAGGCTAATAATGCCGACAACCCCGAACCTAAGAAGAAGACCAGTCAGACCCTGCGCGCCGCCGATGTGGCGGTGCTTGCCTCAAGCAGAAGCGTGTAGTATAAGTTGTAGTATAGATAAGTAAACATAAGCGAAAGGTAATCCACCAATGATCAAAAAAATTAAGACACTCATCATAAGCCTGTCCCTGGCTTTAGGCCTGGCTGCACCGCTGGCCGTGCCAGCAGTAGCCTCGGCAGCTTTCACCTCTAACAATGTCACGAACGGGGTATGCGATGGCATTACAGATGCTACCGGTAACGCCGGAACGGGTTGTACAACCACGAGCGGCGACCCCAACGATACCCTCAAACGAGTTGCTAAGACTATCATCAACGTCTTCTCGGTCATCGTCGGCATCGTGGCCGTCATCATGGTGATCTACGGCGGTTTCCGCTATATCACCAGCGGCGGCGACAGCGGGAAGGTAGGCAACGCCAAGAATACCCTGATTTACGCCATCATCGGCCTAGTCATCGTAGCCCTGGCCCAGTTCCTGGTGCACTTCGTGCTCACCACTTCCGTCCAGTCTGTCTAGTACAAAGACTCACGGACATAAAAATACCCCTACAGCGAGGGGTATTTTTATTGCCTTTAGAAACTTAGAAGACTAAAGGACTTGGATCTTCTTGACCGTGTCTTGTTGGACCTTGCCAAAGCTGATGGTCAGCACGCCGTCTTTAAGGAGTGCTTCAATCTCTTCTTCCTTGACTGGTACGGGCAGCGCGATGGTACGGCTGAACTCGCCCCAGTAGCATTCCTGCAAGAAGTAGTTCTCTACACCATCCTCGGTGCCAGAGCTAAGGGTGCCCCGGATGGTCAGTTGGTTGTCGCTGATGCTGACATCCAGGTCGCCCTTGTTGACGCCGGCGGTGCGGGCCTTGACCACGAGTTTCTCGCGGGTCTCATATACGTCCACGGCTAACTGGCCCGGTACGCTGTCGTCTTCGTCCCATTCATCATCAACCGCCGGTGCGCTTGCAGCCGGAGCGCTGGGTTCATCGTCAGCAGCCGGCATGGTTGCCTCGTCGCCCAAAAAGGCGGCGGTTAATTCGTCTTCTTCAAGTAAAAGATCATCGTCGCGGTTACGTCGCGCCATAGTGTGTTACCCTCCACTAGTTAATTACTGTAGTACCCGTCTGTGGCCTGTGCAATGACAGGTTAAAGAAAGATTAAAACCCTTGCCTTTTTGTATTAGTAGCAGTATAGCTTAGGTTCTTACTGATACGCAACGACAATTAGCGGCATTTACAACACATTAAATACAACATGCGTTTTCTAGAGGTCATAATTGCCCAAACCGCCCCCCATGACTGTTTAGGGTGTGGTAAGGAAGGTTGGCTGCTCTGCGGATCTTGTATAGAACGGCTACCCAAGGCGCCTCACCTTCCGAGCGGCGAGCTTTTATGTCAGGTCCAAGCACGTACCCTGTATCGCGGCCTTGCCAAACAGTTGGTATGGAAGCTTAAATCGGCCGGCGCACAGGATGCTGCCCGGCAGATGGCGGCTACGATGATCGGTCTGCTCCCCGCCAATACGCCGGTCGTCATCGTCTCCATCCCTACCGCCACCAGTCGAATCAGGGAGCGGGGCTATAACCAGGCTCAGCTACTCGGACGGCAGCTCGCCAAGCAAGCGCGAGTCGGCTGGCTGGATTGCCTAGTAAGGATCGATCAGGCGCACCAGGTGGGTGCCAACCGCGAGCAGCGCCGCCGCCAGCTGCACGAATCACTGCGAGTGACCCAAAAGCGCTTTGTCCGGGGCGCGTACATTGTGCTGGTGGATGACGTCCTGACCACCGGGGCCACCCTGGAGGCCGCGGCCAAGGCATTGCTCCAGGCCGGCGCTGCCCGGGTAGACGGCCTGGCGTTTGCCTATACGCTGCCAAAATAAAAAGGCCGCCTGCGGACCTTCATATTTTGGCGGAGAGAGAGGGATTCGAACCCTCGCGGGGGATTGCTCCCCCCTATCGATTTAGCAAACCGACCCCTTCAGCCACTTGGGTACCTCTCCTCGTCAGAACGTACGGCTCTGCCTCGTTTTGCCACTGGCAAAAGCTTCGGCTTAAGCCTACGTTCTTCCTCTTAATTTTGCAAACATTTCATTGGTTTGCAAAATTATATTGGCGGAAGGGGTGGGATTCGAACCCACGATACCGTTTCCGGCATGCTGGTTTT
>CAZOYN010000078.1:0-3108 GCA_964584135.1 uncultured Candidatus Saccharibacteria bacterium | reverse complement strand
TCAATTTACGCCGATTGTTTTCAAGCCTTGCCAGGTTGGCGCCGGCTTTGATAAGTTCAGCCAGTATTTCAACGCTGCGGGCTGTAACGGCTTCGCTGCTCAGCCCTAGGCTGTCGGACATAATTGCCGCCGCCAGAAAATCGGCCGCGGGCGGATTCAGCTTCCAGTTGTTTTGCTGCACCAACTCAAAAATAACCTCGCCGGTAGCGACGGCGGGCTTATTCCATACGATGGTAGCAAACGGAATGCTGGCCGCGGCATCATGATGGTCAATTACAATACAGGGTTTGGCGCTTAGCAGGTGCTTCTGCTGAGATTTAGCCAGAGAATCAAATAGGCTATCGGCGCTGGTATCAACAATAATGCTTAAATCAAACTTTGCCGGCAGTTCCCGGCTGACGCGGTCCCATCCAGACAGATAATGCAAGTATCCTGGCATGTCCACTCCGCAGTACATATAAGGCTCTTTGCCCATTTCGTGAATAATTTGCTCTAAGGCCAGGGCGCTTCCCAAACTATCGCCGTCCGGATTGTCGGCCTGAATAATAAGTACACTTTCGGCCTTGCCAATGAGCTCAGCGATCCGGGATTCGTCACTCATAAGGCTTGCCTGCCCTCCAGGGCCCGGGTCAGCGTAATTTGGTCGGCATACTCAAGATCGACGCCAATTGGCAGCCCGCGGGCCAGCCGCGTCACTTTTACTTTGCTGCCGCCGATTTGTTGTTGAACATAAAGCGCCGTTGATTCGCCTTCGACGCTGGCGTTGGTGGCCAGGATTACTTCCTTGACCCCATCTTCCTTAATGCGCTTGGCCAGCTCGCTTATATGTAGTTGTTCGGGACCAATGCCGTCAATTGGCGAGACCAGACCGCCCAGAACGTGGTAGGTGCCACTAAATTGGCCGGTTTTTTCCAGAGCGGCAATGTCAAATGGTTCAGCTACAACGGCCACTACTTTTTTGTCCCGACGTGGATCAGTATAAAGCGGCGATAAGTCCTGGCTTTTGTCTATTAGCGCGAAAGTCTTAGGGCATAACTTAATATGATCGTGCAGGTTTTGGAGCCCGCCGCTCAGCTTCAGGGCTTTGGCGGGATCGCTTTTCAGGATGTAATAAGCATATCGTTCAGCGCTCCGCGGTCCGACACCAGGCAGCGCCCCAAATGCCTCAATTAGATCCTGCAATGCTGGCGGCAATACATTCATTGAGACTGTCTATAAACCGAGTTCACCAAGGGCGCCCATCATGGGCTGCATTTTTTCAGCAGCGACTTTCTGGCTTTCCTGTATGGCCTCTTTGACTGCATCTTCCAGCCATCGCTCTAGTTGTCCGATGTCGTCTACATCTACGCTCTGAGGGTCAATGTGGATTTTTTTAATTTTTTGTTCGCCGGTAATTTCGACGCGCACGGCACCATCGCCCTGCTCGACACTTATCACCATTTTCTGTAACTCCTTTTGGAGCTTCTTAACTTTAAGCAGCATTTTAGCCTGGTCAAACCGACTCATGTCTTATCTCCTTATCGTCTCTATTGTATAGCTAACTGGCGCGTTAGTAAAAGACGGTATTAGAGCGTCTGATTATAAATTGCCTTAGTGGCCGGCGCATTAACCCAGGCACGGTAGTAGCGATCGGTTTGGTAGGCGCTGGAAATCAGGACTGCGCAAACTACCAATGCCAGGCCAATACCTCTGGCCAGAGGATTGCGCGGAAAGACCATAAACCACTGCTGCAACAACAAATCTATGCCGCCAGCTATGACAATATAAATTGCCGGCAGCAGCATTATTATAGTTACACCGCCGCCAAGGGTAATTAAAGCGCTCACAAATACTGCCAGACCCAGCAGGACCTTTGCGCGGTCCAGCTTGCGTAAAAAGAAGAAGTTGTATAGGCCCAGAACAAACATAACCATACCGAAAAGATCCAGCAGTGGCGCCTGGCCGACCCAGCGTCCGGGGTTTAAGGGCGCCCGTACAAAAATTGACAGGGGTATGTTAAGCGCATTACGGATATACTGTTGCCAGGATGATAGTTTTAGGGGCAACCCGAGCAGTGTTTGGATAAGGTGCGGGTTACGGACCAGCGCGTATAATAGCGGCAACATAAGCATTACATAAAGCACAATTGAAATTACCGTTAATAAGCCAGGCGTATCAGACAGAAAAGTTTTTACAGCCTGCCGCTGCCACAACAAAGCCAGCAGCACAAACCATATCATGCCCGGAATGTAACAAACCAAAGCAACCAGGACTATTCCGATTAGCATGGGACCGAACCGGGCCTTGCTGTAGCGCAGCCAACCGCCAACCGCCAGCAGCGCCACTAAACCGGACTGCATAATTTCTGGTGTCAGCGACCGCGCCGCCCATAAAAACCAACTGGAGCTGGCCAGTAATATACAGCCGATTATGGCGACCCGCTTGCTAAACCAATGACGAAGCGTACTAAAAAACAGCAATATAATTACCAGCGCCCAGAAAATGCTGGCTGTACGCAGCAAGGCCAGTTTTTTAAGTCCGGCGGCCTGAAAAGTAAATAACACCAGCTTATGAGGTATGTAAATCGGGTTGGTAAGCAGTTCATGCCAGTTGCCGGTTGCTTTTACGGCCTGGGCTTCGTCAGCGCTTATGGTCGAGGGCAGATGGTTAAGCCTAAAGGCAAAAAGTAGTAATAAAAGCGCGACAGTTAAGCCGTAAATCAACAGCGGCTGCCACATCGTTAAAATAAATTGTCGGCCTCTGCTCATAAGTTCTTGTGCTTAGTATACACTAGCTTAATCTAGAGTTTACGCCGTCGCAAATGGCTCGGCGTGTTTGACATCAAGCGTTCGAAAACGTTGTTTGTCTCGGTCGAAATAGAGCTCAACATTGCCAGTGGGCCCGTTGCGGTGCTTTTTAATAAATATGTCGGTAATATTCTTACGGTCAGATTCCGGGTTGTAATACTCTTCGCGGTAAATGAAAGCCACTACATCAGCGTCCTGTTCGATGGAGCCTGACTCGCGCAAATCCGCCAGTTGCGGGATCTGCGGGCTGCGGCTTTCAACTGAGCGGCTCAACTGGCTTAGCGCCATCAAAGGAACATTCAGTTCGCGGGCAATGCCTTTC
>CAZOYN010000077.1:0-3141 GCA_964584135.1 uncultured Candidatus Saccharibacteria bacterium | reverse complement strand
CTAGCGGGAATGCTTCATTGTCGGGCACTGGCAACTCGATAACACTTGGCAGTGGCGGCACTTGCAATGCCATCAGCCTATCAAATACCCCAAGCTTTACCTCTGCAAGCTTAACTGGCACAAGCAGCCTTAGTTTAGGAACGGCCAGCACGAACACGGGATCAATACTGTTCAAGGGAGCAAGCAGTGCCAACACTTTGACCTTGATTGGACCGACCACACCTTCTACCAATACCCTGACATTGCCCAACGAGACGGGGACAATTTGCAGTAGTGGCTCGCTTTGCAGCGGCTATGCGGCATCATCGGGATCGGCCAACTACATTCAAAATGGAACCTCAATCCAAACATCTGCTAACTTTGCGGTTCAGACGGGTTCGTCGGGGAGTATTGTCGGGGTTCTCAAAGGCGCCAGCGGCCAGTCAGTAGATTTTTTGCAGCTGCAAGATAACAACGGCAACCCAATAGGCGGGTTTAATGCGACTGGCCAGCTTTACCTTGGTCGCGCCAGCAACACTGTTGGCCAAATCAACCTGTTTGGTAGCGGCACAGCCAACTCGATAGCACTAAAAGCGCCGACCTCACCGGGAGCAGGTTTAACACTGACTCTTCCGAATGAAACCGGCACGTTGTGCAGTACGGGGTCGGTATGTACCGGCTATGCTCCTGCAAGTGGCTCGGGCACTTACTTTTCCCAAGGTGGTAACAGTTTTACGGCCCAAGCTGTGCTAGGAACTAACGACCCCAACAGCTTGGCCTTCCGGACAAATGGCACCAATCGATTAGTCCTCGATACGGCGGGGAGTCTAACTTTCCAACAAGCCAGTACGATTAGCACGGGCGCTAATGGTCTCACCGTTACCTCGTCCAACTTCAACCTGTCCTCAGTTGGCACGGTGACCTTAGCTGGCGCACAAGCGGCGGATATTACGACCACGGGTGGGACTTCGGCCAATGCCATTACCATTCAGCCTGGCTCTTCGGCGGCAGGCGTGGGCAATGGGAGTGGTGGCAACTTAACGCTAAACGCTGGCAATATTACTTCGGGCGTAAATACTACAGGCGGAAACATCACTATCCAAGGAGGGAACGCTGTTGGTAGCGGCAACGTTACTCCTGGAGCAGTAAACATAGATTCGGGAACCGCTTCTCTTGGTGCTTTTAATCTTATAGGTCAAATTAATATCGGCGGCACCAATGCTGGCAGTATCAACATAGGTAATAGCAGCAACGCTAGTTTCGTATCTATCAACACAGCAACAACAGGCACAATTAATATAGGTACTGGTGCCCAATCCAGGGCCATCAATATTGGTACGGGAAGTGCCGGACAAACCGTGACTTTGGGCTCTACCACCGGAGCAAGTTCGCTGGCGCTTAATGCCGGAAATAACGGAGTCACGTCAACATCGACAGTGTCTACCGGATCAAACTTTTCAATCACCGGCAGCTCCATTACCAGCGGCAAAGCCCTTAATATTACGGCAAACGCCTTAACCTCGGGTGCCGTATTACAGGCTACTTCCTCATCGGTCGATTTGGCCAGCGGTAACATCGCCAGTTTCAACCAAACGAGTAGCTACAATAGCACAACAAACTCGACCTCAGCTGGAGTACTTTCTGTCAGTCGGGCCGTCACTTCTAACTTTACGGCCAATATTACCCAAGATGGCTCATCTGTAGAGGGAGACAATAACGCAGGTGTGGTTTCTCCGGTAAACGTGAGTGTGACTATTGGAAATAAGTTTAACCGGCTGACGATTGTCAACATTCTTATTAACACCAATACAGATGTCGTGACTAGCGTCACACTAGGCGCCCAAAACTTTACAAGGCTTACCAGCATTACCCAAGGTGGCACTCGGCTGTATACATATTATTTAGTGGCACCCAATACTGGCGCCGGCACAATAGCCGTAAATTATAGCACTAGCCCTGCAGCCAATCTCGAAGCACACGCTGAGACATGGTATAACGTTGATCAGGCCACTCCTTTCAGACCTAATGTGTGTGCTTCCAACTCGTTTTGTACGGCTCAGGGAGCAATCGGGTCGACGACCGCCTCGATCTCATTAGCCGGCACAGCATCCACAGATATGGGGATCGATAACTTCTATAAGCTAAACACAGTTGCGACGCCTTCGATGAGTCAAGCCGGCCAAGTCAGCCAGTATAATGCCGCCAATGCTAACGGGGGGTTTTGGGCTGCCGGCAGCAACCGGCCGGGCACAGCCGGCAATAATCCGACCGCAATGGGCTGGACATTCACAAGCAGTCTATACATGTATATTGGATTTGCCCTGCAATATTTGCCGCCGTCGCTTACCGTCACCGGTAGCGCCGCAAGCATTACCAGTAATTGTACCGCCACTACTGCATGTACTGATTCTGGCAACATCCTAATTCTTAGCCAGCAATATGCCAGCGCCAGCGGAGCTGTATTGAATATTCAAAACAGTGGCACCGGCAACGCCATATTGCTTCAAAGTGGCGCCAGCATTGCCTCATCAGCGGCTACTAATTTATCACTTGTAAGTGGCACTTCGGGCACACTCACTTTAGATAGCGGTACTACCGGAGCAATTAGCCTTGGCTCTAACGGCGGCGGCGCAAAAACTATTAATATTGGCGCAGTCGGCACAACGGCGACTGCTTCAACCATTCATATCGGTGATACTACCGGGAGTGCTACACAGGCTGTTACTCTCGGAAGTACCTCTCTAGCCAGCTCAGCAATTATACAAGCTGCTACTGGTGGAGTGACTTTACAGACGTCGGCCGCTGTTAGCATAGGAACTTCAGGTAATATTGCAATCACCACGGGCGGTGGCGGCGCGAGCGGAAATAGCGGCACCATCAACATTGATACTGGCGTTACTGTTGGCACCAGTGGAGCAATTACCATAGGTACAAGTGGCTCGAAGCCCATTACCGTTGGCAGCAACAGTGCAAACACAACCTTATCGCTGCAAGGTGGGACGGGCTCCTCAGCGATCGGAATTCAAGCTGGCAGTTCGGGTACAATTAGTATCGGAACTTCCAATAATAATACCCTGAACATTGGTACCGCGACGACATCTGGCACGATAACTATTGGTGGAACCGCTCAATCCGCTGCAACAACAATTCGTGGAGGCTATA
>CAZOYN010000076.1:0-3232 GCA_964584135.1 uncultured Candidatus Saccharibacteria bacterium | reverse complement strand
GTTTGAGAGACTTATGTGTGAGGTGGAGTTTTGGGAGGTGTTTTGAGAAAGGTGCGAGGTTTTTTACATGGTTTGCCTGATAGGCCATGTATTGACTGCCGAATAGCTAATCTCGAGGCTATTCGCTACCGAATTGTTAATGAACTACTTCGCCAGTAAGCGCCAGTATCTGCCGACGCGTACGGCTATGATGTCCCGGTCAATTCCGGCGTAATCCAGCAAATTTTGCTCGATACTGCAGCGACCTTGTTTGACGTCTATGACGCCTTCGGTCTTGCCCATCCGGAATTGTACGTTCAGGTCGGCGGTCTGCTCGTCCAGGATATTTCCCTTCAGCAGCGGTTCGACCTCGTCATCCCATATCTGTTTTGGATAGAGATGCAAATATTTTTGGAAGCCTCTGGTCACCACCACTCCGATGGCGAACTCGGCCCGAAGTTCGGCCGGTATGGTTAACCGGCGCTTGTCATCGAGCTTGCGTTCGAAGGAGTCTACTGTGGCCATCCCTTATGCTTCAGTGGTTTTTTTATTTTTCGTAGGGGTTGCTAGCTACCCACGATTACCCACTGAGCTGAGTGTACTACCCACCGTTACCCACTACAAGCCCAATATCATAAAAAAGTGGTGTTTATGACACCACTTTTCCACAGATTTATAAGAGATGATACCACTTATGCTACATGTAGCGTAGGCCGGCAAGCCAGGGACGCTACTTAGTTAGTATGCGGAAGCTCGTCCTTGGGAACAACAAGCTCTTCGCCTTGATATACACCGTTTGGCGCTTCAGAAGCAATAATGTCACTCAGTTGTCGTGGATCGCTTTCGTCGCCTACGATAGCTTTAGCAATTGCAAAGGGCGTTCCAGACTCTTGAGACGTAATAATAGTTACGTCCGCTGGGCTAAACTTACCTGCCTTGTAATCGGCAACGGCGTTTGGGCCACTATGTTCAATTTCACGAATAACTTTGTTTCGATGACTGATACTATCAAATGTATGGGCAACGCCTACACCCAACGCTACAGCGGCTGTTAAAGCAGTGGCACCTACAGCAATTGCGCCGTGGGCCGTTAAGTGCAAGCGGCGGGTCGGGTCTGAGTTATGTTTGCTAGTTGTCATGGTTTTTATTTTATCATGAATTACTATAACGGTCAAGCTTATTGCCTGCCGGAACGGGCCGGGGTGCGCTGGGCAACACTATAGCTGATGTAGTGCGGTGCTGTCTCTTCCTGTTCTCGGCGCAGCTGGTTGGTATCTTCTTCGGCCAGGGCTGGTGCCAAGGTCATAGCCTTTGGTAGGATGGCCAACTTTTTAGGCTGGTCCGGGAGTTGGATAACGCTTAACAGGGCGGCAGTTGTCATTGCTAAGACACCGGCTTGCTGGGTGATTTCAGCCAGTTTATCTGTGGCTTCATCTATGATATTTGTTTTTGACATTACGGACATATTCTAGCAAACATTCGGCATTTTGTCAATGTTGTGTTGCTAGCTGCCCATGCCGGCCGGGTCCCAGGTGACACGTTCGCCATCGCTGATGGAGTCCAGCCGCTGCATGTCGTTGTCGGTGAGTTCAAAGTCAAAAACGTTGAGGTTGGAGCGGATATGTTCCGGGCTGCCCGAGCGTGGCAACGGCAAGGTGCCGTGTTGTATGCACCAACGTATGAAGATCTGCTGCGGCGTGCGCCGATAGTGGCGGGCGACCTGGTCAATGACATCGTGCGTGGTGTGGGCCAGTCGGGCGACCGGGCTGTAAGCCTCGATGAGTATGCCCTGCTGGGCGCAAAATTCCAGCACGGCGCGTTGCTGCTCATATATAAAAGGGTGGAATTCTACTTGGTTGACGGCTGGCACCAGCGCGCTCTGGGCTAACAGGTCTCGCAGGTGCTCAACGGTGTAGTTGCTGACACCAGCGGCTTTGATGCGGCCATCTTTAAGTAGCGTTTCAAAGGCCCGCCAACTATCGCGGCGCCGGGTGGTGGCCGGCCAGTGGATGAGGTAGAGGTCAATGTAATCCAGTCCGAGGCGTTCCAGCGAGGCGTCGCAAGCTGCCAGCGTCCGGTCGTAGCCTTGGTTGTCGTTCCAGAGCTTGGTGGTAACAAAAATTTCTTCGCGGGGGATGCCGGATTCGCGGATGGCGGCGCCAACGCCGCGTTCATTATTGTAGATACGGGCGGTATCAATAATCCGGTAACCGGCCTGCAGGGCGTTCAGCACAATTTCTTTGGCTTTGGTTTCGGGCGTTACTTCCCAAGTGCCAAAGCCGATGGCCGGGAGCTGGCGGCCGGTATTGAGGGTGTAAGATTCCACCCTATACCTCAATCTCTACTGGCTGTCCGGTCTGTAATTTGAAAAAGGTAATGCCCTGTTTGCCGAGCGCTTGCTCAAACGAGTCGTAGGCCGCTTGGCGGGCGGCGTCGTTCCAGTGCCAATCATGGATCGGCAATACGTAACGCGGCTTGAGCTCCAGTGCCAGGTTAAAGGCGCGGATGCTACTACCCCAGGGCGCCGTGATGGGGAGTGCCAGTACGGCTTTGGTCTCGCGAAAGCTGTGGCTGTCGCCGGGGTCAGTGAGGACATCCAGGTAATGGATACCGGTGTTTTCGGGCTGGTGGAATAGGGGCTCAACGCTTTCGTGTGGCGATTCAAACAAGACCACGCCAGTTGGCGGCGTTGTAGTGGCTTGTATGGCTTCTTCGGCAGCCAGCTGCTGGACAACTTCGTTGGTGGTGGTGATGCGCACCGCTGGGAATTTGGCAATCAGCTGCTTGAGGAGTGGCAGGCTTTTGTGGTCGCCGTGCTCGTGGGTAATAAAAATGTCATCAAGCCTGGTGAGCGCAGCAATATTGAGCGCGCTTTCACTCATCACACCCGGGTCAAATAAAACTGTCCGGTCGGCTGTTTCTACCAATAAACAGGAATGCACGAACTTAGTCACCCTCATAGTCAAAACCCCCAACATTTTTTATTCAATTAATTTATAACAGACCACTGGCAATATAACTGTGAAATAAATAACTGTCCTCGCAGCCAGCTACTTTTTTTTGTGGTCGTGGTAGCTCAGTTGCTTGCGTAGTTGGTCTATCCGTACAATCTTACTTTCAAACATTTTAAGCAAACTCGAGTATTGCCAATTAGGCGTCAGGATGTGTGATAGTTTGCCCTGCTCTTCCAGGTATTCAATCAGGCTAAAGAAGTCGCCGTCGACGCTGACAACGATGGCTTGGTCAAAATTAG
>CAZOYN010000075.1:0-3269 GCA_964584135.1 uncultured Candidatus Saccharibacteria bacterium | reverse complement strand
TTTGAAGAAGACCCCACCGAAGGTAAATCCGAAAAATTCTGGATTATGCGCCGCTACAGCTTCCAGCTGCTGCGCAGCAAAGTTAAAGATAAGCACACCGCGCCGTTTATTGATGATTTCGTGGTGCCGCCGGAGCACCTGACGGCTTTCCTGCCCCGCCTGCGGGCGATTATTAAAAAGTATGGGTTGTTTGCCACCATCGCCGGGCATATGGGCAATGGTAATTTCCACGTTATCCCCCTCATGAAGCTGGAAGACCCGCGTGACCGCCACAAAATCCTGCCGGCCATGAAAGCCGTCAATAACCTCGTACTGAAATATGACGGCTCCTTAAGTGGCGAGCACAACGATGGCCTAGTGCGTGGCCCCTGGCTGAAGGCCATGTATGGCGCCGAAACGCTGGCCTACTTTCAAGAAGCCAAAGAGATTATGGACCCCCAAGGCATCTTTAACCCCCACAAAAAAGCCAACGCCGACTGGGAATACAGCTTTTCTCACATCCGCGACCACTTCTAACTCTTTTGTCCAATGCTCGGTTGGGTATGCCCCCCAAGCAATATTCCATATAAGTTATAATATAACCTATACGGAATATCGTCCGGTGTTACAGTACAAGAGCTAAGGTAGCAAGGCTTGCAGCGAGACGAGGGTGCTCCAAAGTGCTATGACTACCAACGAAAACAGGAACATGCCGCGGGCCCACTTGGCATCATTCTTGGCCCGTAAGCCAAACAACCCCTTCTTAAACCAGACAAGGCAAACCACCAGCATGATTAGTGCGTACACCCAGCCGGTGTAATGAAGCAGCGTCAAAGACAACACAGCGAGGGTGAAGGTGATGATATATAACAAGACTTGGATTTTGGCGGCGTGGAATCCTTTTTTGACAGTTAAAATCGGCAGGCCAGCGGCTTTGTAATCGTTAAACCGGTAGATGGCGATGGCATAAAAGTGGGGCATCTGCCACAACACTAAAATCAAAAACAGGATTAGGGCGCCGGTGTCGAAGCGGTTTGTAACGGCGGTGTAGCCGACTACTGGCGGAACGGCACCGGAAATGCTACCGATAACCGTGCTGTGGACGGTGCCGCGCTTGGCCAAGCCATAAACAACCACGTAATCAAAAAACCCAACCAGCGCGATGAGTGTTGCCAGGAGGTTAGTATAGACAGCCAGCAGCGTAAATCCAAGTACGCCGAGTAGCAGCGTGTACAGAATGGCGTTTACATCTGAGATTTTGCCGGTCACTAGGGCGCGTTGTTTGGTACGGGTCATGTGGGCGTCAATGCGCCTGTCAAGGAGGTTGTTCCAGACACAGGCCGAGCCAATCACCAGCGCCAGGCCGACTATGGTTTCCGCCAGTAAGGCCAAGCTAACGTTGTGGCTTGAGGCCAGCAAAAACCCGGCTACCGCCGGCAACAGGTTGCCATAGACAATGCCAGGCTTTGCCAACCAGTAGTAAGTTTTAAGCGTGCTAGAGGCCATCTTGGCTGCTGAGGTAGGTGTTTACCTGGCTCGGGGACGACACATGGTGGTAATTAAGGTTTTGCATGATCCAAAGTGAGCCAAAGACCAGGATTAGGAGCACCATCAGCATAAAGCCGAAGACTACCAACTTCCAGCGCGGCTTTGACTCCCGGCCAAGGTGCAAGAAGAACACCAGCTGCACAATCAGTTGCACAATTGCTAGGCCGGCAATAAGGAGCATCGTGTGCGTACTGCCGTACAAATGTTTGGTGACGACCAGATAGGCGTCCAGCGTATATAACAGCGACAAGATGTAACCAGTGACGTAGCCAACCATATTAGGCAGCCCCCATCAAATAAACAATGGTAAAGATAAAAATCCAGATGACATCCAGAAAGTGCCAAAACAGGCTCAGCATGGTTAAGCGGCGCACAACGCCGCGGACCAGGCCTTGGCGCACCACCTGGCTCAACAAGACCACCATCCAAATCAAGCCGCTGGTAATGTGCAGCCCGTGGGTGCCTACCAGCGTAAAGAAGGCCGACAAAAAGCCGCTGCGGCGCCAGCTGTTGCCTTCCACTGCCAAGTGGTGGAATTCAGTGAGCTCCAGCGACAAGAAGGCGATACCGAGCAGAAACGTCACGATAAACCACAGTACTACCTGCCGGCGGTTTTGGCGGTGCATAGCCAGTACGGCTAGCCCGCAGCTAAAGCTACTGGTGAGCAGGATCAACGTCTCGGCCAGCACGAACGGCAGGCTGAATAGCTCGCGGCCGGATGGGCCGCCAAAGGTGTTGTTACGCAGTACGGCGAAGGTCGCGAACAGGCTGGCAAACAAGATACAGTCGGTCATTAGATACACCCAAAAACCAAACAGTGTTTTGTCGTCTCTCATAGGTACTGCCCCACTTCTTCAGCCGGCACGGTATACTCGGTTTCATCCTGCGAAATACGCACAATTAACGTGGTAATTACGCCCAATAGGCCAACCAGTGCCAGCCAGAGAATGTGCCAAATAAAAGCGAAGCCAAAGGCGAAAGCGAAGGCGGCAATCAAGATGGCCAGGGGGGTGTTTTTGGGCACTGCAATGCCTTGTGGTTTAGCTGCCTCGGTGGGCGCCTCCTTCATGGCCCAAAAGGCGTCACGGTCGGTAACCGCTGGTATGGTAGCGAAGTTAAAGAACGCTGGCGGCGAGCTGGTGGCCCATTCCAGGGTCCGGCCATTCCAGGGGTCACCGGTGGTGTCCAGGTTGGCTTTGCGGTTTTTGATACTCACGAATAATTGCAGGAGCTGGAAGCCAACGCCGAGGCAAATAACCAACACGCCCAGTGCCGCTACGATGAACAATTGTTGCCAACCCAGTGAAGCGTCATAGTGGTCGAGCCGCCGGGTGGTGCCCATCAATCCCAGGATGTACAGCGGCACGAAGGCCAGCAAAAAGCCAACCAGCCAGCACCAAAAAGCGTAGCGGCCGAGCCGTTCGTTGAGCTTAAAGCCGAAGATTTTCGGGAACCAGTAGGTGATGCCGGCAAAGTAGCCAAACACCACGCCGCCAACGATCATCATATGGAAATGGGCCACCAGGAACAGGCTGTTATGCAGCTGGAAATCGGCCGGCGGTACGGCCATCAGTACGCCGGCCATGCCACCGATGGTAAAGACCACCACAAAACCCAGAAACCACAGCATAGGCGTAGCAAAAATGATTTTACCGCGGAACATCGTAAACAGCCAGTTAAAGATTTTCACCCCTGTTGGTACGGCAATCAGCATGGTCATAATCCCAAAGAAAGCGTTGACG
>CAZOYN010000074.1:0-3277 GCA_964584135.1 uncultured Candidatus Saccharibacteria bacterium | reverse complement strand
AATGAAGGTACTATACATGATGACAAAAATGCGACGCTTCTTATATTGGGCACCTGTATCGTTATTGCTTTTTACGCTAGCCGCCAGCTTCGTCCATCCGCACACAGCCTATGCCGCAGCAACTGGTGAATTCCAGGATGCCAGCACTATAAAAGTCGGCGACTCAATTTACTTCGACAGCCAGCTGGACACCGACTTCACCTATGTGCTACAGGGCGGTGGTAGCAGCTGCGCCCGCATACACCGTGACCAAGGGAACACAACGTCAGGCACTTTATATGTGCCTGACCCTACGAATGTGGGCAATTGCACTTCACAGCCTATTACCTTCACAAACAACGGTGCTAGCCAGGAAACCTTCGTGTGGTCCGGTACTACTACTATTATTACCTCCGATGGACGAAGAATCTATAACCAAAACAGTCAAAACAATAGCATCTATATTGAAACCGCCGACCAAGTAACCGGGGGCACTGGATGCCAGGATTCGTTGCAGGTTACCGATCCAGCCACCTCCACCTCGGCTACTCTGGTTATGCGCACCGATCATTTATCGACTAGTTCAAGCTTAGGCATAGATACAAGCAGCTACCCATCGGGCGTACTCAAGAATGCCAAGCCAACTGCCCACACGAACGGTTGCTACGAATTTACCACTACGGTTCAAATAGCCCCGTACCAAGACCCTAGTACAGCTGGGGTCCTTGTACATGGTGCAGTCACTGGCGGAGCGGGTGGCAGCGCAGGATCATCAACTCCGACCTGCGAATCAAGCCCAGGAGCACTCAACTGGTTATTTTGTGCAATTTATAAAGGAATCGCTAACGGCGCAGATTGGATTTTCTCTCATCTCGTTGTGCCCCAACTTGTTACCCATCCAGTATGTCTTGATGCATCGGGAGCTAACTGTCAAGGGCTCCCATTAGACGCTAGCGGCAGGCCAATTAATGTTACATACAGAGTGTGGTCAGCATTTAGGGTTTATGGTGATATTTTCTTAGTAATCGCTTTGCTGGTAGTGGTTTTTGGCGAGTCAATCGGTGGCGGACTAATTGAAGCCTATACAGCCAGAAAAATACTGCCCCGGTTATTAGCAGCTGCTATTCTTATAAACTTGTCCATTTATCTGGTCGCTGGGTTAGTAGACCTAACTAATATCGTTGGTGGAGGTATCGGACAAATACTTACCGGGCCTTTATCCTCTAATGCGGTTTTCAAAATAACCCCCCAAGGTTTCGGTGGCACAGGAGTAACTGGGATCATTGGCGCGACCTTGTTATTAAAAAGTGCGAGTATTCTGGCACTGTTTAGCTTTGAGGGTGGAGCATTAATTTTAACTGGCTTGGTAATCCCCGCTTTACTTATAGTCTTTGCAATTTTGGCAACAGTCGCAATTAGAGCGGCTATAATTATGGTTTTGATTTTTGTTGCTCCAGTAGCGTTCGCGCTTTATTGTTTGCCAAATACGGAAAAATACTTTAGGAAGTGGTGGGACGTGCTCGCTGAGATGTTAATCGTTTACCCCATTATAGTAGTACTGTTTGCAGCTGGCAGCATCCTTTCGGTTACTATAGAGGCCGTAAACCCGAACGCAGGAGCTGTAACAAGTACGGTAGATGCTATCCTGTCACTTGTTTTCTTGATCGCACCACTTGCTTTAATCCCATTCTCTTTCCGTATAGCAGGCAATACAATAGGTAGGCTACATGATGCCTTTACGGCTGGGCGACAAAAGGTGAGTACTATGGCCCAAAACCGCCGTGAACGCGTCAAACAGGACTTTGGTAGGAAGGTAATTACCCGACGCACTGGCATGTATAACCGTTTCGGACAAACTGGGCTAGCACGGGGCATGAGCCAGGCTCCCGGGCTAGGCTGGGCGCTAGGCAGGAGGATGGAAACGCTGGACCAGCAATCCCGTATAAACGCCAATGATTTGTTGCGAGATCCACGGGCACAGGCTATTAAGGATGATAACCCTGCGCTACGAGCTGCTGTTTATGGAAGTTACAATGACGCAGTGAAGGGTCTCCAGGGAGAAGGTTTTACTAAGGCAGAATCCGAGAGGGCTGCAAGAGCCGTCCAGTCATCAATTGGTTTCGGGCGCTCACAGGCTGTTGCCGCGCACCAAATGAATATCAACACAGGCACCGGCTTCAGTGGGCACAATATATATAAGGTTGGTGCCGGGGGCAATCCGATTTACGAAACAGAGGCAGATGGCAGCCCAGCTTATGAGAAAGAGGAAGATGGCGTCACTAACAAGAGGGATGAAGCAGGTAACCTTATTCGAAAACGCAGTGTAGAGCGCTGGGTTTCACCGCTAGAAGAAATGTTAACCTCAGCGGCGAGAGCCGCAGGGGGCAATGCCTCAACTCAGGCGTCACTTGCAGGATTTTCTAACTTTTACACAAAGCAGGCTGGTAGACCAGATATGGCACCTGGCTTTACAGATGCACTCAATATGATGCAGCGAATCAACCGTGGTGGTAGTAATATGCCGAAGCCAGAAGAGTATACGCAAGCTATCAGAAAAGGCTTGATGTCCATGGATCCAGTCTCTGTATTGCGTGGCAAAAAACCAGGTGTTGAGAGCATCGCTAATAGCCTCCAGCAAATTTTTAGCCAATCCCTTAACACATATCAAACCGCCGACCAAACAACTGCACAGGGTAAGGCCCTGAGCGACACGGCGCTGGATGATCTTAAATTCTCTATAGCTAAAATAGAACAGCTCGACCAGAATCGTAGCTACGCAAGTGGTGAAAGTCAAAATGTTGTTAATAAACTTAAGGGCCAGACCCAAAATAGTATTGACCAAGTATATGCTATGTTAAAAGCTATGCCTAACGGCGACAAGCACATGGCTGATATTGAAAGACTTTCTGCGCCCCAAAGGATAAGCCCCGACAACCCGTTTGCGACTGGCGGTCCGACACCTCCTGCAGCTCCGGAACCCTAGAGGGCTTTACCAAATATGCGTAACATAATTTATACTTATGCGTAATGGCGACGTATAAATTAATTCAGGATATCGAGGCGGAGGATCATATACTTGGGCCGCTTACGCTTAGGCAGTTTATCTACTCCTTGGTGGCAGCTTTCTGCCTTTACATGTGCTTCATAGGCCTTACCAAGCATGTGTGGCCGCTGATAGCTATGTTCCTGCCGGTGGCACTATTTGCCGGCTTTTTCGCCTTTCCGTTCGGCAAGGACCAACCGACTGAGGTGTGGGCGCTGGCAAAGATACGCTTCTTTTTTAAGCCCCGGCGGCGCA
>CAZOYN010000073.1:0-3279 GCA_964584135.1 uncultured Candidatus Saccharibacteria bacterium | reverse complement strand
GCGGCGAGGCTCCAAGCCGTAGGCGCTGACGGCGTCCCATGACACATTCAAAACGGCGGGTGGGAACCGGTAGCGGTAGGCCAGGGCGGGCAGGCCCGGCTCCGGGAATTCAACGCCGCTGCCGCTAGAATGGGGGGAATGAGGATTGATTGCCATAAAACCTGTATTTTACCATCAAATTATTTTTTTGCAATCATTTGTAGTAGCGTTTGAGCCAGCTCTTCCTAAGATCAAAGAAGCTGCCGTCCTCAATCGACGCCCGGATGTCGTCTACCAGCCGCACGATGAAGTGCTCATTATGCAGGCTCATCAGCGTCAGGCCCAGGATCTCACCGGCCTTGAACAGGTGGCTCAAGTAGGCCCGGCTGTAGTTCTGGCAGGTGTAGCAATCACAGCCTTCCAGCAGCGGCGAGAAGTCAGCCTTATAAGCCGCATTGCCGATGTTCTTGCGGCCCTCGTAGGTATAGAACGAGCCATTTCTACCGACCCTAGTTGGCGATACGCAGTCAAAGGTATCCACGCCGTTCTCGATGGCCAAAAATATATCGTCCGGCTCGCTAATACCCAGCATGTGCTTGGGCTTATACTCCGGCAATTCCTGATTAACCCAGCGCACGATGTCGCCCAGCTTGTCCTTCTCGATCGCCCCGCCGATGCCAAAACCGTCAAAGTCCATCGCCCCTAAGTGCTTAGCCGTCTGCCGGCGCAGATCCTCATGTTGCGCGCCCTGGATCACGCCGAACAGCGCCTGGTACGGTTTGCCGGGATGTGCCGCGCGCAACTTATCCAGCTCGGCCAAGCACCTATCAGCCCAGGCCTGCGTCCGCGCCAACGACGCCACCTGGTATTCATAAGGATCGACCAGCGAGGTCAGCTCGTCAAAGGCAAAGCTGATGTCCGCCCCCACGGCGTGCTGGATCTGCATCGATAACTCCGGCGTAAAGCGGTGCTTGCTGCCATCGAGGTGCGAATAAAAGGTCACGCCATCGTCGTCCACCAGCGCCAGCCGCTCCTTCGTATCGGCAAGAGGCACCTCGCCCTTCATATCGATCACCTTCTTAAAGCCGCTGCCCAGGCTAAGCACTTGGAAGCCGCCGCTGTCGGTGAAGGTCGGCCCGTCCCAGTTCATGAACTTGCCCAGGCCGCCGGCCTGCTCCACGATCTTGTGACCGGGTTGTAAATATAGGTGGTAGGCGTTGGCCAGCACGGCTTGGGCGCGCACGGCCTTCACCTGCTCCGGCGTCATGGCCTTAACGGTGGCCTTGGTACCGACCACTATGAACGCCGGCGTCTTGATCTCACCATGCGGCGTTTTGATAACGCCCGTCCGCGCCAGGGTCTTGTCGAGCCTGACATTAACCTTAAAACTGAAGTCATTCATCAGAGGTAAAGTATATCAGGGTTGTTAGTTCTCATATTTCAGACTATTCTTAAATTATTATGAAATCTTTTAACAATACAGCTAAGCTACTGGTTGCCACTTTATTTGTTTTTAGTTTTACGTTTTCAACGATCATCCCCGCTACCACCTATGCACAGGAGTCATCTAATTCCACTCATCAGGATAAAAAGAAAGATGAAAAGAAGAAACAGGAAGCTAAGAAAAAGGCAGAAGCTAAAAAGAAGAAGTCGAAGAATGCTAAAAAGACCGCAAAAGTAACGACAAAGACCGTTACTGAGAATAGAACAATACCATTTACCACTTCTTCCCAAAATGATCCTAATACTCCGCAGGGCCAAAACAGCGTGCTGCAAGAAGGTAGTAATGGCACCGAGACCATTAAATATAAAGTTACCTACACGAACGGCAAACGTACTAAGAAAACCTTGGTCTCACGTCAAACCATTGTAGCCGCAGTGCCGCGCATTGTAGGGGTAGGTACATATGTGGCACCAGCACCCGAGCCAATCGCTCCAGTATCAGACAGTTCAGGTGCCACCGCCCAATGCGCTGACGGATCATATAGTTACGCAGCCCACCATCAAGGCGCTTGCTCGCACCACGGTGGGGTCTCCACCTGGTACCGTTGAGGCAAAAGATGACGGCATTTGTTATATGCCAGCAAGTCCGATCTCGCGACCTAGGGCTTTAAGATCGTATTTTTCAAAATAAGTGACTCCAAGATTTAAGGAGTTCATGAAGTCCGCGTACTCTGGATTGGCTGGTTTTTGTGAGAACGTTAGATTTTTATAGACAGTGGTCTTTAACTTATTATCCTTTTGAAACTTTTGGATTTCAAAATGTTCATATTCGAATAACTGCACAATGCCCTTGCGCGCTTGGGGCAAAAAATTCTTATTTTCATTGCTCTTTACTTCGAATAGGTAAGATTTATGCCCGTTGGTAGCAAATAGATCAACATGCTTATTAAAATAAGTGTCATACCCCATGGCTTTAAATAAATTCATTAGTCTATCAACAGTTAATTGATGAGCGTTATCGGCACGCTCTAAAAGCACCGGGTCTTTTGTAAAGGAACTGCCTTTTGCTTTAAATGTCTTTGTCTTAACAAAATCTAAGTTTTGTAAACTAATGCTATAGCGATTTTGCTGTTTGACATTATCTAGTTTCAATAAAGGTGTTGATACATAGTCCCGAGCTTGAGCACTCCCGATCACATACGCTTGGAGAATTCGCTTAAATATTTGAGATACCACTTCAGGCCTCACTGAGGCAAATGATCCCATCTGGGGGAAGCCCGTGATACTGGCTAGCGGAATTGAATTGTCTAAGATTTCTAAAGATGCCCCGGCAACTTGCGAAATATTTTGTAGAGTGGGGTCTGGTACGGTATGTTTTTCAAAATAAGGACTGAAAAGGTAGATCTCTGAGAATGGAACCAGTAAGGGCCATCTGTTAGTACTTTCTTCGAGCTCTTGCAACCATAAAGGTCCTGTTTTAATAGTTGGGTTGGTTCCTACGACCCCAAAACCAATAATTGCTGAACGAGCCCCTTTCACGCGCGTTCCAGTAGACGTTGAGTGCATCAAGAATATATCGCCTGGCAGAATTTGCGCCCAGCGCTCTTTGTATTTTTCTTCTAGCCCCCAGGTCATGTATTTAATAGCCGTGATCCAATTCTCTGGGGGACCAGTAAATTTATAAAACTCTTTGTCTTTGAGGAGGTCTAGATTCATATAAAAGATTTAGCCATTATTAATATAGTCTTTAACTTTGTCCCAGCCCGCAGAAATTGCCCCTAAGAGCACTGGCTCACCTACAAAGCCCGGTAGTATAGCCTATCCTAGGCGAGTATTTTCGTCTGTAGAAGAGTCGTA
>CAZOYN010000072.1:0-3408 GCA_964584135.1 uncultured Candidatus Saccharibacteria bacterium | reverse complement strand
GCGGTGTCTGGAGTTCTGTCTTGTGCTCTTCCGATCTGTCATGCATGGCATCGCCGGCTGCATACGGTATGGCTGGATTTGTCTTGTCAAAAAACCCTGCTTTAAGCTAAGCCCTGGTTGAGCAAGCGCTGAAGACCATTGCTGATAAAGCTGAGTTTCAGGCGATTATTGCCACCACCGCCGACCGGGCCCGCCAGCGGGCTCAGCAAATCGACGCCAACCCTACTGGCCGCTTGGCCGGTGTGCCGTTTATTGCTAAGGATAACTTTTTGGTGTTTGGGGCCGAAACCACGGCCGCCAGCAACATCTTAAAAGGCTTCCAGGCGCCATACCAGGCCACGGCCATCGAGAAATTAGAGGCCGAAGGGGCCATTTGTGTTGCCAAGGCTAACCTGGATGCCTTCGCCCATGGTTCGTCTACCGAAAACAGTGATTTCTTCACCACCAAGCACCCGCACGACCCCACCCGTGTGCCCGGTGGCTCATCGGGTGGCTCGGCTGCTGCCGTGATATTGGATATGGCGCCTTTTGCCCTTGGTACTGATACCGGTGGCTCCATCCGTTTGCCGGCCAGCTACTGTGGCGCCGTAGGCTACAAGCCAACCTACGGCTTAGTCAGCCGCTCCGGTGTGGTGGCCATGGCTAGCAGCACCGATGTTATCGGGCCGCTGACGCGGACTGTTGAAGATGCGGCCACCGTGCTTGACGTCATGGCGGGTAAAGATGAGCTGGACGGTACCACCATTGACCGTGAGGCCAGCTACACCGATCTCGCACTTGATCTTAAAGGCCAAAAAATCGGCGTTATTAAAGAATATATGGCTGAAGGTTTGCAGCCCGGTGTCCGTCAGCAAACTGAAGCCGCGATCGACAAACTCAAAGCCGCCGGCGCCCAAATAACTGAGGTCAGCCTGCCGAGCTTACTGACTGCCCTAGCGGTTTATTACATCCTTTGCCCGGCCGAAGTCAGCTCGAACCTGGGGCGCTACGACGGCCAGCGCTACGGTTATTCATATAAAGAAGCCAAAGACCTCGATGAAAGTTATAGTAAGTCGCGCTCCACGGGCTTTGGTAAGGAAGCTAAGCGCCGGATTATGATTGGCACCTATGTACTGAGTAGCGGCTATTACGACGCCTATTATAAGAAAGCCCAAACGGTGCGCACCAAGCTGATTAACGAATTTGACGAAGCCTTTAAAACCGTTGATTTTCTGCTCGGCCCCACGGCACCGGGCATCGCTTTTAAGATAGGCGAAAACACCAGTGACCCGCTGCAAATGTACCTAACCGACATCTTAACGGTAGCCGCCAACCTGGTGGGCGTACCATCGGTGAGCCTGCCGGCCGGTTTGAGCGACAACTTGCCAGTTGGCTTGCAATTGATGGCGCCCCAGCGGCAGGACCGCAAGCTGCTGGCCCTGGCTAAGCAAACGGAGGCCGTACTATGATGCGCTGGTTACGCCGCCGCCCAAAACCCAAGCACTACACTCAGCGCTGGCAGGACTTACAAAAGCATTGCGCCAGCCGTAAAACCTGGCCCATAGCCGTACTCGAGGCCGACAAACTACTTGATGAAGCCTTAAAAGCCTGTCGCCATAAAGGTAAAACTATGGGCGAGCGCCTGGTTGCCGCCCAGCACCAAATCACTGATAACGAGGCGGTTTGGTTTAGCCACAAACTGTGTAACCACGTTGCCAAGGACGACGTCCGTAAGTTGAAAAAGCAAGATATCATCAACGCCCTATCTGGTTTTCGGGAAGCATTGAAAGACCTGGGGGCTTTGGAATGATCAGCCCCGAAACCCGCGCCACATACACCGTCACCATTGGTATTGAGTGCCACGTGCAGCTCAAAACCAAGACCAAGTTGTTCGCTGCTGTTGGCAACGATGCCCGCCAAGCGGCGCCCAACACACTGGTCAGCCATATCTGTTTTGGCTTACCCGGAGCCTTGCCGGTGCTAAATGAAGAAACTATCTACTTAGCTAGCCGCGCGGCCTTCGCGCTCGGCACTAAGCCCGAAATGTTTAGTAAGTTCGACCGCAAGCACTACTTTTACCCTGATTTGCCTAAAGGCTACCAAATCACGCAGTATGATGAGCCAATTATCGGCAAGGGTGGAATTACCATCGAAGTTGCGGGCCAGCCGAAAAAAGTCGGCATCACTCGCGCCCACTTGGAGGAAGATGCCGGTAAAAGCACCCACCCAGCCGGCAAAGATTACTCCTTGGTTGATTTGAACCGGGCCGGCACGCCACTGCTGGAAATTGTCTCTGAGCCAGATATGCACTCCGCGGCTGAAGCCAAAGCCTACGCCCGTGAGCTCTACCTGCGCATGCGCTACGCCGATGTTTCCGATGCCGACCTGTACTATGGCAACATGCGTTTTGACGTCAACGTCAGCGTCAGCCAGACTGACCAGCTCGGCACGCGCAGTGAAACCAAAAACCTCAACAGCTTCCGCAGCGTCGAAAAAGCCGTCGAGTACGAAGCCAACCGACAGATTGAATTATTAGAAAAGGGCGAAAAAATCGTCCAAGAAACCCGTGGCTGGGACGATGCCAAACAAAAGACATTTAGCCAGCGTTCCAAAGAAAACGCCGACGACTACCGCTATATGCCGGACCCAGACATTCCACCGGTGGTGCTGGACGATGCATATATCGAGAAAATCCGCGTCGAAATGCCAGAACTCCCAGATGACTATCGACGGAAATTTCAAGGCATATCTATTGACGCCAAAGTCGCGGAAGATATTATTGCTAATCCTGAAACCGCAAAACGTGTGGCTCGTGTTTTAGAATCAGATGGGCCTGAGCATGCACGACGTATAGCTTTCTGGATGATGCATCCTGAGTCAGAGGAAGGAACCAGCCGTACAGAGAATCTCGAAATCAATGTGTCTGATAGTGCTAAGGTCACAGATGCTGCACTCGTAAAACTATCAGAAATGGTGGGCGAAAATAAATTAAGCTCCTCGGCTGCCAAAGAAGTCTTATCAGAAATGCTAAGATCGGGCAGCAATGACCCTGAAAAGATGGCTCTCGAAAAGAACCTAATCCAGGTTTCAGACGAAGGGGAAATTGCAAAAATTGTCGAACAAGTCTTAAGCGAAAATGCCAAGGCCGCCGAAGATGTCAAAAACGGCGAAATGAAAGCCATTGGCTTTCTGGTGGGCCAGGTTATGAAACTAAGCCGAGGCAAAGCCAATCCCGGCTTGGCCCAGGAATTGATTAAGAAGCAGCTCGGCCTCTAAGCCTACCGCTCTTCGTAAAATGGTACAATCGAGGAATGCCAACCCAGAAAGTACGCAAAGCAGTCATTGGGGCCGCTGGCTTCGGAACCCGGTTTTTGCCGCAGACCAAGGCTATGCCCAAAGAGATGATGCCACTGGTCGACAAGCCAGTCA
>CAZOYN010000071.1:0-3443 GCA_964584135.1 uncultured Candidatus Saccharibacteria bacterium | reverse complement strand
TTTTAAGCGACTTGCAGATGCTTGCCGGCCTCTTCATTATCGCCATATTATTTGGACTTTGGCCAGATGTTGATACCAATTCAATGGGTCAGAATATCTTTTTTGGTCTGGCTTTTGTGGCGGACATTGTGCTGGTGGCAACGGGGCGCTTTGAAGCCGCTGCCTATCTTGGATTACTAGCTATGACACCAATAGTGGGTAAGCATCGCGGTTGGACCCACAGCAAATTAGCCATGGTCCTGGTGCCATTGCCGATTGTGCTGGTGCCATATCTTCACAATCAGCATATTTGGACCACTGGTCTACTGTTATATGGAGCTGCGGTCAGCGGCTACTTTAGCCATTTACTACTGGATGGCTTAATTATTAAGCGTTTTGGGCACCGTCATTAATCACTAGCTGATTTCATTTCGTTAATTGCTTTAATCAACTGCTTAGCGGATAACATCGACAACGGCGTATCAGACTGCGGAAAACTGATGTCTGG
Organism: uncultured Candidatus Saccharibacteria bacterium; assembly: GCA_964584135.1. Taxonomy (GTDB): domain Bacteria; phylum Patescibacteriota; class Saccharimonadia; order Saccharimonadales; family UBA4665; genus CAZOYN01. The sequence goes on along the minus strand of CAZOYN010000071.1, from coordinate 2,956 downwards.
TGGAATAAAGTGAACTAATAGATCTATGGCGTTCACGGCCGAGGACGCTTCATAATCGGCTGCACTGACGAGGGCTGGTTCGGCCACGGGCTGAATTTCGATTACTTTTTCCAGAGCGACCCCAAAAAACCACCGCACACTAGAGGCGTATGCCCGACTTTGTTTCTCGGTTAAGAGGGCTACAACCGGGGTCTCACCCAAGTTATTGTAGTCACCGTGCCAAACAGCGGCTTTATAGCCAGTATGCTCCGTTGGCGCCGGGGAGCCCTGGAGTGGTATACCCCATTTGGCTAGCCACAAATAGTGCTTTGGCCCCAGGCGCTGCTTGCGGAGCGTCGGCTGGAAGCCGTTATCGATGGATTCAATCATAATTCAGTCTCCAATGATAAAAAGAGAAACCCAAAATGACAAGCATAAGCAGGCTGTTCATAACTCTATTTACATAAGGACTATAATTAATGTATAGAAGCAAATAACAAAGGGGCAAAAGAAAAATGGCAATCATAGAACAGACTTCTGCTGATGTGGCAAGTGCAGAGGAAGTAAGAGGCGCCTTAAAGCATCATTTAGGCCAAGAAGTAATTGAGTGGAACGCACGCAATGTTGACTGCTTTGAAATGGGCACCAAGCGGCCACTCGGCGGCTATCTAAGGATTATTGCCACGGCCTATGATCCACAGGCCGAGCGCATGGTTCAGCGCTTTGTTGAGGTTAATGACGAGCAGCGGCCCTTGCCCGAAACCGTTATAAACGCGGCTGGCCAAGTAGCCCTGGGGCAACCAAAGATCATCAGCGACCTCCGCACTGCCTAGCATTCGCTACAATAGAGGGCATGCGTGAAGGCGTGCTCGACGATGCTTTAACGGCGGCGAATAAGCTGCTCGGTTATAAACTTATTCACGAAACCCCTGCGGGTCGGCTCAGCGGCTACATAGTTGAAACTGAGGCCTACTCTATGGAGGATCCTGCCAGTCATTCGTTTCGAGGGCACACCCCGCGTACTGCCCCCATGTTTGGAGCAGCCGGTACTATCTACGTCTATTTTACTTACGGTATGCACTACTGCTTTAACATTGTGACGGGGCCGAAAGGTCATGGCCAAGCCGTCCTGATTCGAGCCATAGAACCTCTTGAAGGTATCGAAATTATGCAGCGTAACCGTGCTAGAGGACTGACCCTGAGCAAGTATCAGTTGACCAATGGGCCGGCGAAGGCGGCGCAGGCACTCGGCATTACTGCGGCCTTAAGTGGCACGACTATTTGGGACGGGCCGCTGCGTCTTGAAGCCGGCTTTGAGCCCGAGCAGATTGTCCAAACCACGCGAGTTGGCATTACTAAAGCAGTTGATCAACCGTGGCGCTTTTACATTCAGGATAATCCCTATGTTTCCAGACCAGCATCCAAAAGATAACCTTTACCTTTTTGGCAAGTCGCGCTAGGCTAGAAATAGAAATTCTAACAAAGAAGTTCAGTCTGAAAGGATCCTATGCGTAAACAACCTCACACCGGCTTTGCTGTCGTCGAGTTTCTGCTCGTACTTGTCATTGTCGGTTTACTCGTCGGCGTAGGCTACTGGGTGGCCACGCAGCGTCGTAGCGTCAACTCCACCACAGCCTCAACCAACCCGACCAGCACAAGCAATACGACCAGCGCGCCGGCAGCTGGTACGACGGCCAGTATTGATGCGCTAACGTCAAAAGAAATTGATGCCGAGACGGCCACCGACAGCGCCGCGACAAACAATGTGAACAAAGCAGCGACCAGCAGTAATAGTGCCGCAAGTAATATTGGGGAGAGCTACAATGAAACGGCCTATTAATTTGACCCGTAAGGGCTTAGCTGCCTGGGCGGTCTTGTTGACCCTTTGTCTCTGTGTTCCCGGGGTCGCCACCGCGGTTGATTCGAGCACCGGTGATACCACTACCGCCCGCGGCTTCTGTAGCAATGTTGACACTTTTGGCACAAAGGCTGTAAGCGAAATTACTGATCGAACCACTAAGCTCACGACCGCGCGGACTACGCAAGACCAAGATATTGCCAAGCACCGGAGTACTTGGGAAAGCGATCTCGCCACGGCACGCAGTAAAGAGGACACCGAGCGTCAGACCAACTTTACAAAGCTCGAGGCCAAGGCGACGACCGATGCTCAAAAAACAGCCGTGAAGACCTATGAGCAAGCAGTCATTGCCGCGGTAACCGCGCGCCGGAGCGCCCATGACCAAAATCGGGGTAGTTACTTTAATGGTGTTGATCAAATTCTGGCTACACATCGTTCGACCGTTGATTCGCAGGTGACGACGTTCAAAACGGCAGTCAATGCGGCTGTTGTTACGGCCAAAGCTAGCTGTAATGCTGGTACAGCAGCGGCCAGTGTGCGAACCACTTTCGTGGCCAGCATGAAAGCGGCGCGCGAAGCCTTTAAGACCGATCGCAGTGTCGACGACAAAGTCGGCAGCCAGATCAAAGCTCTCAATGATGCCCGCCTAACCACCAACAAAACCGCCAATCAAACGTTTGAATCGGCTATGAAAGCGTCCCGCGAAACCCTCAAACAGGCGTTTGGCTCAAACAGTAGCAACATCTAGTTTCGGGCCTTGAATCTTGCCCTTAACAGGCTTATGCTAGAAGTGGAAGTGTGAGGCTTCCAAAAAGCCCTGAGTATTCACTCGGGGCTTTAAAGTTGCTGGCAGTTTTGACACAAACCATGAATATCGAGTGAATGCGAAGTGACTTGTAGACCAGTTCGCTGGCCAAGCTGTGTAATGCTTTGTTCAAGGTCGATATCCTCTGGTAAGGCAAAAACCCGGCCACATTGTAGACAACTGGCATGATGATGGTGGGCGCGGAAGAGATCGCTTAGTTGTAGTTTATACTTCCAGCCTATTTGTAGGCGATGGATAATGCCTTGTTTTTGAAATAGGTCAGTCGTGCGGTAGACGCTGGCGCGTTCTACTGG
>CAZOYN010000070.1:0-3560 GCA_964584135.1 uncultured Candidatus Saccharibacteria bacterium | reverse complement strand
AAGAAGATAGTTTGGCCTCGAGAGGTAGCTTCCAGGACGCACTCCCGAAAGGCCTGTTCCATTATCGGGTCCAGGCCAGCCGTTGGTTCGTCAAGAACTAACAGCTCAGCCCGCGAGGCGCAAGCCGCAATCAGATTAATTTTTTGCTTGTTACCCTTCGAGTAAGCCCGAACTTTTTTGCGGTCATCAAACTGGAAGCGCTCCACCAGCTGTTTTAAGTATTTCTTATCTGTTTCGCCGTGGATTTTGCCGAGCAAATGCAGCGTTTCGGTACCGGTCAAATTTGGCCACAGCGCGGCCTCGCCCGGCACGTACGCTAACCGTTTGTGAATTTCTATCTTGTCTTTCTGGCTATCCAGCCCAAAAATCTCGGCGCTGCCAGAAGTCGGGTGGATCAAGCCTAAAAGCAGGCGAATCGTCGTCGTTTTGCCGGCGCCATTCGGTCCAAGGTACCCCAGCACCTCACCTTTTTTAACGTCTAAATCGAGGTGGTCAAGTGCCGCTACTTCACCATACTTTTTTGTGAGCTGGGTGGTGTGTATGACTGCGTCCATTGTCTACATTATGGCACAAAGTATTTTTATTGCGCGACCGTGAAATCGCCCTGCGCCACATCGCCGATATGGTCATGGAACTCATACGTCCCGGTCCGGTTGAGCGTAATGGTTAAGGCCTCGCCTTGCGTCAATTGTTTTTCGCTGACCCCATCATAGACCTGATGGTTTTCATGCGGCCCAAACGCCAGTAAACGGATCCGGTCGTCAGTATTCGTGATCGTCAGCGTGTCGCACACGCTAGCATAGGTATGCTTCGGTACCACGACATTATTTTGGATCATAACAGCGTGCGCCACCCCTGTCTTTTGACACTGGGCTGTAGCCTGAGCTTTAACTTTAGCATCGCTGCCTAGGTAGTGCCCCGCAACGCGAGAAACTCCATACACCACACCGCCACCGGCACCAAGTAACACGAGCATTAAAACGACCACCCACTTATTCATAAAGCCTGAAAGTTGCGCTCCGCTGCCCGCTCAACAACTGTGACCTTATCCCCACGTCTTACCTCTACACCTTGTTTAAACACATGCACGAGGTTCTGGGCGAAAAACTCCTCGACAGTACCATTAAGAGGATCGATGCCTTGGCGTGTCGCGCGAAGTGCTTCAGTTACCGGTCGGACTTTTGTTAGTTCGCCCACCTTTTGATCAACGTTAGGCATTGGGCATCTTGCACACGCCCGAACCACGAATGCTTCTAATTCACCAATGCGAAGCTTGCGCCAAAAATCTTCGTCATAGGCGTCTATGCCATCAACGACAATATTCGGGCGAAATCTATCCATCGTAATAGGCAGTTGTTCATACCCAACCAGATATCCATTAAGGGCTGCTAGAGAAGCCATTGAACCGAGTAAAAGGGGGAAGCCATCAGCAAAAGCCGTTCGTTCAGACGCCCCAGGCATGCGGCACTCCGGCTTTATAGATCGGGGTTGGGCTACCCGTAACAATCGCGCCGACTTACTTTCAGGAAGGTGGAGGTACTCGCTAAAATAGGCACTTGCTTCTCCGCCTTGATCATACCCTGTGCCCGGTTTCTTCCAGAGCGTAACAGACACCTGTTCCGCACCGGGATCTTGATCCATTGAGATGGCCAATTCGCCCATCCCGGGCGCGGTTGCTATTAAAGAACCATCCTCAATACGTGTTTGTACCAGCGCGAGTTTAGGGTGAACCCGTTGTGATAAGAATTGTCCATTTGAGCCAACAAGCATCAACTCGCGATCATGTTTGATGCCATATTCGGTAAAGGTCACTTCCTGAGCGTCAACAGCTCCGCAGGACTTTATGGGGTAATAGCTCAGACCTACAACTTCAATATCAGCCATCTGTTGAGACTAACAAAAATATATCTGGAAAGAAAGTGCTTGTGCTTGTTGCAGCACAGCTAAGTATACGAAGTTAGAACCGCTATAGGTACGCTGCAGATAGAATAAGCAGTTGAAAAGCTATGAGAAACGATGCCTGAAAGAATAGGTACTTGCCTTGTGCTTTCCTTGCCACCGCTACAAGCGTAAATGTTATCAGCATATATAAGGTTAACAAGATACAAATAATGCGCGCGATGACGGTAAGCTTATCGGAGGTAATCACTAGAATGCTTAGTGGGAAGTATAGTACGGCCATAGTATAGGCCGCCCAACGATGAATCCTCCGACTCCAGCCAGTTATATCAGGAGCTAGGCCGACCAGTATTTGACACACTATTGTAAACGCAAGAATAGCTTAAAAGTAGGCATTTAATCCCAGATGCGGGGCAAACCAGTGATTGAGCCAATAGTAAAATATAAGGCCGAAGCCTACGATAATAATTGCGAATATTCGAGCTGCTACTTTGTTACTGGCCGCATGCTTACTGATTGTGGGTAGATCCTTGTCGTACCATCTTCTGACCAGATAGTAGCCGCCAATCCAGCTAGCTATAACAAGCACAAGGCCAAAATACTGCAACATTTACGCTGATAATAGCATACAGAAGCGTTCAGATAGTTGGTACAGCTTAGTTGCTGAAGTTAGAACCAAACTACTTGCTACTATCTAAGCCCTACTCTTAGCCAATGGCTTTCGGTACATTAATAGGGTTGTAATCATGGCGGCTAAAATAAATCCTAATGCAAATGTGGCCAGTTCATTTTTCTGCTTTGGTTTTGGATCAACTAGGTTACTGTGAGGCCCAAATTGTTGTTTGAAGCCAAATGGAAAAGTTTTGTATACGTAGTAGTTGGCATATATGCAGTTAGACTGCGCTGTACTTCTTGCTGCTAAGCTCTGGCACGGCTCATTCTTTGCTGAGCTGTTTGTACATCCAAAAGTTGAAACATCTGTACCTTTTGAAACTAAGTCACACGAAGGGTATTTAGAAGAACTTAACTGATTAGTGATGCTTACAAATTCAAAAGCAATGATAATTGAGATGACTATAACTTTAAGAAGTTTCATACCTCAATAATAACAAAGATTGACGCCGTTCTGACGTCTACTAATTGGATCTCGCGTGGTACGCAATTATCGACGAGGTTAGGACTATTTTGTTTGAACAGACTGTCTCTGATTAGAGTTAATAATCTTAGAATCCAGTTTATTAAAGTTCCAACCTAAATAGGCAAGGCAGGCGACTATCAGTATGAATGCTGTGCTTGTAATTATTGCCGACCTTCCTTTGACTGTGTGATGTCCAGTTTTCCCAAACACTGTGAATTGTCGTACAATCCAGCCGTAGTAGATGAAATAAATAAGAAACAGACAAAGAATAACTAAAAAGAACAGTGCTATCCATAGTTCAGAATGCTTGCTATTTACATGTAAAGAGATGCTGAAACCCAGACCTATGATGAGTATTGACTGAATGACTAATTGACTTAGTTCATTATGATTCCTAGGTCTTGGTTTAGAATCAGAAACCATAGCCGAATTGTAACATAAGCATTTTTGGTGCGCCCGGCAGGATTTGAACCTGCGACCCCTTGGTTCGAAGCCAAGTACTCTAATCCGCTGAGCTACGGGC
>CAZOYN010000069.1:0-3621 GCA_964584135.1 uncultured Candidatus Saccharibacteria bacterium | reverse complement strand
TACGAAGTTAAGCTGTTTTCCGGCGAATTGCGGTGTCTGATCGACAACGATTACCTCTCCGAAATCGCTTATAACTTTCTCAGCAAGTTTGAATCCTAACTCTTTGTGGGCTAGCTCACGTCCGCGGTAGAAGATTGTGATCTTAACCTTATGGCCTGCTTCAAGGAAGTCTGTGACTTTCTTGAGCTTAACGCTAAGGTCGTGCTCGCTGATCTTCAGTCCGAAACGCATCTGCTTAACTTCCAGGGTCTTGGCGTTGCGCTTGTTCTTTTGCAACTGCTTGGTCCGCTGGTAGTTGTACTTGCCCCAATCGACGATCTTAGCCACCGGCGGATTTGCGTCCGGTGAGATCTCGACTAAATCAAGCTCTTGCTCTTCTGCCATCCGTAAGGCTTCCGCCCGGGACAGAACGCCAAGCTGATTTCCATCTTGGTCGATAACGCGAAGTTGGGGTGCCCGAATGTCAGCATTCAGGCGCGTATACTTGCTGATAAGTATCTCCTTTAATATTGTTAGTGACCATATTCTAACAGATGTGAAAACAGAGGTCAAGAAGCCGCCTAGGTTTAACGGCTACGATACTGCAGAGCTTCGGCGATATGCTCCTTTTTAACAACCCTTGAGAGCTCTAGGTCGGCAATAGTCCTGGCAACCTTTATTGTGCGCATGTAACTGCGTGCCGAAAGCCCCAATTTGCTGGCTGCTTGATTAAGGAGTCCCTTAGCCTCCGGACCTAAGTAGACTAGGCGTTTGATTGCTTCGTTGTCTAAGTCGCTGTTGAGGTCCAGAGAGTTATTATAACGTATTTCCTGGGCTGTGCGTGCCAGGTGGATGCGTTTAGTGGCGGCTTCTTGCTGCTTTACGGTCGAAGGAGTATCTAGTAGCTGTGCGTGGTTGACGTTGTCTACCTCTATAAATAGATCAAACCTATCCATTATAGGTCCGGATAATCGTTGCTTGTACTGTTGGATTGAAGCAGCCGTGCAGTGGCACCTGGGAGTGCCTAGGTAGCCGCAGGGGCAGGGGTTCGCCGTGCCAACTGCAATGAAGTTTGCAGGATATTCGATTACGTCGTTAGCTCGAGCGACGGTAATTTTGTTGTCTTCGAGAGGTTGTCTGAGGGCTTCTAGTGCGCTGCGCTTGAATTCGGGGATCTCATCCAGAAACAATACACCGCGGTGACTTAAGCTGATCTCTCCTGGCCTGACATTTGTACCGCCGCCGATCAGTGCTGTCTGACTGGCACTGTGGTGGGGTGCACGGAAGGGCCGCTCAGTGACCAATAGGCTGTAGCTACTGCTCGCTAGGCTGTGCAGGTTTGTGACTTCTAGTGTCTCTTCCTGGCTCATGGGCGGCAATAGGGCGCACAGGGCTTTGGCTAACATGCTTTTGCCAGTGCCAGGTGGCCCGCTCAGCAGCAGGTTATGTCCTCCAGCGGCTGCGATTTCGAGTGCTCGCTTGGCACGTTCCTGGCCGACAATGTCGTCAATACTGACGCGATTGGTTTTGGGAGTTGGCTCGCTGATGGGTGGGGGACTGGGCGGCAGTTGCTCGGGGGCTGTGCCATGGAGCAGTAACTTAATGATTTCATTTATATTTCTAATAGGAATTAATGTAGGGCCTTTTATAAGACTTGCTTGTTCCATGTTGCCGGCTGGTATATAGAATGTCGCAAAACCATGCTGCATGCCATTTGCGATCTTGCCGATTATGCCGCGCACAGGCCGGACTGTACCGTCCAGGCCGAGCTCGCCAATAAAAGCTTCTTGGCGCCTAGGCTCATGTATGAGCTTTGTTTGGTTCGCGAGTATGGCGGTCGCAATGGCTAGGTCTAGGCTTGTGGTGGTTTTAGGTATGTCTGCCGGAGCTAGGTTGATAGTTATGCGTTTGGCGGGCAGTTTTAATTTCGCAGATGCGTAAGCACTGCGAATGCGTTCCTTGGATTCCTCAACCGATTTATTGCCGAGGCCGACAATTATCACTGCCGGCAGTCCGTTTGTAATGGCACACTCTACTTCCACAACTGTCGTGCCGAGACCATGCTGCAGAATGCTATATATTGGATTTTTCATGCATGCATAGAACGCGAAGTTTCCAAAAAAGTAAAGATAAAAAATAAAGGCCCGCTTGCGAGTCGCGGGCCTTTACGGAAATGAATGTTTTTGTTTTTGGCTGATCTCTTTTGGATGGGATAACGGCCTACGAGAAGCCGTCATTCCATCTGGGATCATTTTTGTTTTTGAGTACTTTTTTTATTCAAAGTACTACTGCTATCTTATAAAGTACAATCATATGTGTCAATAACATTTATGGTTAGGTGGACATAAAGCTGTGCATAACTTTTATATTGGTTAAATCTGAAGAAATAATTTGTGTGTTTTCCTTGTAAAACTGCTTATGGTCATTGACAATTTTAAGGATCTGTAGTAGTATTAAACCTAGTAAGTCGCAAACAAAAAACTTACAAAAACAAAAAAATTAACGCTCTTCGTAACCCTAAAGGTTGCAAGAGCGGTCAGTCAAAGCCAATGGGTAGTAAGCGCTAATCATTTATATATTGGGCGGATTTACTACCCGGCTTCTAAAAAATCATTAACGCGTCCAGTCGCCCTGAAGGGCGTATTTTTTTATTTTGAAGTACAATAAAAACATGAAACGCAAAGCCATAATTCTTGCCGTAGCAACGACCGCATTTGTCACTTTGTGTACAACTACCAACCCGCATACGGCGCCATCAATTTTGCTCGTGCTGCCATTTATGCTGCTTTTTATCATGTTGTTTTCAGTTCTGTTGCTGGTCTTGGAAGGTAGGCAATGGAGCAGGGGCCGTAAGATCCGGGTTTCTGGCTTAATATCTGGCATAACGACCGGTCTGTTGGTTCTACAGTCTGTGGGGCAGCTTACTATCCGTGACGGTTTGACTATCCTCGCATTCTTCATGGTTGGTTATTTGTACGTATCGCGCATGTCGAAGAAGACTGTTTAACTCTTTTAAAGGGTGGATATTCTTGATGTTGGCTGGTATAATTCTGATAAGTTATGGACCCCCAGCAACCCAATATGCCAGGCATGCCAATGCCCACCCCACAGCAGGCGGGTGGCTTGCCTATGCCGCAGCAGCCACAACTCCCACCTGCACAACCGCCCGCAGCGCTGTCAGTAGCTACACCAAGTGCGGCTCCTAAAGCGCAAGAAGAGGAGGCTGATAATGAAGACCAGCTTGATGAAGTGTGGGTTGCTAAGGCCCGTCAAATCGTAGAACAGACTAAGGACGATCCCTACAAGCAGAGCAAGGCTATAAGCCGTATTAAGGCTGACTTTTTGAAGACGCGTTACCAAAAAGAAATTAAGGTGAATGAAGGCTAGCACGCCATGATGGCTTTTCTATTTATCATTGTCTTGTTGGTTGTGGCTGTTGCGGTAGCAGCGCCAGTAGTTTTTATCCAGTACCGCAAGCGGGTTCGTGAACAGAAGAATGTTGAGCGGGGCCTTAAAATGGTGCCGTTGCTCATCCACTTACCACCGCCTAGCGAGGATATTGCGGGCAATGGTCGTGATGTTCGTGACGTCATTGACGAGAACATCTCAAAGGCACAGGTTATCTATAACATTATCGCCAGT
>CAZOYN010000068.1:0-3643 GCA_964584135.1 uncultured Candidatus Saccharibacteria bacterium | reverse complement strand
AACCCGGTGCCAGCGGTTACCGATGCAAACGGTAACCCAGAAGACCCCACGAAGCTAACCTTTACCGATGCCACGGGCTACAACCTGACAACGCCATCGTGTGTGAACGGGGTAACAATTACATATCAGATCTTCCAGCGCAATTCCAGCGGTGGCTTGGTAAGGACAATCACGCCCTCTACTAACGATGGCCCTAGGTGCGTGGCCAACGAAACAGATACGTATGGGCCTAATCCATATCCTGTTCCAGCCGGCTCATATAATGTTGGTGATGAGTTTTGTATTGATGTAACGATTAATCCTGGCTCGGGATTCGTGGACAATAGCGGCAACCAACAGGGAGCACCTGGTCCGGCTGTTGGCCCGCGTGAAGGTTGCCTGACCGTCATCAACAAACCGTTTTACCAGGCCTACCGGGGCAGCGTGTCGTCGGGCGGTGAATTTCAAGCTATAGATACCACTGGAGGTTGCACCCAAAGCGGTACGCTCGGTGGTTGGTACGTGACTAACGCTGTCGGCAATTACGGTTCGAGCACCCAGCTGGCGGCCTTGGGCATCAGTATTATCCGGGGCTTTGCCAGCGGCCATGATACCTATGGCATGACCACGGCTGGTTCGCAAACCTACCTGACGTTGGCTAACCAAGGCGTGCCGGTTGACTCTAACACCACAGACCCGCGGCTGGGTGGTGGCTTGGGTGGCGGGCACTGTATTGCCACCCCTGGCGTGCCTACCACAAGTTCAGCCATTGGTTCATCGCCGTACACGCCCGGTCCGAGCGGGGCGTTCACTTATAGCAGTGGCGACCTCACGTTGAATGCCGGCAGCATAGCGCCGGGGTCGAACACCGCCGTCTATGTCTACGGCCACAACGTCTATATAAACGGTAATATTACCTACGGCAGTGGTTGGAACCAGACCAATGTGCCATCGTTTTACCTGGTGGTAACTGGCGGCAGCATCTATATTAGCCCGGGCGTCACTGAACTTGACGGTACCTACCTGGCACAGAATAACAGCGCTGTAGGCTCCCACGCTGGTCGCATTTACACCTGCGGACAGTCCAACTATACCCCGGCCGCCCAGGACAACATCTTCAGTACTTGCACCAACCAGTTAGTCGTCTACGGCAGCTTTATAGCTGACCAGATTAACTTGATGCGCAGCTATGGCTCGGTCCGCGACGCCCGCTTGGGCAACGCCACGAACGGGACTGGCTGTAGCAATAACCCGGCAGCGACCGCGGGGCCACTGGTTAACCCGACTTGTGCTGGTGATGTCTTTGTATTAAGTCCCGAGCTCTTCCTATCCAACCCGGCGGTCCGGTCGGGCGCGCAACAGTATGATGCCATAACCAGTTTGCCGCCAATACTGTGATAAAATGAAAGAAGTAGCAAAAAGGTAAGAAAAACACGATATGGGTGGGCAGCTAACAGAGACCAGTAATAGCGCTTATGCTATAGTAGGGGCAGATTATGAGCTCGATTCTTAGCGGCGTATCTGACTTCTTTGGCCTCGATATTGGCAGTTCGGGCGTACGCTTGGCGCAATTGCACGGCAGTGCCAGCCCCAAAACCTTGGTTAAGTATGCCTATGTGCCCCTCGACAGCACCTTGGCTGTAAGCGACTCCAAGGCCGACCAAGAAAAACTGGCCCAGACCATTGCCCAATTAGTCTCGCAAGCCCACGTCACTACCCGTAATGTGGCAGTAGGCATCCCCTCAAGCCGGGTGTTTACAACCGTGGCTGATGTTGACCGCTTACCGAGTAGTGAGCTGGCCAAAGCCATTCGCTACCAGGCTGACGCGCTCATCCCGACCCCTTTAGCCGAATCAAAAATTGACTGGGCTTTGTTAGGTGATTCGCCGGCCGACAAGACCAAGCAGGAAATCTTGCTTTCCAGCGTGCCGAATACCTTCGTTGAGGGACGCCTCGACATGTTAGAGGCAATTGGCCTGAATGTGGTTGCCTTTGAGCCGGACAACCTGGCCATGGCCCGGGCCCTCGTACCCACAGATGCCACTTCCGCCCAACTGGTGCTTGATGTTGGCCGCACAGCCACCGACCTGGTGGTTGACCTGAACGGCGCGCCGCACCTGACGCGTTCCATCCCGACGGGTGTAGAGGCGGTGCTCAAAGCCGCTACCCAAAACTTAAATATTGATGAAAAACAGGCAGAGCAATTTGTCTTTAAATTCGGCCTCAGTAAAGACAAGCTGGAAGGCCAGATCTTCCAGGCCATCAGCGGCACGGTTGAAATCCTGACCACCGAGCTGGAAAAATCAATCAAGTTCTTCCAAACCCGTTACCCTGATTCTAAAATCGACCGGATTATTGTCACTGGCGGCGCCTCAGTCATCCCGGAATTTCCGTTGTTCCTGGCCAACAAGTTTGGCATTAACGTAGAAATCGGCAACGCCTGGCGGAATGTGACGTTTTCACGCGACAGGGAGAATGAATTGCTGGCTATCTCGAACCAATTTAGCGTGGCAGTTGGCTTAGCGGAGCGCACCGAATGATTCAATTTAACCTCTTACCAGATGTCAAGCTCGAGTACATCCGCGCCCAGCGGTCACGACGCTTAATACTGTCAGTTTCAGTGGTGGTGAGCGCCGCCGCGATTGCCTTACTGGCGCTGATGCTCAGCATTGATGGCCTGCAAAGGAAGCACCTAGGTGATTTAACCAAGGATATTAAGAGTGAGACCGCTAAGCTGCAGCAAGAGCCGCAGCTTAATAAGATCCTCACCGTCCAAAACCAACTTGAAAGCTTAACCGCCCTGCACGACCAAAAGCCGGCGGCCGGCCGCCTGTTTACGTATCTCAATGAACTCACCCCAGTCCAGGTTAACATCACCAGCTTGCACATTGACTACGTGCTGCACACGGCAACCATGACCGGTACCACCGACGCCCTGAGTACGGTCAATAAGTTTGTTGATACGCTTAAATTTACAACCTATGCAGTGGCCGACCCCAGCAGTCCCAGCGCCAGTCCGGCTACCGGCACCAAGGCCTTTAGTAACGTTGTGCTGAGCACTTTTGGCTTGAGCGGGAGCCTGAAAGGGGCGGCCCAGGCGAGTTATACCATTGCCTTTTCGTATGACCCAACCATCTTTGATACTACCAAAACAGTCACCTTATCAGTGCCTAACTTAATTACCACCCGCTCAGAAATTGACAAGCCTACCGACCTGTTTACGGCAGCACCAACCACAACCAGCGGAGGGGGGCAGTAAATGGCACGGCTCAAAGCCCAAGTTTCTAGCAAACGGCTGGCTATCGTCAAGGCTAATGCCCAAACCGTCGGTGTGGTCGGTGTGGCCTCCTTCGTGACAGTCTTTAGCCTGGTTGCCGCCCAGGCCGTTTGGAGCCAGAACCAATACCAGGCGCGGGTTACTAAAGCTAAAGAACAGGCTCATACCCAGCTGGTACGCAATATTACGGCGGCCGACAATTTAGTCAAAGCCTACCAGACTTTTGTGTCTAGCCCCGCCAACGTGATTGGCGGTAATCCGACAGGCGCCGGTGATAACGATGGCGACAACGCTAAAATTATTCTCGACGCTTTGCCCAGTACCTATGACTTCCCAGCCCTCACCTCAAGCCTAGAAAAAATCCTCAATGATGCCAACTTCAAGAAC
>CAZOYN010000067.1:0-3805 GCA_964584135.1 uncultured Candidatus Saccharibacteria bacterium | reverse complement strand
ACTGGGGCTGGGTAATTGCTGTTTTCGGGCTAGTGCTGGTTGTCAGGCTGTTATATTTTAGGCAGGTGCTGCGGCAAAAGCTGCGCGGTATGTTCGGGGCACTCTCAGCATATAAGCGTCGACCGACTGCTTTAGCCCAGGCTACCGTATGCTCGATGGCGGTAACTGCCTTGCATATCGTTTGCTTGTGGTCGTCTGCCCACGCGTTGGGTGTGTCGCTTTCAGTTACTTCAGCATTTATTGTTGTAACAATAGGGGTGGCAGCTGGAACCGCAAGCCCTACCCCGGGTGGTTTGCTTGGTGCCGAAGCTGGCTTGGTGGCTGCCCTTGTTGCCTACGGTTTGCCAGCGGCACCGGCACTGGCCGTAGTACTCCTCTACCGGCTTGCCACTTACTGGCTGTCGTTGCCGCTTGGTGCGCTTGCGCTGTTTGTGTCAGAACGTAAAGGGTTATTTTAGCCAAGGATATTGACTGCCCTGGCTGCGACCAGGGCGATTGCGACTAGCGAAACTGTGGCTTGTGTGAGCATCAGTAGTTTTGCCCGGCGGCTCAGTGGCAGTGTGTCGGTCGGGCTAAAAGCCATTGCGTTAGTCGAGGATACATATAAATAGTCGACAAAAGTTGGCCGCCATTCGGGGTGCCGATAGTTTTCGTTCTGGTTCTGCGGGAACAGGAAGTCCTGTTCGTGCTTGGCAACTAGCAGGCGCTCTCCCGGGCCGCCGCCGTCCATCTCCCAGTACCACAGTCCAAAAATAATGATGTTCGTCAGGTAAATATTCAGCCCTGCCAGTATAAGTTCCCGACCATTCTTGATGTGCCCCGAAGCTAGTAGTTTACGGGCGACCTCAACCAAAGAGTAAATATTGGCCAAGCTGGTCAGACCAATAAGTAGGAACACGTTTATACGGCGGCTTAACGACTTAAAAATCTGCTCGCGGGGCGTCGTAAACGACATGGCTACAAGCAGCAGAGTTTCGATGGTTACCAAAACAAAGCGGGAGCCAAGCACGTAGCGGTCCGGCAGCAATAGCTGCAGCACTATCGCCAGCAGCATAGCCAGCTGGACGTGCCAGACAGGTTCAATTTTGTGGTGTTTGTTGCGGAATATGGCTGCCACAGTAGTTATTGTAAAGCATACGTGCCCAAAACGGAATCTGTTAACGGAGTACTACTCGGCCGGGCAAACCTAATGGTGTGGGGCTGGCAACAATAAATGTGCGCTGGATACTATCGACTAGTGGCGAACCATCATCAATGAACTGCATTAAGCGTGCCTTGACCTTAGCAAGTGATGCCTCAAAATCCACTTCGGTGGGCTCGGGAGTGTACTGATCACGGAGAGTACGGATGGAATTGATGCAAGCATCAACCCGCTTCTCATCTCTAATCGGAAACTGGCTGACTTGTTCAAAAGTCGCGAGGTGCCAGCCTGGGAAATTTTCCGGCAGCTCAGTCATGGCTTTTTCGCTAGTAAAACCCAGGTTCATTGGCGGCGGAGCCAAAACCTCAGGAGGGCCTAGGTCATTGGCGATATCAAACTCCCAACGGCGCTGCAGTGCTTTATTGGTTACGCCACTCGTGCCTATTACCAGTAGCCCGTCAGATTTGGTGACGCGTTTGAGCTCGCTATAGGTCTGCCAGCGGGCGTTTTCGTCCTGGTGGTAAAGCATAAAATTAACCAAGCTGATATCCACGGTTTTATCAAGTATGGGCAGTATGTCGGCTTTGGCGTTAAGCGGCAACATATGCAAAGGTGGGAAAAGGTGCTGGTCCTTAGATTGCTTGAGCTGGTTATAGCTACGGTCTAAGCCTATATAGCCACCGCGAAAGCCATGATTCATCAGCCTAGCCAGCATGCCGCCTTTCGACGAGCCAACGTCCAAGACTATAGGCCCGTTAATGTTACCTTCTTGGTTGGCCAGTTTACCTAAGAAGCTTAGGACTTTTGCTTCTTCATTATGGATATCAACCCTGGGCTCGGCAAAATCATAAACCGCAAACCGTTTTTCTACGACATCCCTGTTTTCAGGGTCATCATAATGCTGGTCTATATGTTCTGTCATTGCTCGCCTGCCCCCACACCTAGTTCCACTAATTTTCTAGCAAGTTGATAGCCGCGGGACAAAAAAGGCGAATGGTCGGCATCGTCCAGCCCTTCAGGCTTAACCTGAAGCCAGTTGTTGGCTATATAACGTAAGTAGGCAGGATTAATTGCGTTGTCTTTGCCGCAGATAATCATTTCTTGCTGTGCCTCTGGCCAATCTATAAGAGGCGGTTCATAACTAGGACGCCCTTGTCGAACAAGTAGCTCGATTGCCCTGTCCTGCACCACTTTGTCGCATTGGTTGTAATAAACCTGGCGCGCAAACTCTGGGCTAACCTCCGTAAGCCCATTACCGAGTGGAATAATTTGGTCTTCGTAGTCTGGCAAGATATATTTGCGAGGCATGGTAGCGACCTCTTCATCTTTTTCATCTTTCGGCCTTCTAAGTGCGGTAGTGGTTGAAGGGTCAAACGAAGCGCAGACGTTAATGATTTTTTTAACTGCTAAACGGTCAGCAGCCCTTTGTGCCGCATTCACCCCGCTGGAATACGCCACCAATACTAGGCTGCTCTCACTTGCCATGTCACACGCAACTATATCCGATTGGTCATCAAACGTTGCATCGGGGTCAGCGATTGGCAGGTCGGCTACCACGGACTCATAGCCCAATACCTCCAGCACTCGACGGTTAGAATCGAAGTGTCTCTTCTGGTGATACCTACCTGGCACGATGCCAAAAGTTACAGGTTCGACCTCGTTCATGCATACATAATACAATCTATTGGAGTTTTTAGCAAGTTTACTCTAAACGACTGCTTTATATTCGGTGAGGCTAGTTGATTATTTGCAATAAATCTTGTATATTATGGTCATGTCTTACGAGCGCCAAGACACCCCGTTGTACCAGCTTCTTTTGAGTGGGAAACGACAGGTGGTGCCCAAAGGCGAGATAGTCCATGGTTTCGAGGACAAGACACTCCTCCACCTTATAAAAAGCGGCTATATAAAGCGCTATATGATTCAGAATGACGGCTCCCGGAGCATCCAAGTCATATACGGCCCGAACGATATCGTGCCACTTACGCCGGTTTATAACGCGGTTTTTGGCCTAAAAATATATCGTGGGCCAGAGACGTATTACTACGAAACGATGACGGATGTGGCGCTCTACTCCATAAACCACGATAGCCTGAAGGCCGCGATTGAAAAAGATCCAAGTCTGTATAGGGATCTTTTCCACGCCGCAGGCGTGCGTTTGAACTCATTCATACACCGCCTGGAAGACGCTTCCATAACCGGTAGCCATCGCCGGGTAGCTCACTTACTTATTTATTTAGCAGATATGTTCGGTACGCTAACGAAAGACGGTGGGCTAATAATAGATTTGCCCCTAACACAGCAAACCATCGCTGAAATATTGGGCTTAGCCAGAGAGACAGTTACGCACAGTGTCGTTAATTTGCGCGATAAAGGTTTGCTTATTGCCTCTGATAAAAAGATTATCTTACCTGATCCAGAAAAACTACAGCGCGAAGCTTATAAATAACAGCTGTTTTGATAGTAATAATCATCACTTAAAAAAAGTTATGGCCACAACAGAAGTAACTCCCCCTTAAGAGGATACTAGTAGCTACGAGGAGGCTTCCCTAAGCCTCCCCGATAAGACCACAAGTTAAAATAGCAGCGCCAGCGATTAAGGCGTACTCTCAGGACCGGTACGTCTGCAAGCCTCACTTCACCAGTACACCAAGTGTGCCGGTC
>CAZOYN010000066.1:0-4124 GCA_964584135.1 uncultured Candidatus Saccharibacteria bacterium | reverse complement strand
CAAGACGAAATCGGCACCCCATACTGCGTCGTCATTGATTTTGAAACCCTAAAAGGCGACACTGCTGGCACGGTCACCGTCCGCCACCGCGACACCACCGAACAAGAACGAGTAGCTCTAAACGAACTCATTAAAACCATATAATAAAGGTGTTGCAGGGCATTTTTGGTTTATCGCCATAAGGCGAAATGCAGTATGCCCTGAAACTGCGTGTGTGGTTATTGGCTGACGTAGAGGCTTCCACCCTCCAGGTGCGTATCGCCGAGAACTGTCAGGAGCAATACCCTTAAAGTGCTGGCAGTAGGCCTTATATGCCTCTACGAGGGCTTCGACACCACTTGCGTCACTGATAGCTGAGCGCAGGGCGTTCTCTCGGGCGGCTTCAGCACGTCCTTCGGCCCGGGCAGCGATGATGCGCCGCTCTTCTTCGATTCGTTCCTGGACCGTTTCAGTCGCTACTTGGGCGGCTGCCCGTTCCTCCGCAGCGCGGTGTGCAAGCCCGGCTTTCTCGAACTCTGCCCGCTCGTTCGCGGTAGCTGCTGTTAGCTGCGCCGCGTTGCGTCGCTCTATTCGCACGACTTCCGCGTCGGCGGCCTGACTGTCGATCTCTCGGCGGCGATTCTCCAACGTCTTGCGGTAGTTGGTATCAACGCGCCAGATGACTGTCAGCCCCAGTGCGAGCACGACACACCAACCAATGATGGTTCCTATCACCGGTCTCACCCCTTATATAATCACACAAGTCGAACGTTTCGACTCGTCGCCTATTTTACAGCAAAAAATTTGTACAGCCAAGCGCTCGCACTCTAGCTAAACGAAAAGAACCGAGCATTACTTACGTTTTTTCAGGCACCTACTTAGAGGTAGAAGCCTGGAACCTCATTATCGAGTGAAGCGCTAGAGTTAAGTGCCTGTATAGTGATGTGTTCCAGTGCTTCCATTTCATCTGGTTGCGCAACGTAGCCTATAAATTCTATTTCTGGATCTTCCAAAGGAATGACTAAGCCACTAGGAATTGTCTTTTCTGTAATAGTCCTATGGTTTTCAGCAAAATGTAGGCGTATATCCACGACGTCTCCCCGGTTGTGTGCAATTTCTCTCCAGCGCTCAATACCTTTTGCTACAAATTCATCGAGGTTGTCGCAGCCGATTTGATCCATAATTCTTACCTCATCAGCCGCCTCAAGGCGTGATGTAGTGACTGCTATAGTCTCAAAAATGGTCGGCAGCAATACGCTATCTAACGCTGTCGTGCCAAGGGGGGGGGCTGGATTACTAATAGCCACAGTGTGGCCGATTTCTTCCAAGGCAACCAAGCCACTGCGCTGAAGTGCGCCACGGTAATGGCGCATGCCTGTGAATTGTCCAAGAGATACTACTTCATGTGTATACATATGACCTCGATTTCGTAAATTTATTAAACCACACTAAGGTATATATGTAAATAGGTATCTGCAACTTCGCAGAGGCTTTTCTTACAGCAAAAAATTTGTACAGCCTAGCGTTTTATTCTCAAGCTAGTGTTTTGACATCAGGGTAGATCAGAATTTAAGATACTGCCTAGTCTTAACTTTTGATTAAACATCGAAAATAAAACTGTCCGGCAAGAGGGCTTAAAAAAGAAGTGTTAAGATAGACAGCATGGACAGAATTGAGAACATGAAACTAGTGGCCAAAGAGGCCGGGCAGTTCTTGCTAGGAGCCCAACATCTTAGCGGCCATGAAGAAAAGCTCAATTCGAAAGATTTAGTAACCATTGCCGATATAAAGTCGCAAGGTATTATTCGTGACCGGCTGAAACAACTTTTTCCAGATACAATTGTCCTTTCGGAAGAGGATCCCGAAGAAGAACGGCAAGCATTGTTTGAGCCGAGTTTCACAGGCTTTGTCATAGACCCGATTGACGGCACCTATAATTTTAAACGCGATATGCGCGAGTCGGCCGTGTCGATCGGCTATATTGAAAACGGCGAGCCCGTTGCGGGTGTTATTTACGACCCATATAAAGATGAGATTTTTGAGGCGGTGCAGGGCAAGGGCGCGAAGAAAAACGGCGAAAAAATCCAGCCCAGCCAGCAATCAACCTTGGAAGGTGCTAGTATCACGACCGGTAATAGCTATGATGACGAAGCCATGGCCAGAAATCTAAGGCGCCACCTCGGGATTTATGAGCAAACCGGTGTTATGCCGTGGACCAACTGCCCGGGCAGCGGTGTGTTGAACATTGCGTATGTCGCGTGCGGCCGGTTTGATGCCTTCCATCATAATGGGCTGAAACCCTGGGATAATGCTGCTGGGTTTGTGATTGCGCGGGAGGCTGGAGCTAAAGTTTTAAATCTACACGGCCAAGAGCCGGCCTTTACCACAGCCGACGTGCTTATTGTGGCTCCTAATATAGCCGAGCAACTTGTCGCCATATTCGCAAAGTTGCCCCCAGAACTACTTGCCTAGCGTTACTGTTCGGCGCATACTGAAAATACTTTTAAGCTCTAGGAGGGCAAAGAGATGACTGTAGATATAAATAACTGGGCGGTTTTGCTAGCCGCTCTAAGCAGCATGGTCGTAGGCAGTTTGTGGTACATGCCAGCCACATTCGGTAAAGCCTGGCAAAAGTACACTGGCGTCGACGCCGAGAAAATGCGCAAGGGGCAGAGTGGTGGCCAAATGGCCTGGATGTACGGCAGTGTGTTCGTTGCCAGTCTGGTCACAGCTTACGTGCTGGCGCATGTGGCATTCCTGGCGCACAACTTCTTTGCTGGTAGCTTTTTAAGTGACACGTTGCAGACAGCATTCTGGCTCTGGCTGGGCTTTACGGCTGCCCGCGTGTACGTGCATGACACCTTCGAGGCTCGCCGCAAAAAGCTCACGCTGCTGACCACCAGCCACGAGCTGGTGACTGTGCTGGTGATGGCGCTGATTATTGGCGCAATGAAGCCCTAGGTTTAAGTTTTCGTTACCTTGAAACCTTAACTGTTGTATCAATGAAGTGCCACGTAATTGGCGTGAGCGTTTTTGACTTGGCATGATGGAACCGTCATTAAACAGGAGGTTCCAATGAAAAAACCGTTTACGCGGCTGGCCGTTGCGTCGCTAGCCGTGGCCACTCTGGTTGGCGGCGTGGCTTTTGCCGCGCTGCAAAGCCAACAAATTAAACTCATGGGTAACAGCATCCAAACTGCCACGGCTAACCTGCAAATAAGTCCCGATGGCAATAATTACTCGAATGCCCAATCTGGCTTTGTCTTTAGTAATTTAGTGCCGGGCGGGCAAGCCATGCCGCTCAATGGCGATATCTTTTACTTAAAGAACGCTGGTGGCACGCCGCTGGCCCTAAAGTTTGCCGTCAGCAGCACGCCCAGTAACCCGGATAGCGTGGACCTGTCCAAGGTTAACGTCATCTTAAACTACGGCACCAACGGCCCGCAGCAAACCTTTACGCTGGCCGCACTCATCGCCGCCAATCTAACCGGCGGACTGGCAATTAATACTCCGGCGGCAATTAATGCCGGCAATACCGCCCAGTATAGTTTGCAGGTTTCCATGGCCAGTGACGCCGTTACGGGCTCCAGTGCCAGCCTGGGTAATATTGATTTTGCCTTTACCGGTTTGGCGGTGTCGCAGTAATGGGGCGCCGGGCTAAGCACCGCTCGCGGCCGTTCGGGCACACCCGTCGCTTTGCCGATTGCCCTTATTGCTGGGCCAATGATCTGATAGACTAGAGGCATGAGACGCCCCAAGCGTAAGCCAACCAATGTCTATGCCTTTATTGACAGCCAGAATTTGAACCTGGGTGTCCAGCGCATGGGCTGGAAAATGGACTGGCGGAAATTCCGCCAGTTCTTGGCTGACAAATACGGGGTCACCAAGGCTTACATGTTTATCGGCTACATGAGCGAAAACGAAGCCCTGTACGAATACATGCACGAACTTGGCTTCCTGGTGGTGCTTAAGCCGACACTGGACGTCAAGGTCGAGGCCGACGAAAAAGACCGGGATAAGGATAAAGAAAAAGTGGCGGTCAAAGGCAACGTTGATGCCGAGTTAGTACTGTATACCATGAAAGAGCTGCCTAATTTTGACCAAGCCATCGTTGTCAGCGGCGACGGCGACTTCTTTAGCCTGAT
>CAZOYN010000065.1:0-4228 GCA_964584135.1 uncultured Candidatus Saccharibacteria bacterium | reverse complement strand
GTGGAAGATAGAGATAATCATGATTACATTCTTTCTGCCTCAAATATGTCTGACATCAACTACTTCCATTCAAAAAAGCGAAATAAAATTAATGCATTCATACGAAATAATGAAGCACATTCCTTAACCAAGGAGCTTGATTTAACTTCCCCGAATGTTCGATCCCACATAGAGGAGCTTATGGTCGAATGGCAGGGTTTAAAGGCCAGGGATAATGAGGAAGTAAAGCGTGAGTTTGCCGCAATTGATCGTAGCCTTACTCATGCAAAGGAGCTAAAACTATCCGGCTACGGAGTATATGTTAAGAGTAAATTGGTTGCGTTTACTCTTTTTGAATTACTGCCTGATAAAACAGCAATGCTTCACTTTGGTAAGAGTAACATATCTCACAAAGGCGCCAATGAGTATCTGCAGCATAAATTAGCGGCATATCTTGCCTCGTTAGGGGTTGAGCTAATGAATAACGAACAGGATCTTGGAATTGAGGGTTTGCGAAAGTCAAAAGAGGCTTCCAAGCCAGTTAATTTCCTTAAGAAGTACACTATCCGACCAAAGTAGGGTTTCTAAAGAAGTTGTTTGCATTTTATATAATCTGTCGGTATTATTGCCTAGAGAGTTTAAAATAAACATAGATGAAGATTAATATAACAACCGGTACCGGCGTTGGGCCGACCGAAATATCAGCCTTCGACCACGCCTTGGTGAGTGCCGGCGTCGCCAACTTTAACCTGATTTATCTCAGTTCAGTCCTGCCCCCTGATAGTGACGTTACAGCAATTGATGGTCCCATCACGGACATTCCAGGCAAATGGGGCGACCGCCTATATGTCGTCATGTCTCAAACGCGTACCTCGCAGCGTAACCAAGAAGTTTGGGCGGGTATCGGCTGGATGCAGGACCCTGCCACCAAGCGCGGTCTACTCGTAGAGCATGAAGGGCACACCGAAGCTGAAGTACGGGCCGACATCCAGAACAGTCTGCAAGCGCTGGCACAAAACAGGAGTATGCAATTTGGCCCCATCAGTATGGTTGTAACTGGCAAAAAATGTATCGCCTTGCCAGTCTGCGCCCTAGCCGTAGCCGTCTTTGAATCAACTGGCTGGAAAGGTAATCAGTCCGGTTTTACGAAAGTCCTCAAGAAGCGATAAGATACAGTCCGGCCAGCATCACCAGCATTGAGGCAACTTTTTTAGGAAAGTTTTTGTCGATTTGTTCTCTGAAAAACGACCTCAGGAATGGCCCAAGCACCACCGCCAGAAGCAACATGTAAAGCGGCTGAATGCCCTCAATTGTCCGAATTATCGAGACCGGCCCGCGGCTGATCGCCAGGCCTTGGGTGAATTCAGCCCCGAAATTCAACAATTCTATCGACAGCATAATCAGTATTAAGGCGATGCCGGCTTTCTTGGCTACCCGTTTGGCTTCAGCTGAGTGGCGCCCAAAGATGTAAATAACATCACCAGCCAGGAAAAAGCCGAAGGAAATCCACGGATAGACAGTTCTAAAGGCAGCTTTCTCATAAGCAAACTTAGCCAGTATCGAAGCCACGGCGTATAAAAACGAGCCGGTGATGACGTAGAGCATGGCTTTGTGTAATTTGAACCGCTTGGTGCCAATCAGGCCGAGGTAAGTAGACGACAAGATGATAATCCCGATACCGGTATATTGCTTGGTGTGAAGATGCTCGTGCAAAAACATGGCCGCCAAGACCACCACGAAAGCCGGCATAAGATTCAGCATAGCGACAGTCGTAGACGGCTCCTCGCTGCCTAAAGCTTTGAAATAACAGTAGTAGAACGCCACGGTTAATACGCCAGAAACAATTGCTGCCGCCAGCACTCGGGGCGGCAGTGTATAGGTATCATTGGTAATTGACAGGTAAAGAAATGGGAAAAGTCCAAACAGCCCGGCCACCATGGCGCCAAAACCGGCGCTGCGATAGACCTTGCGGAGCAAGTTATCGTCGATCAGAACTACTAGCGCCCACAGAAATGGCGCAATCAGCGCCAACAGCAACCAGTTATTGTTTCTGAACATTATTGTAAAGTATATGCTTTTGCCTATCTGGCAACAAGCGGCTACAATTGGTTAGTATTATGGCGAAAATTGCGATTATTGAGGACGACCAGGCTATCAGCCAGATGTACCGCATCAAGTTTGAGGCCGAGGGCTTCGAGGTTGAGACGGCCGAGAACGGTAAGCTCGGGCTTGAGCTGAGCGAAAAAATGAAACCAGAAATTATCCTGCTCGACCTGATGATGCCGGAGATGCGTGGTGACGAGATGCTGGCCGAGCTACGCAAGACCGACTGGGGCAAGAAAATCAAGGTCATTATCCTCACCAACATGGGCGAGCAAGAAATCCCTGAAGACGTCAAGAAGCTCGGCGTGGCCGCTGTTATTCTGAAAGCTGACATGACCCCGCGCCAGGTGGCTGAACTGGTCAAGACCACGCTTAAAGCCTAAGCTTGATACAATATCTTTAATGAAGATTGCCATCTTAGGCTACGGTTCGCAGGGGCAGGCTGCCTATGAATATTGGCACAAGCCCGGTAACGACGTAGTTATCCGTGATGCTGATGACAAGCTCAGTCTGCCTGAGGGTGTCGCTGGCCAGCTGGGCGCCGATTACCTCAAAAACTTAGGCGAATTTAACCTCTTAGTGCGTACTCCGGGTTTACACCCCCGTGATATTAAAGCGGCTAATCCCGAAGATCCAGACGTTATAAGTCGTATTACGACGGTTACCAACGAATTTATGCGGGTTTGCCCGAGCCGCAATATCATCGGCGTGACCGGCACCAAGGGTAAGGGCACTACCAGCACGCTAATTGCCAAGATACTGGAAGCCGCCGGTAAAACCGTACACCTGGGTGGTAACATTGGCACCGCGCCGCTGGAAATGCTGAAAGCTGGCATAAAACCCGATGATTACGTGGTGCTGGAACTGGCCAACTTCCAGCTGATTGACCTAAAGCAGTCACCGCACATCGCGGTTTGCCTAATGGTTGTTCCGGAACATCTGGACTGGCATGGCGATATGAACGATTACATCATGGCCAAACAGCAACTCTTTACCCATCAGACCGCCGAAGACACGGCAATTTATTACGGCTTGAATGCCACCAGCGAGCACATTGCCAGCGTCAGCTCGGGTCATAAAATTCCCTACATGAAGCACCCGGGTGCGGACGTGATTGAAGGCGTCATAACAATTGAAGGCGAAGCCATCTGTGACGTCAAGGAGCTCAAACTGCTCGGCCAGCACAACTGGCAAAACGTCTGTGCCGCCATCACGACAGTCTGGCAGATTGATAAAAACATTGAGACTATTCGGTCCGTCCTCACTACGTTTACTGGCCTGCCCCACCGTCTGGAGTTAATCCGTGAACTTGACGGGGTGAAATACTACAACGACTCGTTTGCCAGCAGCCCGGAGGCCACCATGGCCGCGTTG
This sequence comes from uncultured Candidatus Saccharibacteria bacterium, assembly GCA_964584135.1. Classification (GTDB taxonomy): domain Bacteria; phylum Patescibacteriota; class Saccharimonadia; order Saccharimonadales; family UBA4665; genus CAZOYN01. The sequence goes on along the minus strand of CAZOYN010000065.1, from coordinate 772 downwards.
GCCGCAATCAAGCAACCAAAAGTTATGATTATTGGTGGTTTTGAGCGCGGTTTGGACCTGACCGAATTCGCCAAAGCCTTTGCGGCCAACGATGCTATCCGCAAAGTATTTTGCATTGGAGCGACCGGTCCGCGGGTCGCCAACTCTCTCCTGCAAGCTGGCTTTACAAATTATGAATTGCTTGCGGATAAAAGCCTTGATGCGATTGTTAAAAAAGCCCAAGCGGCTGCTCAGCCGGGTGATGCCGTGGTGCTATCACCTGGTTTTGCCAGCTTTGATATGTTTAAAAACTTTGAGGAACGCGGTAAACAGTATAAAACTGTCGTGGCAGCCCTATGAACCACTTCAAGCTTTTCAATTTCGTGGGTTATGAATTTGATGAGACCGCTAAGACACTTAGCTTACGCTACGGCCTTGATGAAGAAATCCATTTTACCGAAACCTATCGCTTCGACTTTGATTTTGTAGACGATCTTAATTACGATCTTCTCAAGGCTGCCTGCCAGGCGTTGTTTTACATGGCCGGGGTGTCTTATTACAAAACCTATCTGCCGCTGCATATCGCTCTTAGTCCTAAGGCGTCGCTGGACCAAGCCAGCGCCGATTTCTTTGCCAAGACTTACCAGCGCGGTTTAGGCGAGTTTTTCTATGTCAACAAGCTCGATCCTAAGATGGCTATTAACTTCCCTGCCAGCCCCTCGACCGCCAGCCCAATCAGGTCAAGCAACGCCGAAGGGCTGCTAGTCGGAATTGGTGGTGGTAAAGATTCATT
>CAZOYN010000064.1:3933-4279 GCA_964584135.1 uncultured Candidatus Saccharibacteria bacterium | reverse complement strand
TGATCTTCAACATTTACTTCTAGTAGCAAATCGCTGGGTGATTCAAATTTTGGATAGTTGAGATACCAATCGGGGCTTTTAAATTCAAGTTGTTGAATACCTGCTAGCTCGCGAGCAACACCAAGGATGCCAAAACAATCTGGCCGGTGGGTAAACATTTTGTTTTCAATATCGGCAATCGTATCGTCCAGATTATAAAGTTGCTTAAAGTCCATTCCGGGTTGCGAAAGCGTTGGCCCAACATCTTCTACTTTGATTTCCAAGATACCATCGTGATCGTCGCTAATTCCTAATTCATGCAAACTGGCCAACATACCATTGCTTTTCTGACCGCGAATATCTCGGG
>CAZOYN010000064.1:0-3923 GCA_964584135.1 uncultured Candidatus Saccharibacteria bacterium | reverse complement strand
CGCACCAGGTGGAATCCAAGCCGCCAACATGTCGGCGTGAACATTTGGTGCTCCACAAACAACTTGAACATGTCCATTGTCATCACGCTCAACTTTTTCGACTTTACCGCCGTCATCGACTATACAAACACTCAACTTATCAGCATTGTCATGCTTTTGGCATTCCAGAACTTTTACGACTACGATGCCATCAAATCGAGGCCCCAATCTGTCAATTTCATCTATCGCACCAAGCTGTGCCCCAATTTTGTCAAGAAGTTGATCGTCACCAATCTCTCGAAGTGGAACATTACTAAACTGCTGCGCCCAATTTAGTGATACTTTCATGAGAATTGCCTTAAGAAGTCGAGGCGGCCACTTTCTAGGTAGCGGATGTCTTCGATGTCGTATTTCATCATTACAAGGCGGTCGATGCCGCCGCCCCAAGCGTAACCAGTGTAGATGTTGGGGTCGATATCGGCCATTTTGAGAACGTTGGGGTGAATCATGCCGCAGCCTAAAATTTCAATCCAACCGCTGTAGCTACAGACGCCACATCCTTGTTTCTTGCAAAATGGGCAGCTCATGGCGAATTCAAACGATGGTTCGGTGAATGGGAAATAAAACGGCTGGGTCTTCACTTCCAGTTGCTTGCCATAGTACTCCTGCAAGAAAGTTTTAAGCGTAGCGATCAGGTGGCCGGCATGCACGCCCTTATCGACGTATATGCCTTCCAGCTGGTAAAAGGTATGCTCGTGGCGGGCGTCGAGGTCTTCGTTACGGAAGACGCGGCCGGGGATAACCACAGCAATGGGCTTATCTTGCTCCAGGTTGGACTTATGTTCAGTCAGCACCCGGTGCTGCATGGTGGAGGTGTGAGCCGGGGCAACGAGTGGCTTGCCGCGGGTGTCGGTTTGCTCGGTGACAAAAGTGTCGTAATCGTCGCGGGCGGGGTGGCCTTCGGGGAAGTTGAGGGCGCCAAACATGTGGAAGTCATCGTCAATTTCGCGCGACTCCACAGCCGTGAAGCCCATGCGGTAAAAAATATCGAGCACTTGGTTCAGCTCGGTCATCAGGGGGTGCAGACTGCCGGTTTCGCTGGGCAATAAGCGGGGGCGCTTGTCGGCCGGTGTGTTTACGTCAAACGGCGCGGTAACGTCAATCGGGGCCAATACTTCAGCCGGTCCCTGCTCCTGTTCAACAAGCTCCTGCAACTGGCCACGGAGCTTATTCACTTCCTGGCCAACACTGGCGCGCTTCTCGGGTGGCAGCGTCTTGAGCTCGGCTAAGAGTGTTTTGAGGCGCTCGGTAATTTCAGCAATCTGTGGATTTTGGTAGCTCATCTACTTTAGTATAGCAAGCTGTTCTTACGGAGTAAAAACGATGCATAAATTACAGCTTGCCTTTTGTTGTTTTGAGGCTACACTTAAACATAAGTAGCATGTAAAATAGGGGTTTGTGTGACTATTGAGTTGGGGATTGAGGCGTGCGAACAACCACCGATTGATCTTGAGGCCGCCCAGACCCCGCAACTACAGCCGTTTTACTTCGAGAATCCAGAATGGTTGCGCGTCGGCCGCTACGTCGAAGTCACGTCAATTGAGACCAGGGCCGTTGAAGACAGCGAAGTTGTCTTAGCCATAGGCAGCAACGGGCGGCCTTTCTCTTTCACCAGGCGAAAGGTAGAAATGGTTGATACCCTGCAAACACAGCGCGGTGTGATCGTTGGTGCCCTCCCGCGCACCGAGGAGGAAAAGCAAGCGGCAAAACAACTCAGGCGCCCGCCTGCTATTTACTTCCAGCCTGACCCTGAGGTGTTTGCGGCCGATGATGCCAGCCTAAATATACACCTACCGCCCGTACGCATTATCCCCGCGCAAGACTTCAATAACTACATTTTCACTGCCGTCTTGCGTAACCGACAGTAGCCACTTCCGCTATACTGTAAGCATATGCAGGACATGCCGGAACTACTCGAGCAAGCTCAAGCGGTACTCAGTATGAACGACCGCGGCAACTACACCCAGCCAGCCTACGACCTCTACCCGCACCAGTGGCTGTGGGATAGCTGTTTTGTGGCTATCGGCCTGCGGCACCTGGATGTGGAGCGGGCCAAAATGGAACTTTTAAGCTTGCTGCGTGGGCAGTGGCATAATGGCATGCTGCCCAATATTATTTTTCGCGATGATCCGCAGTACCGCACCGACCGCAATATCTGGCGGAGTTGGCTCAACCCGTTCGCCCCATCAGATGTCTTAACGACTGGCATCACCCAACCGCCAATGTTGGCCGAAGCCGTAGTGCAGGTGGGCGCCAAATTAGCCTGGCCGGAACGCCGGCAGTGGTACCGGATGGTCTACCCTGCCCTTTTGGCCTACCATCAATGGTTATATAAAGACCGTGACCCTCATGGCGAGGGCTTGGTGTTGCAAATCCACCCCTGGGAAACCGGCCTAGACAACACCCCGCCCTGGATGGCCGAAATGCACGAACATTTACTGCCATTGTGGATTCGGTTCATAGAAAAAACGCGGGTTGATAAGGTCATTAGCCTCTTCCGCCGCGACACCCGCTCGGTACCGCTCGACCAACGCTTTTCGACAATTGAAGCCCTGGCGCTGTTCGATATCCAGCGCCGCCTGCGCCGCAAAGCCTACGACATTAATAAGATTTTGGACCACTCCTTGTTTGCTATTGAAGACCTGGCCTTTAATAGCATGTTCATCCGGGCTAACAGCCACTTGCGGGAGATCGCCAAATCCCTGCGCGAGGAGCTGCCCGAAGATTTAGTGGGGCGTATGGAACGCACCGAGAAAACCTTTGAAGAGTTATGGGATCCCTACTCAATGCAGTATTACTCGCGCGACTTCATCACCCACCGTTTGCTCAAAAGCTCCAGCATTGCCACCCTATTACCCCTCTATGCCGGCAGCATTTCCAAAGAACGTGCCAAGCAGCTGGTGCGCCTGCTGGAAAACGAACATGCCTTTGGGCCGGCTTACCCGGTACCCTCTGTGCCGCTCAATTCGTTTTGGTTCCAGCCGAAGTTGTACTGGCAAGGCCCCACCTGGGTCAATATGAACTGGTTGATTATCGATGGCCTTAACCGCTATGGCTTCCACGACCACGCCGCCGCCCTGCGCGAAAGCACCCTCGAGATGGTCGCCCGTAATGGCTGTTCCGAGTACTTTGACCCCCTAACCGGCAAAGCGGCCGGCGCGGCCGACTTTTCCTGGACCGCTGCCCTGGCGATTGACCTGCTCAAGACTGCAAAATCCAGCTAAAACCCGCTGTCTTTGACCTTGCCCAAATCGCACTTTTCACTTTTTCACATTTTTTCGTTACTGGGTGATTTTCTAAGATCTTAATTTTGGGCAAGTAACAAAATTTCGTGAAAAAGTTGAAAGTACCCGGAAGAGCCAGTGTGGGAGACAACGGCTATTCGGTTTCGCTGCTGTTGGGCCTGTCGAGGAGCAGTGGCTCGACTGCGGGTTCGGTGTCGGCGATTTTAACGATGTCGCGGTCAATTTTGCCGAGTTCTTTGTAGGTGGTGTTGTAATGGCCAACGGTGGTGCCCAGGCTGGCGCCGAGCTTCATCATATGAGCGTTGTGGGCCAGCAAATGTTTGCCTAATTGCTCGATGTTTTTGCGGATTTTTTCGGTGTCTTTATGGATTTCGATGGAGCGCAGGCCCTGCATAATGGTCTGTAGCATGGCGCTCAAAGTGCTCGGACCGACAATCGTTACCTTCTTCTCGCTGGCGTACTGGATAAGGTTGCGGCCGCTGACACTGCCCAGGCCGACTTTGTTGGCCAGCAGGTCGTAATAAATCGCCTCGGAGGGTATGAACATCAGGGCCTGGTCAAGCGTGCCTTTGCCGGGCCTGATATACTTGGAGGTTTCGTCGATGCGGTTTTTGATATCGGTTTTGAACTGTTTTACCA
>CAZOYN010000063.1:0-4387 GCA_964584135.1 uncultured Candidatus Saccharibacteria bacterium | reverse complement strand
CATAATGAGCGGCTTGAGACTGGCTTTGTATCGGCAAGTACTGCGCATCAGTTTGGGCGGCGCTACCGTTACCTCCGCCCATAACGTAAAAGTAGCCATTGTAAGCCACACTGGTATGTTGAGTACGAGGTGTGGTAAAGGCAGTGAGCTGCTGGTTGGTGCCGCTACAGCCACTAACCGAACCGTCGCTGGCAATCGGGCAGTGAATAATGTCGTTGCAAAGGCCACTCGCGTTACACCCTGTTGCACTGGCGGCCGCCTGTCCTCCTGCAATATACAAGTAGCCGTTATAGGCAGCACTTGTGGGGAACCTTCTGGCTGATGTGAAGGCGGCAGCTTGGTCTGTGCAGGTACTGATTGCGCCGGTACTGCTATTGATTGGGCAGCGAATAACATCATTCTGACTAACTGATGAAGCATCTTGTCCGCCTACCACATACAAATAGCCATTATAGGCCATGCTAGAGTGTGAATTCCTGGCAGCTGGAAGAGATGTGGTCGAAGCAAATACTGTGCCCGTGCACGTTGAGTGGCTTGAAGGCAGACAGGCTGCGCCTGTCGAGGTATTAAGCCAGGCGTATTGGATGTCGCTAAGCGGAGTGGGACAATCACCGCCTCCGCAGCCGCCAATAACGTAAACGTAGCCGTTATAAACTACGCTGGTGTGATGGAGACGAGGCGTGGGGAAGGCGCTAGCTTGCTGAACGCAGGTACCGACGCTGCCATCGTCGTGGAACGGGCAATGCTGAATATCAGCGATTTCGTTACTGCAGGTATTGCCAGTGAGGCAACCCCCAATAACATATAAATAACCATTATTAGCCACGCTTGCCAGGCTTTGGCGAGCCGAGGTAAAGGTGGTGGTGAATGCAAATACGGCTCCCCCAGTGCAGGTTGCCCCAGTTGGACATGAAAGACTCCCGTCAGTATTTATGCTGGAATACAAGATTGAGCTGAGTGTGGCATTTGTTGCACAATCACAACCACCAACAATATACACGTAACCGTTGTAGGCTACGCTCGCAGCTTCACTGCGTCCGATAGGAATAGCCGTTGATTGCGACGTGGTAGAGCCTACTGCACCAAAAGTCGTGGTTGTACCGGTGTTAATTGGCAGTCGCTGGATATCATTTTGCAGAGTGCCATTAATACCCCCCATAACATAAACATAGCCGTTATAAGCCACACCACCATGATCTTGCCGCGCAGTAGTAAAGGTGTTGGTTGCGTTACAGGTACCGATAGTTCCTGCGGCATAGATTGGGCAATATTGAGTATCGCCAAGTGGGCCGCCTGAAACGATATGCCCACCCATGACGTATAAATACCCGTTTAAAACTGTGGCCGCAAACCAGGCTCTCCCGGTCGTGAACGAGCCGGCGGCGGCGCACGTACCCACGGTGCCGTCACTCTTGATAGGGCAGTATTGCACATCACTTAGGTATGAACCCGTGTAACCACCGACCACATATAAGTAACCATTATAAATAACTGATGAATGGTAAGCTCGGGCCGTAGCAAAAGTACTCGTTTCGATATCAAATACAGTTCCGCCACTACAAGTGGCACCACTGGGACACGACAAGCTACCATCGGCGTTTATATCAGCACGCTGGATATCATTTTGCAGACTGCCATTATTACCCCCCATAACATACATGAAACCGTTGTAAGCCTCGACGGTAAGCCCTTCACGAGCGGTCGTAAAAGCACCCGCCTGCTGAGCAAACAGCGTACCGCCGCTACAGGTGGCCCCAGTAGGGCAGGACAGACTGCCATCACTGTTGATGTTGGAGTACTGGATATCATTTTGATAAGACGTACAACCATTGCCCGCCGCACAACCCCCTGCAATATAAAGATACCCATTATGGGCCGCTGCCGCAAAACGATAACGAGCGGTCGTAAAGGCGTTGCTCTGCTGAGAAAAAACATTCGGATTAGTGCAGGTCCATGTTCCCCCCGGACAGGTTGGTACACCGCTAGAAAGAGACGAGAACTGCACATCGTTGAGAAATGAGGTACAGGGACTGGCGGCGGTGGCGCAGCCCCCTACTATATAAATAAACCCGTTGTAGGCTACCGTGGTAAAGTCTTGCCGAGCCGTCGCGAAGGCATTACTTTGCTGGGTTGTCGTACCAAGCGTCCCAATCTATACATTGCTGCGTCCAATCTGATCAGCAGTGCCGTAATTAATCATTCCGTCATCGAAGTTGCTTGTTTGGAAATCAGCGGTTGATGAAACAACCACACTCGGGTCAAGGGTTATGGGATAGTGTTGGTTAATGAGATTGCGGGCCTGGAGGGTTAGAGTGTTGCCGTCGAGCTTGAAGTTGACGTCTTCGCGGTTCTCGACTCCCCTGCCGTCTTTAATGAATGGTGCCGGCAGCACAAAGGCCAGGTAGCTTTTGTCGGTGGTTCGAGCCTTGTCTACCAGGGCTTGGCTTTTGGCGTCGCTTATCTGCAGGTTTCCGTACAGGTTAGGACTAGCACTATAAATGCCAACTCCCCCATTAGGCAAGAGTTTGGCACTGAGTTTGTCACCGAGTTCCAGCTTCCACTGCCACTGGGCGGTTTTACCGGGAGCACCGGTTAGGACGATGTCTTCTTTGAGGCCGTTACGCTTAAAGGTGTAGACCTGCTTTTGGCTGAAGCCTTGGGGGTAGGTGACGCGGCCACTATCTAGTTGGCCATCACCCTGCCCGCTCAGTGGAATGAGCTTGAAGCTAAGGTCACCTTTACTGTCACCAAAGGTAATGCCATCCCCGGCGCTTTTAGCTAGCGTGGCCTGATACGGAAACTGGCCGCTACTATCAGTGGGACTGGCGCTGGCGGTAATGCTGTTTTTGGTGGATGGTTTAGTTTCATCGCTGCGGTTGTACTGGAAGTCTGTAGCGGTTTCTTTAATCTTACTGACATCAACCGAGGGTTTGCCGAGCAGGCTGAGCTCCGGCTTGGAGAATGAGTACTGGTGGTTGTGGTAAGTTAGGGCGAGACCGACTGCAGCGACAACTATAACCGAAAGAACCGGCAGGCCGTAGCGAGTGACGAGGTCGCGGTGAACGAGAGCTTGGAGCCAGGACTTGAGTTTAGTAACAACCCCGGCCTTATGAACAGCTTGAAAGAAGCCCTTTTGGAAAGATCCCTCCGCGGAGCCTGCCCTGAGCGTAGCCGAAGGGGTCGGGATGACAGATGATTTGGATTTTGGGTGACTACGCTGCGTTGACCGTTCCATGTTCCCTGCACCATGTTCCATCCCAGGGCGCAAATCCAGAGGCACTGGCTTTTTGGGCAGCTCCTCGTGGAAATTTTGGCTAACCGAAGCCCTCCTTTTCAGGGATACAGACGCACGGCTCTGCCAGCCTTTTCTCACTCCACAATCCTAGGCATACTAGGATCATTATAGCATTAGCGGTTTATGACATGGAACATTGAAGATGGAACAACACCCTCCATGCTCGATGCTCCATTTCCGTCAGGGTTTAATCGTAACGTTGCCGCCAATACTGACATTGCTGCCGCCGATGTGAACGGTGGGTCGTGTGGCGCTGGTTTGAGTAGTAAAAGTCCTGGTACCAGAGGCTGTCCCAAACAAGTTAGTGCCGGCGGGGTCAACCGCTTGGGCTTTCCAGCAGTAGGTAGTATTAGCGCTGAGTGCTGTGGTTTGGTAGTTATGAATCGCTTCTTGCCCGCTACTGTAAGCTGTGGCACTTTGTTGGCTCTGCCCGACCCAGCCGGTTTGGCTGCCGGTTTGGTCAATCGTGCGCACAAGGGTTGTGCAATCGCTTTGGTAGACAAAGATCTTGTACTGCAAGTAATCACTGTCAATGTCTGTGGCGTACAGCCGGAACTGCGGCAGGGTGGAAACGCCGGTTTGACCGTTGGCAGGTTGAGTCAGAGTTGGGACGTTGGGGGTTTGGTTGGTGGTGAAGAGCTGGGTGGCCGAGGCCGAGCTATAAGTGTTGGTTCCGCCAGGATCGAGCGCATCGACCTTCCAGCAGTAGGTGGTGTTGTAGTTGAGGGTGCTTTGGTAAGTGTATGTAGCAGTGGTACCCGAAGCATAGGCCGTAGATGTTTGGCTATCCTGCCCCGTCCAGCCGGTTTGGGGCGTGCCGGTTGGCTCGGTAAAGGGGCTGGAACCAACCGCTGTGCTGCAGTCACTTTGGTAGAGGTACAACCGGTAGCGAACATAATCACTATCTCCATCGGTGGTGCTAAAGGTAAAGGCGGGCGAGACACCCAAGCTAATAGCTCCCGACGCAGGCGTTGATAACGTAGGTGTGTTGGGCGGGAGATTGTAGGTAACTGTTATGTCGGTAACATTCGAGGATCCGCCGCACTGTGTGTCATCCAGCACTAACTGTACCCATACATAGCGCTGCGAAGC
>CAZOYN010000062.1:0-4538 GCA_964584135.1 uncultured Candidatus Saccharibacteria bacterium | reverse complement strand
CCCTTTGTGACCGAGACCATCTGGCAAACCCTGGCCTGGGAGCAGGATTCTATCCTGGCTAGCCGCAGCTTTGCCAAGATGCCGCACAGTGACAAAAAACAGGCCGAAAATTTCACGGAAATCCAGAACATCGTCAGCGAAGCCCGCTTTATTACCAAAGCCCTGAAGGTGTCCGGCATCACGCTCTACTTTACCGATGTGCCGTTCTTACGTGACAACGCCGACATTATTAAACACTTGGCCCGGTTGCAAGCTGTAACAGAGGTGAGTGATGGCACGGGGCTATACCTGACTAGCACCAAGTACCGTTGCTGGCTGGACATTGACGCCGGCACCGCGCGGGAATACGCCCATGAACTGGTCAGCAAAAAGGCCCACCAGGAAGCTCTTATACAGCAGCTCGAAGGCCGGCTGGCCAATAAAGAGTATGTTAAGAATGCGCCGCACACTGTGGTGTCCCAAACCAAAGATCAACTCGAAGCAGCCAGGGCCTTACTGGCCAGCATCACCGACGAGCAGCAGCGCTTTAACGCTTAACCGGCAGGCTCAAGGGCGGCACGCAGTTTGGCAATGGCATCGTCCAATTGGTAGTCATCAAACAGCAACACCTTCCAGCCCAGCCATTCGGCGGCCACCAGGTTAGCCTGGGTATCATCAATCAGTAAGATTTCTTGGGCTGGCACGCCTGCCCGTTCGGTGGCAACTTCGTAAATCCGGGTCTCCGGCTTGATGGTGCCCAACTCTGAAGAATCGATAATGGCATCATAGTGGATATTCGGCAGCTTGCCGGCCGACAACATGGCCGAAATAAAGCCCGGCATGACATTGGTCAGGATACCAACCCGGTAACGCTCACTCGCCCAGCGTAAAAGCTCCTGGAGGGGCTCTATGGGCTCCACAGCGTCCAGGTAGTAGGGCTTCCAGTCGAAGTTGTTGATCTGCAGGCGTTCGGCCATAGAACGGTTAAAGTCGTCCATGCTGATGGTGCCGCGGCAGGCCTCGTCGTTAAAGTGCCAGAAGCTGGACTCCACCAGGTCGGCTGCCACCCCTGTTTCTTGGGCAATGCGCGTGAAAGCTTGCTGGAAAAAGTGCACCAGCGAACCGTTAATATCAAAGTAGATAAAACTGACGCCGCTTTTGGTTTTCTGAAGCTGGCGCTCCGGCAGGGCAGGGGAACCAACCAATTCGTCCAGCCCCATATTAACAGCGCCGGCAATGGCTTGGATCGTGAAAATCGACGGCGCCTTGATGGCCCCGCGCTCTATTTTAGTAAGCGTAGAGAAGCTGAGATTAGCTTTTTGGCACAGCTGTTGCTGCGTTAAGCCCGCGGCTTGCCGCGCCTCTTGTAAGCGTTTGCCCAACCCCCTCTCATCCATGGCCATATACTACCAGCCTGACGGCTGATTTCCAAGCATTTCTAGCACTAAACGGCTAGTGCAGGTGTAAGACCCAAGCGGCCAGGGTGTAGAAGAAAATAAACGTGATGACGAAGCTAACGCCCACAATTGCCCAAACGCTCTGGGCATTGCCATAACCAGTCCGGCGACCCATTTTGGAATAGGCAAAGGCCGCCACGCCGGCCGCAAAGAAAAACGAAAGCATAAAATTCACGGCTTTATTGTACCTTAAAAGGCCAGCTTTTGGGCCAGCTTGGCCAGGGAGTCGTGGTCGGGTTCGGCCTGCATGTCGGGCCGGTTGCGGAATTCTTCGGTTGTGGCAAAGGGGATCAGGTGAACGTGGGCATGCGGCACGTCAATGCCAATAACTTGCGAGCCAACATAGGGCTTGCCGAGGGTCTGGCGGAGGTGTTGGGCAATTTTTTGGACGCTGGCCATAAGAGCCTGATAATCTTCGGGCTCTAGGTCCCAAACAAATGCTACTTCTCTTTTCGGAACCACCAGCGTATGGCCTGGTTGGACGGGATGAATGTCGAGAAAAGCGAAGGTTTTGTCATCCTCATAAATCTTATAGGATGGGATATCACCCCTGATAATTTTGGTAAAAATACCGTCAGCCATGTCCCTAGTATAATCCTCGGCTGCTTGTTAACTAATTATTAAATGTATCCATTTTCTGGTCGGTTATGCTTGCACCATGAGCCACCGCCAGTAGATAGTCGAGGCTAGCTAAGGAGTTAGAATGCGCCCGACCATATTGTTACTTTGCGTGCTTGCCGTTTGCTTGCTGGCCAGGGCAGGGGCAGTGAGTGTTTCCAGTGTGGCGCCGACTTGGGCAAGCCCGACGGCTGTGACCCTCAAACAGGTTGGGCCGGTCAGCACCGTGCCGTCTACTCCCTACGTTTTCAATAATCTGGATTGCGACGAGATAACCTTTCGACCAGTCGGCATCCTGGATAAGACCATGCAAACTGGCTGCTTTACACCGACGGCCTTCGGCCTGCTGGACAGCGACAACCAGACAGCTATATTTAACGGTACGGACGAAGCATTGGCGCTGATTCCATACTCGGCCCACCAGCTGCTGGTGCCATGGCCAAAGTCTTCGGTGACGCTGGCCATGGACAGTGTGACTACAGGTGGCGAAATGCTGAGCTTATATAAAAATATCACTGGCATGCTGCAGGACCAACGCAACATTCTGGGGCAGCTCATTGCCAAGCAGGTTACCGGGCCGCCAGACCTGACTATCAGGGACGGGCAAGGGAAACCACTGGCTATCAACCCGCAAACCGTAGCCTTTAGCGACGGCGGTAGTTGGCTAGTGGCCGAGACGCTCAGCGGCTCATTTATACGGATTAATTTAGCAACGCTGGACCAAGTGGCATTTGCGCCGGCGTTTGGCACACAGGGCAGCCCGGGACTGCTGCAATCACAGGTAGCTATTAGTAGTACTGGCCGGTTCGTGGCTATTGCTAACCGGGTAGCTAATTCCTTCAAAGTCTATGATTTGTCGGGTTGCAGTGGCAGTTGCCCGGGGCATGAATACTGGCCCTACCTGGCCAGCCAAATCAATGGCTTGCAGAGCATTACGCACCTGCGGTTCGTGAATGACGGGCTGCTCAGTTTTGATGGCGCTGGTGGCGTGGGCAGCCAAGCTAACACCTATGAATTAGCGCCAGCAGCCCAAATTACTTCCTTGCTGGATTACCTGGCGCTTGGCGACTCGTACACCTCTGGCGAAGGGGCTTTTGACTATCTGGCCGGCACTGATACCTCTGAAAACATGTGCCACGTATCCAGCCGTTCGTACCCGCTACTACTCACTGCTGACCTGTTTAGTGCTGTTGGCGGGCACTCCGTGGCCTGCTCTGGAGCTGTGGTGAGCGATGTGGGCAATACCAGCGACAAATATATCGGCCAGATGGCCAGCGGCCTAGATTACACGGCTATGCAGCAAAGCGTGCCGGCTTTTGTGACAAACGCCATGGTTAACTTCCTGCCTGGCTATGTGGCCCAGCAACGCTTTGTACAGCGGTACCAGCCAGCGATAACTTCGGTGTCGGTTGGCGGTGATGACGCCGGCTTTGGTGATATTTTGGAACGCTGCGTTGAGCCACACCTTAGCCGCCACCTCAGTGACGAAACTTGTTTTAACACCTATGAAGACCGCCAGGAACTCGTCAACCGCATCGACAAAACCAAGCCTACATTAACGGCGCTGTACCGGCAGGTCATGCGTGAAGCGCCTGGCACCCACTTGTATGTCATTGGCTACCCGCAGATTGTTGTTGATGACGGTAGCTGTGCGCTGAATGTCCATCTTGGCATTAGTGAGTTAGAGTTCGCTATTGAGCTGGTTAACTACTTGGATACTGCCATGCAGCAAGCGGCGGCCACTGCCGGTGCTCACTATGTTGATATTAGCCAAGCCCTGGCTGGACACCGCCTGTGTGAAGCCAAAAGTTACAATCTGGCCGTTAACGGTTTAACAGCCGGCCATGATGCTGGGAGCTTGGGGATCACCGTGTTTGGCAAGGAAAGTTACCACCCCACAGCCCTTGGCCAGTATCTTATAGAGCAGGCCATTTTACGTCAAACCCACAACCTGCATGATTGGCAGGCTTCGAGCCCTCCGCCAGCCGATGGCAGTGGCCAAAAACTAGTCAATCGGCCGAAAAGCGGCCGCACAATTAACACCATCGTAGCAGATCATAGGCTAACAGCCCACATGGTAAAACGTGGGGCCAGCCTCCCGCTACAAGTTAACGGTGAAGCTGACGGATTGGCCGCCAACCGGGTCTATCTTATTCGGCTCGATGGAGCAGGGGGACAAGTTCTAGGCACGGTCACAACAGATACAACTGGCATTATCTCCGGGCAGGTTAGCCTGCCTGCTGGTACTGAACCCGGTAGCCACACTATTGATGTGACCGGCCAAAACCAGGCCGGCGAACCGGTGGATGTTGCGCAGCCCATTTATATAGCGGCCAGCGATATCGATGCTGATGGCGACGGTATTCCTGACGCGACCGACTCCTGTCCGACAGCCTTTAACAGTGCTCAGGATACCGACCAAGACGGCATTGACGATACCTGCGACGGCTTCATTGGCTTGCCGCCAACACCGGGCTCCGCAGC
>CAZOYN010000061.1:0-4553 GCA_964584135.1 uncultured Candidatus Saccharibacteria bacterium | reverse complement strand
CAATAATTTGCTGGATCTCTTCCGGCTTGTAAAATTCCAGGCGGTGGATCATGCCAAAGCGGTCGCGCAGCGGTGCCGCTAAAGACCCGGTACGGGTAGTAGCACCAATAATCGTGAACTTTGGCAGATCCAGCCGCAAGCTGCGCGCCGATGGCCCCTTGCCCAGCATAATATCCAGTTTAAAGTCCTCCATGGCCGAGTACAGCACCTCTTCAACCGTCCGGTTCAGCCGGTGGATCTCGTCAATAAACAGGATGTCGCCATCGGCCAGGTTAGTCAGCAAACTCGCTAAATCGCCAGCCCGCTCAATGGCTGGCCCGCTGGTCACCCGGATTTGGGCGCCCATTTCGTGGGCAATAACGCTGGCCATGGTGGTTTTACCGAGGCCCGGCGGACCGTGCAATAGCACGTGGTCAAGGGGCTCGCCACGCTTTTTAGCAGCGTCAATCGCTAGCTTAATATTCTGCTTTAGCCGCTCCTGGCCGATGTAATTGGCAAAGTCCCGCGGCCGCAGCGTAATCTCAATTTCCTCCGGCGCATCAGCCTCGTGCACCCCAGTATTTAAAATCCGGTCAATCATTTTGCCACCTTCAAAGCTTGCTTAATACGGTCCTCGGCGGGCAGTTCTGGGTCAACGCTCTGCAGCGCCTGGGCGGCGTCGGCAGCCGAGTAGCCCAGTACGACCAGCGCCTCCACGGCTTCGTCTTTCATGAGCGTATCGGTGGCTTGTAGTAGGCCAGTTGACACCAGGTCAACACCTACCAAGCCGACCTTGTCTTTGAGTTCGACCACGACCCGTTCGGCCACCCGCTTGCCCACGCCGCTGGCCCGTTGGATAAACTTCACGTCACCGGAGGCAATCGCCTGTCGCACCTCTTGGGCAGTGCCTATACTTAACATGTTAAGCGCCATTTTTGGGCCGACACCATTTACATCCAATAGCTGCTCAAACAAACTCTTGGTGTCTTTGGTTAAAAAACCAAATAAATCGTGCGATTGCTCGCGGATATGCTCGTAAATATAGAGTTTGGCCTGCTCACCAGCGGCCAATCGGCCGTAGTCTTCGGCTACCACGTTAAGGCCGTAGCCAACTCCCTGGACGTCCAGAACTACCATATCTGCCAGCTTTTCGCTTACCGTTCCAAAAAGTGTCGCAATCATCACTCATAATTATCGCACACTGGTAGCCGTTACGCACAGCCAGCTCGGTTCTTACTCACCTATTTCTGACACACTGTGAAATTATAGTATAACTGGAGTATACCTATACTATAATTCGTGAGCGGCTATTGAGGGGATAATTAGCGCCGTGTCATACTATGGGTGATAGCCGCCGCCAGGGCGTCAGCGCAGTCATCGGGTTTGGGGACCGTTTTGAGCTGCAAAATGACCCGGACCATTTCCTGGATCTGCTTTTTCTCGGCCCGACCATAGCCAGTCAGCGCCTGCTTGATCTGCAGAGGTGTGTACTCAAAAATCTTCAGTCCAGCCTGCATACCACACAATAAAACTACGCCGCGAGCCTGGGCGACGGTCATGGCGGTGGTTACGTTTTGGGCAAAAAACAGCTTTTCGACCGACATTTCGGTTGGCTTAGTGGCCACGATTATGTCTGTTAATTCGTCAAATATAGTCTGCAGCCGCACAGCGTCGTCTTCCTTGACAGGCGTACGGATAACGCCGGCGTCCACCAGCTGGGCCTTACCTTTGCTGGCCTCAATCACCCCAAAGCCTAGGATGCCGGTGCCGGGGTCAATGCCAAGGATTCTCACATAATTTCCGAAAGCCATTAATCAATTGTCGCACGTATAGCTGGAAACCGTTACTGTTGCAGATCATGTACCAAAAGTGTGTCCTCGTAAGCCGCTAAGTATGGCGCGAGTTTTTCAGTCTCATGATCTTTCGTATACATCAGCTCCCGTAATTCAGTCGTCACTTGCTCACAAACCAGACGGTACGGCCCAGGGTCTTGCAGAATAAACGATGCTATATCAATCTTGCCAAGTTCAACGGCGAGCATTTTCCGTAAGTGAGCCTGGAGGGCTGGCGAGGCGGCATTATTTTCCCTCAATTCGTCAAACATTGCCCAAACCAGCGGGCGATTACCCCAGCAGGGTGTCAGGCTATTTTGAATGGCGGCACGGCGGCTGTTGAGTACGCATAATAGTTCGTCATGCTCAGTTTCGTGTGGCCCACCCGCTTCCGGTGATGACGCCATTTAGTCTCCTAATAGTTTCTCGTCTATGTCGAAGTTAACGTGGGTGTTGGTGACATCGTCAACGTCATCAAGCGCGTCCATCAGGCGCATAATTTTGCCGGCGGTGTCTTTGTCGCCGACTTTGATAGTGGTGTTGGGCACGTAAGTAAGTTCGGCTTCAACGACTTCCAGGCCGGCCGCGGACAGGGCTTCGCGGACTTTGGCTAAATCAGTTGGCGCGGTGTAAATAACCGATTCGTCCCCTTCTTCCTGGACGTCTTCGGCGCCGGCGTCAAGGGCTTGCAGCAGTAGGTCGTCACCGGTGGCCTTCACGCGAACCAGGCCCTTGTGGTCAAACTGGAAAGCCACGGCGCCTTTTTCGGCGATGTTGCCGCCATGCTTGGTGAAAGCCGCCTTAACTTCGGGGTAGGTACGGTTAATGTTGTCTGTGGCGCACTCCACCAAGATGGCAACGCCGCCCGGGCCATAACCCTCGTACATCACTTCGTGTAACTGCGCGGCATCTTTGTCTTTCACGCGGTCAATCGAACGCTGGATATTAGCCGCCGGCATGTTGGCGGCCTTGGCTTTATCTATGGCCAGACGCAGTGAAAAGTTAGTGTCCGGGTCGATACCGCTGCGAGCGGCAATGGCAATGGCGTTGCCAAGTTTGGTAAACACCGCCCCGCGGGCCGCGTCTTTGGCGCCCTTTTGCCGCTTAATTGTTGACCATTTGCTGTGACCGCTCATTCTGATCTGTTATTTTAGCATATTGCCTAGGTTTTGTCCTGCGCCATAAGGCATAACCCAGTAGGCCAATGCCGCCATAGCAGGCCACCATTTCAGTTAGAGAAAACCCCAGGTGTTGCACAAAGACGTGCGGAATACGCGACAGCAGATGCGCCGTATCCAACATATAAGTCAGCAGGCTTTGGGCCGGCCAGGCCAACCAACCGGCCAGCGAACTGGCAAGCATGCCACTGAGGCCGGCCACCAGGCTAAGCAACATGGCCAGCGGCACTAGGGCCGTGACTAGAACATTGGCTGGCAAGCCCACAAACGACATCTGGCCAAAAGTATGCAGAATGAATGGCAGTGTCATTAGCTCGGCACAGATACTTTCCAGCGCCACACTCAGCACAATTGATTCGCGCCAACGTTTTGGCCAATTGCGGCTCACTGCCGGGGCGACTACCATCACTCCGTAAAAAGCCAGGAAGCTGAGGTACCAGCTGGTATCCCGCCATATGTAGCTTGGGTTAGCCCAAGCTGTAATAACTGCCGCCAGTGCCAGCAAATTTAAGGGCTTAAAGCTCCGGCCATAGTAGGCTGTCATAATACTTAACACGCTAACTATGGCCGCCCGGACTATAGAAGCACTGGAACCGGCCAGAAGTAAAAAGCCCGCGATTAAGCCAAGCGATAAGCCGGTAGAGAGCCGTTTGGATTGCCTCGCTAACAGCTGCCGGCTGGCCTGCAAAATAATCGTCAAGTTGTAGCCCGAAACCGCGATAATGTGCGTGAGACCGACCATTAACAGGTCCTGTTTTACCGATGCCGGTAATGTTGCCCGCTGGCCAATCAACAGCCCCATGGCAAACGAGGCCGAGGGCTCCGGCAAAGCCGATTGCATACCGGCGGCAAACTTGCGCCTAATCTCGGCTATCAGCGATGGATGGTGTCCAACCAGCGTCAGTTTGGCAAAACTCAGCTGGGCCTGCTGCGCGCCCAGTGCGGGCGAAAGCGTACCACTCACCTCAACTTCGTCACCTTGAAACACACTATTCAGGCCAAAGCCGCTAACGGAGATTCTTCCCGGCAGCTCCTGGCCATTAGGCAATTGAGCCTTGCTAGCCGTAAAGCTTAATTGCGAACGGGTGCCGTAGATGGCATCATCACTGGCCTGGACGTCCAAGGTAATTTTGTGGTGAAAATAATATTCATAGACAGCGAGCTTGTGCATATATAGCGAGCCCCGCCACCAACCCAGACTAAGGCCGAGAGCTAAAACAGCTAGCGCTAGCCAACGACTTTTTCGTAATAACAAAACCAACCCGGCTGCCAACCAACACCAGGCACCGCTTACTTGGTAGCGGTCCGCCAGACCAAGTCCGGCTAGAACTGCCAAGAGACCAAGCAGGCTAAGGGTTGTTCGCTTCATGCGCTGGAGTGTAACAAGTCAAACCGCTAGCGCTGCCAACAGTTAAGGGAAATTTAATAATAGGGATGCTATGCCTATCAGATTGACTTTTTGCCAAAATTACAGATAATGTAAGGAGTTAATTCGCCCACAAATGGCGTGGGCCCATAGCTCAGTTGGTAGAGCAGAGGCCTTTTAAGCCTCGTGTCGCGGGTT
>CAZOYN010000060.1:0-4624 GCA_964584135.1 uncultured Candidatus Saccharibacteria bacterium | reverse complement strand
TTGTGACGCCGCCGCTGGTTAAACGCTTGAGCAAGCGGTCAAATATTATTTGTGCCAACATACTAAAAGCGTAGCATGCTTGAATCGCGGTCTCAATTTTTGTCAGTTTTCGCCTTTGCAAAGCTCTTATGCTAAGATTGCACCATGGCAAAGAGCCGCCTCAAGCTAACCCGTATGATCGGTAAGTCCAAACTGGCGCTTTTAGTTGTATTGATAGTAGTTGTGGGCGTCGTAGTTTATGGCCTATCACGGGCAGACGGCCCATTGGCCTTTACCATGACTCCCGCAGCAGTCAGTATAAATCCCGGGCAAACTTTTTCCGTTAACGTCTGGGCCGACAGCGGCGCCAACCAAATAAAAGATGTCTATGCAAACTTAAGCTTTGACACCCAGTTTATTCAGTACGTCTCTTTTGCCAAAGGGACAAACCAGTACCAAGATTGTTCCGACCCGCAACTTTTCGGTGATTTTGAAGTAACACTGACTTGCTGGATAAACGGCTCGACAGTAACGGGCAAACAATATATTGGTTCGGCGACGTTTAAGGCGATTAAAGCCGGCCAGAGTCTTTTGGTGCTGGAACCATCGTCAAATGGAGTTGATGAGAATGATAATGGTTTTGACTCAAGTACTAATAATACGGCTGTCACGGTCAACGGCATTACTCCGGCACCGAGTCCAACGCCGACCCCTTCACCAACTCCAACAACCAGCAACACTAAGCCGCCAGCATCCAAAAATACGACAACTCCATCTCCCGCTCCAACGCCCAGTGCGGTTGTTGCCCCCGATACTGCTGCCAAAGCCGCTGCCGAGGCCAAGGTCCCTGTTGTGGTTCGGGCCCAGGTTGCCAGTAGCGTAAAGAATCGCAATTGGCTGACGGACAGATGGGTTATCGCAGGGATATTGATAGGATTGGTTTTTGCTACTGCTGGCGCGATGGCTCTAGTCGAGCGTAGAAAAGCCAAGAAGTAGCACTCTAGGCGGAGGGGGAGTGAGCTAAGACTTGCCGTTCAAGTATTTGCTGGCAACGCTAAGTGCAAATGATGGCAGAATAATGAAAACACTGACAAAAAAGAGTTTGGATATAACGAGTCCCCAGCCGTGGCTAGCAGAACCTGGTTCCGTTCCGGTCAGGATCATGAGTATCCCTAGGATACCAAAGGCGATTGAAGCATAAATAAATACTCGTGTGGCAATTTTTTGCATGGCTCGATTATACTCCCTTGCTAGACTTGGCCGGTTCTTTTGCCCTGACCCATGGTTTGCTACCGGGGCGGTGGGTGCAGCCTATCCAGCAACAGGGTCGGCGCATTCCCTGAACGAGTTCCGAAAACACTCTGCCAACGTGATCCTGTCTGGCTTCGGCTTTCTTGACCGAGATGGTCCAGCAAATCCACTCATTGCGAGACAGTGGGGTAATGTCTTCCCATTGCGCTAGAGCATCGGGGTCAGAAAGTAGGGCCTTTCGCAAGTCTGCGGGTAATTTGTGGACAGTGGCCACGCCTTCAGATATTTTTTTGTTGGGCATGCTTTAATTTTACTCCTAACGGGATCATTCAACATCATCCTTTGTGTCATCCGTGGTAATCATTTCGCCCTTAGCTATGGCGCGAAGCGCTACATCAGCCTGGAGTTCAAAATCTTGGTAAGTATTGGGGTCGTCTGAATGGTTAACGTAGCGTTCAGGCTCGGAGTAAAGGTGGATTTGGCCATGCTGGGCATGCGTGAATTCTTTTTCGCTGTCCGGTAATGCATCAAATTCTTCAGTTGTAAGAGGCTGAAGATGATAGGGAACAACTATTTCATCTTTAGCTAAGTCGCGGTTGGCATAGACGCCCCTGCTGGCCAGCTCACCTTCACTAACCAAAACATCTTTATCGGGATTATACTTCAGTAGCCATTCGCTCGTGTCATCAGGATTCTCACCCACAACGTCATAACCAACCCCCCGTAGGACCTTGAGGCTGTTAGAATTTCCTTTGACCACTTTTGCGATCAGTTCGCCAAAACCCAGCTCCACTTTCGCATAGCGCGACAGGGCATCCGCTGATTCGCTCATATAACCCTTGCCCGTATATTCCGAGCCTAGCCAGTAGCCAATTTCTGCAAGCCCCTCGGCCCTTTCGGTAACTTTTATAAAGCCGACAGGCTCCGCCTGGTCCCATATACCGAACCGGTACTCGCCGGGCTCCTGAGTCGCCATCCGGAGCTGATACGACTCAAGATCCGGGTATTTATTCGCGGTTTCATCGCCAAACTGACTGAGATGGTCGCGGTTGCGGTCGATCACATTAAAAAAGGGCTCCGCATCCTCAGCAATCATTTGCTTGAGCGTAACATTATCATCCACCGCAATTTCGATGCGGCCCCCGGGCTTGCGCTGCTCGCCTGGGTTAGTTTCCATGTATCAGCTCCGAAACTTGTTTTACAGTTTCATCAACCGAAAGCGTAGTAGAGTCGATTTTTACGAAATCGGAATAGAATGGGTCGTTGGAGAAGTAATTGTGATGCACGCCAACGGCGTCTGGGCCCATTACGGCATCTTTATGCCGCTGTACGTCGCGTTCGGAGGCAACCTCCAGTTCTGGTAGCAGCAATACTTTGTGCGTAAATTTGATGTAATCATTAACCTTATTCCATGCCGGTTCATTGATGTAGCCGTTGATGATAACGTTGTAGCCGTTATCAATGAAGTTCTTGGCGACCAAGCCGATATTCTCGCCAACTAGCTCCCACTGTTTTATGCCTCCAGACTCCTCGTAATCGAACGGATTAACCACAAAGTGCTTAATATGGTCGGCATCAATATTGACGCAATTATCGGTTTGCTTAGCCAGCCTGGCAGCGACGCTGCTTTTGCCGCTGCCAGTTGGGCCGGTGATGGCTAAGACAAACTGGCTCATAGATCAATTTCATCTAATTTTTCAAAAAGAGTAGCCAAAGCCTCTCCAGAAAAGTTATGCTTCGCACCCTCAATTACCGTATAGCTGGTAAACTGTATCTTTCGGTGCTCAAAACGCCCTTCGCCGACTATTTCATCCGCACCTGATTCAAAAACGTATACTGGTTGGAACTTCTTGACTAAGCTCACGTAAGAATCTTCCCAAGATATTCCCGCTACAGATTTGTAATACTCTGCAGTAATAACTTTTTTGAGCCCATCGCTCGTGGTTACCGTTTTGCCATCAGCAATATCGGCCCCATAGCGCTTGATAAGACTGTCTTGTGGTTTGCCCACGGCAGGGGATACAAAAACCATCGCACCGATACCATCGGTATCTAGCAAAGAAGCAACGCCGCAGCCCATAGAATGAGCCATCAACACTGTGGGGACACCAGGGTAGCGACTTTTCGCGTCAATGATTAGATCATGAACACGGCTCTTCAAAATAGGCAGTGGATTGATCCGCACACCATCACCATCGGGCTGATTCTGATCTACGAGTAACACTGCCGAATCGGTATAATGCTCGGCAACTGCATAAAAGAATTTCTCGCCATCCCATCGCCTAACTCCGTTACCGTGGGAGCATACAATCACGCGCTTTGGACTCGGGTGGTCGAAAATTTCTAATTCGAAGCCGCCTTCAGCGTCGTGTTTCGTAGTTACTGAACTCTTTCTCATACACCAATCATAACAAAACGGGCTATTATGATGTCATGAATCATGAAATTAAAGTGATCGCTTCGGCAGTTGCAACCTTCGTCGCTTTGATTGCTTACATTCCCTATTTGATCGACATGTTTCGCGGCAAAAACCAGCCCCATTTATACACCTGGGTTAGTATTTTCATAATTACTAGCGTAGTTGCGTGGCTGCAGATACTTGGGGGAGCAGGGGTTGGAGCCATACCAACCGTACTAGGCGTTTTTGTTGATGGTGTGATTCTTTTTTATTGTTTTCGCTTTGGCACAAAGGATGTCGTTTTTATGGATAAAGTTTGTCTGGCAATTACACTAATTGGTGTGGGTGTTTATGTTGTCTTTAGGCAACATCCGGTACTTTCATTGGCAGTTGTAACTGCAGCTGAAATGGTTTCATTTATTCCCACGTTTCGAAAGACCAGAAACGATCCTTATTCTGAGTCGCTCCCAAGTTATTACCTGCTTATGCTCAAACTCACTTTGATACTTGTGGCACTGGAAGCCTATAACTTGCTGACCGTGTCATATTCGGCACTTTGGCTCACAATGTTTGTCGTCTTTTTATCCTGTACCCACTATTGGCGTTCGAGAGTAAAGTCTGGCAAGCACAGGTCTACGCACTCAGCTGTGCCAATATAACAAGTTCAATGGCTCCGGAGGCCGGATTGTGCCTTCGCCACCTCCGCTCATCCGCCAGCCGGCGGATTCGCTCCAACGAACCGGCGACCGGCGTGCTTCCGCCCGCGTCGCCTCCCGAAACGCTACCAATCAAGAAAATAGCACCAGACAGGCTGGCGCTATTTTCTTGGCTCCGGAGGCCGGATTCGAACCGGCGACCAAGTGCTTAACAGGCACCCGCTCTACCGCTGAGCTACTCCGGAATATTTGATCTTTTCTCTGGAGAGCTACTCCGGATAATTAAGATCAACTGACAGATGATTATAGGCATAATTGGGCTTGACGGTCAATCTGATAA
>CAZOYN010000059.1:0-4826 GCA_964584135.1 uncultured Candidatus Saccharibacteria bacterium | reverse complement strand
TAAATGACAGCGGTGCTAGCGACAGACCGGCTCGCAGGGCGTTACATTCAAACACCATCTGCAAATAAATTGGCAGGGCAATCATCATGCCGCCTAAAGATATCTGCTGGAGCATTTGTTGTGACACGCCCAGTCGAAAGTACTTAGACTTAAACAGGTCCGGTTCGAGCAATGTAGGCTTTTTCTCTCGCTTGCGTTTGAGCAGCCAGTAAACCAGCGAGCCTAGTGCCACTACACCGACAGCCATGATTATTAAAACCGACTCACCGCCCTCTTGCCAAACCAATATGCTGAGCACTACGCCGCCCATACCCAGAGCCGACAAAATCGCACCCACGGTATCGACCTTGCGCGAACCAGTGTAGGGCACGTCTTTAACCAGCTTAATGCCCAGTAGCACCACTGCTATTACCACCACCTCCAAAAAAAAGCCAACTCGCCACGACGAGTAAGTGGTTATAAAACCACCCAGCAGTGGCCCTACGGCCGCAGCAATTGCGGCGGCTGCTCCAACCGAGGCATAGGCTTTGCGCCGGGCGGTGCCCTCGAAGTTACCGTGAATTAACGACTGCATGGCCGGTAGTAGTAGCGATGCGCCTAGGCCGCCAATAATCGCCCAAAAAACTATAATCCCGGCTACATTTTGTACCATGGTCATGGCGGTGGCGCCAATGGCGTAGCCCAGTAAACCCAATACATAGGCCTTTTTTCGCCCAATTAGATCGCCAATTTTGCTACCAATTAAAATAAACGCTGCCGACACCAGGGCCTCAAGAGCAATCGCCGCTTGCACCCCGCTCACTGTGGCGCCTAAATCGCGCACAACCGATGATATCGACACATTCATTAATGATGTGTCGACCACCAACACAAACATAGCTAGCGAAAGTAGAATTGCTAGCTTGTTTTGACTAGATTTGCTTTTAGCGCTCACATTAGCTCCATTTGGATTCTATTATAACAGATGAGGCACTTCTGGTTCATAACAAAAAACAACGGCCTCGGGACTCAGAGTTCCGAAACCGCTTTAAGGGGCTGGCCGTGTGCCACTTACCCCTTTTGCTGCATGTCACTGTTCTAGCCCACCTCCAGTCGCTGTGACCCTTGCCACCTGAAGGGTCGCCCAGACCTGAGCATCGGCCAAGGCAAGAGCCTGGCATGCCGGATCATCCTTCTCCCAGGATCGAACGATGCTGTTCAGGGCCTCCTGTTCGTAGTCAAGATCTTTACCCGCCTCATCTATCCGCCTGGCCTGCTCGGTGCTTTCTGCCATTCTTATCCTGCTTTCACTTGTTGTTGCTTCGGATGTTGGATTACTTAGGAAAGTGAGGCTGCGCACAATGAGCACACAGTCTCTGGTCCTCAATGTGGAAGAAGCCGAGCCGGCCACTACACTGAGTGCAGCTGACGTCGTCCATCGAGCCAATGTCGTAAAAAAACTCCACACTATCGCTAGGTGGGGTTCTGTCACGAATCTCCCGGGCGTTCACAAAGCGCACCACGGCGTCGGCCAAGTCCTCGGCCGCAACCAGCTGGTCGCTTAAGCCGCTGCACGAATCAAAAGCAGCCAACAACTCGCGAATAGCTGCTTCGGCTCGAGTGGATTCGCTCGGGCCCAGGAGATCGACAATTACCTCGTCTTCCCTACCAACCTTCAGCCTGTCGTAGTATTCGCGACAAGCACTCACCAGCGGCACAGAGTCTCGCTCTAGCCGTACTTTCATTCTTGCTTCTAGCGGTGTCACTCTGCGCCTCCTTTTTTGATGTTCAAGATGCGGTGACCCTATCTTCTCAATTGCAAAAGTGGTACGCAAGCACAACAAAAAAGAAGCCTTTTCAGCCCCTCAAATCAAATCACCAATTTAGTACAGTTTTTCGCCGTGTTCGAGCATACTTATAAACTTTTCTATTCTGGCCTGGCGAGTCTCTGGCTTTTTTGCAGTTTGAATGCGCCAGCAAAAGGCATAGGTATTGGTTTTATTGAGTGACGCGTAGAACTCCTTGGCTTTGGGGTTTTTGTTTAATGCTGCCTGAAAGTCCTTGGGCGTAGTAATAGTACTGCCCGAATCGTAGGCTCTTGCCCACTCGCCATTCGCCTTTGCCGCTTCAATAGCCGCAAAACCCGTTGGCTGCATTTTGCCCTCTTTTATAAATTGTTCAGCTTTGGCAACGTTTACTTTCGACCATATGCTCTTGGCTCTACGTGGAGTATATTTTTGTTTGTAATACAGCTCGTCGTAAGTTTGTTTCTGGCTGTCTATCCAGCCATAGCAAAGAGCTTCGTCTAGGGCCTCGGCATATGAAACAGATTTTTTACCGCTGGCTTTTTTGGCATGCAACAACCAAACACCTTCTGTTTGCGCTTGGTGCTTTTGCAGCCAACTACGCCAATCTTCTGGTGACTCGAAAAGTAGAATTTGTAATCCGTCTTTAGCTTTCATATTATATATTCATTCATTTCTTCATCATATCAAAAAGAAACCTCTTCGGCTTCTTTTTGAATAATATCTGGCAGCGGATGATCTGGGAAGGTATAACCCTACTTGCTAGATGATTCTTCCTTGTACCTTTCGGCCCATTGAGTGTTGATGCTATCAGCTAGTCGCTTATTCCCTACTTTTAGCTCACGGCCGACCGCTAGATCAAGCCCAAGAAAGTCCATAAGGCCAAGAATTGTCTGTTCAGGGTGGACACCCAGTTGTTCATACGTAATAGCGTAGGGCTTAATGCCCAATTTCTCAAACCAATTCTTCCAAGCAATATTATGTTCGTTTATAGTGTGGACGAGCTTGTCTAGTTCATCAAAATCGTAGCGGGGTTCGCCAGCCTTAACATGAGGGTCAGTTGATTGCCATAGATTGGTTTGTTCAGCGCGTAACCAAGATATTGCTTGGCCAACAACATCCTCGCGTCGCAGATACACAAAACGTACTCTACCAAATGCCTGCCGTAACAAGTCGAGTTCTTTGCCACCAAGCGTTGGATAGACCCCCTGCAGACCTCGAACAACCTCCTCCATCGTTCCCCACATAACCCGCATAGCAAATACATCATTTTCTGTAGTGCCAGCATCAAGCGCAGCCTTTACATAGTCGGCGTAGTTAAAAAAGCCGGTGCTAGAAACCTTGATGCCCCATCTTTCGGCATATGCCCGAACGTCTTGCTTCCGAAAGTAGGATTCCGGGTGGCCGGCCACTCCAGTTGAATTTAACAAAGCACACAGCAAAGTACTACCTGTTCGGGGAGTTGAGCAAATTATGTAGGAATCAGTGTCTTTCATGATTTAATTGTATCAAAAAAGACCCGATCGGGCCTAAATTTTAAGCATAAGAGCTTTGGCAGCGGATGATCATGGATGGCATAACCAGCTTAGCTATTCAGGGTGCTTGTGAATAACAACTTTATCAAATAGGGCTAGCTCCGACTCATCTGGAGGCTGGAAGAATCGCGTAGCATAATCTTGCAGCTGCTCTTTAGTGACGTGAGCAGCATCAGGTCTGCCTTCTATATTGCGAGCTTCAAGCCTTCGTACTAGCTCTTCTATTGGAATATCAAAATAGTGTAATTCAATATTCGCGCCTTGTTTTTGAGCTTCAAGTCGCTTTTCGTCTCGCTCACTTCGACGCCAAAGACCTTTTTCGAAGATTACAGTTTGCCCGAGTTTTAACAGATCCTGACCAAGTACCCACAGCTGATCTTCGAGCAAATCATGAAACTCTTCATTATCGTGATCTACCTTTAGGGCAGCCTGCCAATCATCTGTGCATAGGCGCACTGACTGTCGTTTCACAGCCAGTTCCCGCGCTAGAGTCGTCTTGCCAGAGCCCGGAAGGCCACACATTAGAATGAGTTTCGTCATAAGTATACTATACCAAAAAGAAGCCTTTTCGGCTTCTTTAAGCATAAGCATTATAGTAACGGACAATTTGGGAAGGAATAACTGCTATTGTTTTGAAGTGGAAGAGCCCGAGGATTTCTCCCCGGGCTCCGGAGCCCTCCACGAAGTTGTTGTTGGCACCTTACCTATTTCTGTTTGGGCTCCCGCTGTTTTGCGTCAAGTCCTGGAAATAGTGGACGACTGGGACCGGGACATATCCGGCTTTTTCGTACGAACGTCTGGCCGGTTCATGAGAAGGATCTCCCCCAGTACCAACCTTGGCCACCCTCATGCCAGCCTCCCGCATCTCCTGGAGTGCGAAGTTGTTGAGACTGGCTCCTACGCCCTTACCGCTAAACATAGGGTCTACAGCAAGCAGGTAGACCTCGCCGATCTTCTCCTTGCGGTCGAATGTGAGGCAGATGAACCCAGCAACCTGGCTGTCAACTTCAGCAACCCAGGTGCTGTACTTGGAATCGCGGCACGTTTCCTCGGACAATTTGCGTTGTGCCTCCACGCCAGCTGGGTGCAACAGCTTGTCTAGCGTAGGCCCAACAAGCTTCTTGAAGGAGGCGAAGAACGGCTCCCAGGCACGTACCGACAAATCTCCAACTGCCTGCGAATCTGCTGGATTGAAGGGTCGGATGGCAATAGACTTGGTTGAGGAAGATTTCATAGTTTCTCCTTTGTAGAGGGATGAGGTGGTTGCAGGTGAGGATTATAGCATAAGCTTGATTATATTACAAGCGTTTTACGTTTGTCATCCTGACATTCCAGGCTGGGAATTGGCTCTTAACTAATGAGGGCTTTGTTTGTTAAATCTCTGATATTCACCCGGCAGCTCTATGCCAAACTTATCACAAAGAAGTTTCACATCGTGATAATCGGTCTCCCGCAATTTGTACCCCGAATGAAACTTAACCATATCTTCTGCAGATATACAGCGCAC
>CAZOYN010000058.1:0-5041 GCA_964584135.1 uncultured Candidatus Saccharibacteria bacterium | reverse complement strand
CCGCTGGCACCGGGTTATATGAATAGGCCGAACAAGCCACCATTACCGCATCTATCGGCCCGGTGGTCCCAATAGTGTTAATGGCTGAAACGTGGAAGGTGTGGTTGTTGCCATCGCTGAACATGTTGGGGCTGATGGGATTAATTTGACTAAGCGGTATCGTGTAAGCGCCTTGGCCTTTGAAAAAAGTTGTCACAGTTCCAGAGGAATCCCAACTCACTGTGACCTTTACTGGGGCTCCGGTATAATCGCTCACACTGCCGCTTATGCCAGTCTGACAACTGGCTGTTGCCGTAAGCTTCGGCGAGTTCCTAACGATTACGCAGTCAGGGGTACTTATATAATTTCTGGTGTCACGATAGGTATTGTCATTGGCCACAATACGCTGGCAATATTGCTGCCCATCAACAGCCCCTGCCGGTATCGTTACATTGTACTGAAATGGATTGGGATTACTATCACCAAGTCTGGCATTGCCGTCACTACCGCTACTTGAGGTGTTGGCATATACGCCCATGCCCGGATACAGGTATTGCACAACCCAGGTGTAGCTACCTGTCACCCAGCCATTATTTTTGACATAGTGCTTAAAATTAACGCTGCTGCCGGCTTTGGCGTAAGTTGTTGATGCAACCGTGGTACTAGTGAGGGTCGGTGGCGGATAATAATCTGCCGTAATTATTACCCCGTAACCGTTCTCGGGTGCAACTTGGGTTGACGCAGTACCGTTAGAGTCGTCGTTGGTACTGTTAACTGTAAATCGCCAAACACCAAGCGAACGTGCCCCGGCGGGCGTACCAGCAATTTTAACCGTAAAACTCTGGGCGTACCAGGGGTGTATAACCATATCGCAGTCAAGGTTCCAGTCAACGAGTGATGGCTGCGTTGCCGATGGTGAGCCTGCCCCACCATCACCACGAAGTACCACACCGGTGTGCGTAGACATCGGACAATTTACCCCAGTGTTGTTGTTCGTAATTGCCCGGAAACTCTGGGACCAATCACGCTGTGTAACCGTATTAGTGTTTAGCTTGATCTGGGCCGTAGTTGCATCCACCACATTACCACCCGCAGTCGAACTGGGCGAGTTGGTCGCGACGGTTACATCCATGGCGTTACCCGTGGCCCCTACCCACGTTCCCGAGTCCGACAGATACCGAGTTTGGACAACCAGACCAGCATAATCTAAGTGTGACCCAGTGTTAACCGTGCAGTCCGCTGCTGCTGCGCTGCCATGCCCCAGAACTGTTACAAGCAGCATCAAGAAGCCAGCCAAAGATACCAGGAGGCGTCGTTTATATACCATAATAAGTTGCCTTCGTGTGATTTATTTTATCGCTTATGGCTTGCTCTGGGTTAGGGTAGCCTTTGCGCGCTTTCGTGAGGTCTACAAAATAATATACGCCTGGTACGTAGTCATTGGCTGATGTCGACAATTTTGCAGTCGGCACTGTGGCCGTTTTAACCGCACTCAGACCCGGCTGGGATTGCGTCATAATATAGTTCGCAATATCTTTAAAGTAGACCTGGCCTTGTAAGTAAGGGTCAACACTGTTGTCTATTTTGCGGCTGTCAAAGGTGCTGAAGCTAATACTCTCGTCTTTGAGACCTAGCCTGTAGTCTTGCTTCATTTTCGCAAGTAATTGATCCGCTGTTATTTGCTTATTCGCAATCTGTCCGTGGTAGTAATTCGCCTGCTGCAAAGCATAAGCCTGGTCTTTGGCGATTAACTGCTTATCACCGTAACCGGGTGTTGGATGATCAAGCCTCTCGGGCAAAATCTTACCGCTAAAATCAAAGGTAAACGAATAGCCGTGGTAGATACCTTGCGAAAGAGCAACATAGGAATCCTTTAATGCATTATGGTAGGCCAACATGTGTAGCCAAAGATTAGTGTAAGGATCGTTGGTTGGCGACTTGGGTAGGTCGGGTTTATAATAACCGGCCGCTTCACTTTTAGCTATTTCTGATGTCAGCAAAGCTGAGGTCGGGCTAACAGCATCCGGAGGGTAGAGATTGGCAAGTTCCTGTTTGACAAGATTTTCATCTGGGACTAAACCCAACTGTTGTGCTGCGACTTCTTCCTTATAATAGTCAAAGACTCTTTTTGCTGAGTCCGCTGTTGATTCCGACGCACCCGACAACGACACTGCGGCAAGACGACTCACTAATGGTTTGCTATAACGGGTACCATTAATAATAAAGGCTGTGTCTTTGTTGTTTTGTGTGGGCCAGAAGAAGATAATCAAGCCAACAAACACAACCACCGCGGCTACGGTGATGACAATATTTTTATTCTTCGGGGCCGATCGTATAACGTTTTCGGGTTTGCTGTTGCTCATGTCCACACTCTATAAGCTTTAGCTTGATAATAACAGAAGTATTACCCTTTACTCAAGCTTACGTCTGGTGGCTAGGCCAGCGTGCCTTCGGGGTGGCTGGGGTCGGACGTGACAGGTACCGCACGGATCACCGCTGTAGCAATCAGCGAAGCGGCAATACCAAAGGTGCTGGCAATCAGGTAGCCGTTGTGGAAGCCGCGGACGGTGGCGGTCAAGACCTGCTCATGGCTGGCCGCAGCGTGCAGGTGAAGGTTGGTTATATAGCGCGTGATCGTAGAGGCCGCGATACCACTTAACACCGCCAGGCCCAGGGCGCCGCCAATTTGCTGCGAGGTATTAAGCAGGCCCGAGGCCAGGCCGGACTCATGGTGCGGCACGCCCGAGGTAGCCGCGATGGTAACACTGACAAAGGTCGCGCCCATACCCAGGCCAAGCAAGATCATGCCGGGTGCCACATTACCCCAGAACGTGCCGTGCACCGGTATGTGTGACATCCAAAACAGGCCGGCCGACACCACCAGCGGCGCCACCATTAAAATGGGCCGGTAGCCAAACCGCTTGATCAACCGTGGTACGTTAGTTGCCGTGACTGCAACAGATACCGGAACTATCAGGAAGCTCAAACCAGTGTGGATTGGCGTGTAGCCTAGCACTTCCTGCAAGTACAAGGTAGTGAAGAAAAATACCGAGAACAGCCCGGCCGCCTGGAACATCATCAGCGAATCGGCACCCGACAGGTTGCGGATCTTAAATATGCCCAGGGGCATTAAGGGGTGCTTGACCCGGCTTTCATTAATAACGAAGAAGACTAATAGCACCGCGGTGATGGCAAAATAGGTGAGCGTGCGGTGGTCAGTCCAGCCGTAGGTTGGCGCCTTAACCAGGGCGTACACCAGCGCCATCAAGCCAGCCGTAACAGATATGGCACCCGGCAAATCCAAGCTATTGTGGTCGGCGGTTGATTCGTGCCGGCCGAGCACGCGCAACGAGGCGATTACCACCAGGACGCCCACCGGCACGTTCACAAAGAAATTCCAGCGCCAGTTCAGGTACTGGGTAATAATGCCGCCGGCCAGCACGCCCACGGCCGCGCCGCCCGAGGCCACGGCTCCCCAGACCGAGAGGGCCACGTTACGCTCGTGCCCTTCGCGGTAGGTTACGAGGATGATGGACAGCGCCGCCGGAGACATAAAGGCCCCCGCCAGCCCCTGTAAAGCCCGAAAGACAATCAACATACCGCCGGATTGTGACAAGCCCGTCCCAAGTGAAGCCAGGGTGAATACCGTAATACCGGCCAGGAAAATCCGGCGTCGGCCAAAGAGGTCGGCCGCCCGGCCACCAAGTAATAAAAAGCCGCCAAACGTCAGGGTGTAGGCCGTGATTACCCACTGCAGGGTGGTTTGCGACATATGGAAGGCGTGCTGCATGGCCGGCAGGGCCACGTTGACGATGGAAATGTCGAGCACCACCATAAACTGCGCCAGGGCCAGTAATACTAAAATCAGCCAGTGGCTCGTCTGCTTTTTCTCCGTCATAGCTGTACAAAGTATAGCATATGATTCTTACCTAAGATTCCAACGCAGGCCGAGGGCCACAACGATCCTAAAAATCATGCCGATTGTTGGACTGGTCTGTCCACGTTCAATTCGAGCGATTGTCGTCTGTGTGGTACCAACCCGTTTTGCAAGCTGGGCTTGAGTCATGCGTTGTCTTTTACGTGCCGTTATAAGCTGGGACACGAATAACACCTGTTGGGCTTTGACATCATCAGACTGCTTATTAATCGCTCGGCCCTGCCCCTCGGGCAAATTACTGGCAATTCTGATGAGCGCCTGTCGGCCAACCCCCACTTCTAAATTGCGCCAAATTCTTTGCCAACGCGGGTCATCTATATCATCTGCGATCATACTGTGTATTATATAATATACATGTACTATTTAGTACAAATAAGACATAAAATACACAGTGGTCTGGTGCTGGATTCACCTATTGACCTGACCAGAGACTGGCTGCTTACTAATCTCAATCTGTTAAACTACAATAATGAGTCTATCTATAGCGATCGTCGGTCTCCCGAATGTTGGTAAGTCTACCCTGTTTAATGCCCTAACCGCCAGCAATATTTTGGCGGCCAATTATCCGTTTGCCACCATTGAGCCCAACACCGGCATCGTGCCCGTGCCAGATGGGCGGCTGGGAAAACTCAGTGAACTGTATAATAACGCGCCGGTTAAGCCGGCCACGGTAACCTTTGTAGATATTGCTGGCCTGGTGGCCGGTGCCAGCCAGGGCGAAGGCCTAGGCAACCAGTTTTTGAGCCACATCCGGACTACGTCTGCCATCGTGCACGTGGTGCGGGCCTTTGACGACCCGAACGTTACCCATGTAGACGAAGCTCACGACCCACGCAAAGACATTGACGTCATCAACACCGAACTGGTCCTAGCCGACCTGCAAACCATCTCCCGCCGCCTGCCAAAGTTCGAAAAAGAAGCCCGCGGCAACCCTAAATTACAACCCGTTTTAGCAGTCTACCAGCAAGTGAACACAATCTTAAACAACGACGATCCCCTCTGGAATCATCCCGAGCTGGACGCCGAGTTGCTGGCCGATTTACAGCTGCTCACTATGAAGCCGATTATCTATGTGTTCAATGTTGATGAGGCCGGCTTGCAGGATGTAGCCCAGCAGGCCCAGCT
>CAZOYN010000057.1:0-5208 GCA_964584135.1 uncultured Candidatus Saccharibacteria bacterium | reverse complement strand
TTTGCGCCTCAGCCGGGGTGAAAAGCGGGGCACCGAACGGGCCCGGGCCCAGATTTTAGCCATTAGTTTTGAAGCCGTGATTGGCGCCCTCTACCTGGACCAGGGCTACGAAGCCGCCAAAACCTTTATTACCGAGACTATTTTGAGCACCTTCGAGCATATTTTGGCCAGCGGTTCGTGGATGGACGCGAAGTCTCACTTGCAGGAGCTGGCCCAGAGCCAGGAAACTGCCACGCCTGTATACAAGGTCGTCAGCGAAGAGGGCCCCGACCACGACAAGATCTTCACCGTGGGCGTGTTCGTGAACGGTGAACTGCGCGGCCAAGGCATTGGCCCATCCAAACAAGCCGGCCAGCAAAAAGCCGCCGAGGCCGCTCTCGAGTACTACCAGCAGCTAAAAAGCCAGTAGTGGATTTGACTGGGTACACATCGAGTGTGTACTCTGATACAAAGACGTGATTAAAATTCACGGTGTTGACAACAGAGGTGCATATCTGTAGAATAAACAGGTTATAAACGTTCATTAAGATTTGGGAAGGAAACTGAATGTTAGTCATTCGCATGCAGCGTACCGGTCGTAAAGGCCACGCTCAATTCCGCGTTGTCGTCCAAGACAGTCGCCGGACCCCAACCAGCGGCAAACTCGTTGCCTCATTAGGTAGCTACGATCCGCACAGCAAACAAACCATTGTCAACAAAGAAAAAGCCCAGTTCTACCTGGACCACGGTGCCCAGCCCTCGGAGAGCGTGGCTCGCTTACTCAAATCAGAAGGCCTCAAGCTGCCAGCTTGGGTCGGCGAAGGCACTAAGCAAGAACGGGCTGTCCGCAACCCGGACAAACGTCGCAGCACCCGTCCGCCCGAACCCGTTGAGAAAGTTCCAGCCGAGGAAGCAGCTGTCGAAGCTCCTGAAACAGCTGAACCTGCTGCTGAAGAAACCGAAACTTCCCCTGTTGAAACGCCTGCCGAAGAGCCAGCCCCCGAAGAGCCCCCGGCCGCTAAACCCGAAGCGTAAGCGTCAGGATTTTCATAAACCACCCAGGTCGGTTTGCTATACTAGATGTATTCAGTAATGTAGGGAGCCTGTCTATGAACAGTATTGACCAGCAATTTGTCGAATTTGTCGTAAAATCCCTTGTCAGCCAACCCGATAAGGTTAAAATTGAGCGCCGTATTGACGAAAAAGGTGTCTTGCTTGAGCTAACCGTGGATCCAGAAGATTTGGGCCGTGTCATCGGCAAGCGCGGTGCCACCGCGCAATCATTACGAACGCTTTTGCGCGCCCTCGGTACCAAGAACGACGCCCGCTACAACCTTAAGATTATCGACAACGGCCCGCCCGGCGCCGGCCGCAGCTACGATGATGCCGCCCCAGCCAAACCAAATGCCCCGGCCGATGACACTATGACTGATGACACCGCCGATGATACGGCTGTGAGCGCTCCTGATGACACCGGCATGACCGATATGGTGGACGACGAAGTGGTAGAGACCAAGGCCGACACCACCGAAGATACGTCCGACCGCTTGTCGCAGACCCGCAAAGAGCTGGAAGAGCTCGACGACCTCGACGTCTAGCTCTCGTTGTAGTTGTTACAATTCCGCTTGAAAAGCGTGAGCTAGATCACGTATAGTAAGAGCTAGTCGTAAGACGAATGTTAAAACAAAAACCAAAAGCTCTGCGAGCCATTGAAAGATGGGAGCTTTATGTGACAAAAAGAGCCTCCACGGGGGCTCTTTTTGGTTGATGCAGTTATCTATTCCTCGATAGAGTCAATGACTTTTGCAAATTCTAGAACTAAAACTTTTACTCCGTCTCTACCCAGGTACTTTCCTTTCTGCTCGGCTGGATCATAACCGACTACTCTATCTTCTTTGTCATCCCATCGATCCCATCGAATTGACCTCGACGTCGCATCAAGAGGCTCCCCATCTTGATCAGTATCTGACAATATCAAATGGAGAGATTCTCCGTCGTTGATGTCACCTCTTCGGAGAATCTGCAGTAAGCGGCCGTTAGCTAATGGCCACTGCCGTTCTACTGGCGGGCTGTGTTCGACAATATCTACACGCACGTCATTATCTAAGCGTTCTTTGCCTGTAGAATTGCGCCCCATACCTTCACCACCTAGTCCAGGCGCCTCCCCAGGGGCTATAAGAGCATAGACGTCATCTTCAGATTCATCATCCACGATACCTATACGTTCAGGTAAGACTACGCTCCTTGTTGAGTTACCAGTGAAAGGCACGCTCCCGTCCGTGAATCTTTCAATCTGATACAATGCTTCTGAGGCTTCGTGTCCCAGATCAATCTTCCGAACCATCACACCTCCATCACAACAGTTTAAAATTAATATGATGATATCATAAAGTTATGAAAATTCAAGTAATAACCTTATTTCCGGAAATGTTTACCGGCGTGCTGGGAAATAGCATGCTCTGGAAGGCCAGCGACCGGGAGATTGCGGCCTACGAATTCATTAATTTACGCGACTTTGGGCTCGGGTCGCGCCAGCAAGTTGACGACACGCCTTACGGTGGTGGCGACGGCATGCTCTTGATGGTTGAGCCACTGGCGGCGGCCATTAAGCAAGCCAAAAAGAACGATCCGGGCGCCAAGGTCTTGCTGCCCACGCCCCGCGGCAAGCTGTATAAGCAATCAGATGCCAAGGGCCTGGCCAACGAGCAGGGCTTGATTATTGTCTGCCCGCGTTACGAAGGCTATGATGAGCGCGTCACAAACTGGGTGGATGAGCAG
This sequence comes from uncultured Candidatus Saccharibacteria bacterium, assembly GCA_964584135.1. Classification (GTDB taxonomy): domain Bacteria; phylum Patescibacteriota; class Saccharimonadia; order Saccharimonadales; family UBA4665; genus CAZOYN01. The sequence continues at coordinate 2,451 of CAZOYN010000057.1, read as the reverse complement.
TTCTGCATCGGTAACTACGTACTGACCGGCGGCGAATTGCCTGCCATGGTCATAATTGACTCGGTTGTCCGCCTGCTGCCCGGCGTGCTTGGCGGCGAGGCTTCGGCCGAGATTGAATCGTTCCAGGCCGATGATACAACCATCGAGTTTCCCCAATACACTCGTCCGGAAGACTTCAAGGGTCTCAAAGTGCCAGATGTACTCCTGAGCGGCCACCATGCCGAAATCGAGGCGTGGCGGAAATCCCACGGCCAGCCGGCAGCTGAATAGGCTATACTAAATAGTGCATAAAGGAGGGTTTCTATGAAGTTGTCGTTTATCAAGCCGGTTTACGCGCATTGTGACTTGCCGTGTGGGGTGTACGACCCGGCTCAGGCCCGGATTGAGGCGCAGTCAGTCAAAGCTATTCAAGACAAATATGAGGGGCTGGATGAGGCCAACAAGACCCGGGCGGTTATGATTAAAGAAGAGCGGGCCGAACTGGTGAAGCATCACCTGATGGTATTATGGGCCGACTACTTTAAGCCGGAACACCTTGAAAAGTATCCGGATTTGCATGACAAATTTTGGAAGGCCATCAAGCAGGCCAGCGAGTGTAAGCATCATCTGGAGCCTGAAGCCGGGCAGCTGTTGCTCGACCAGATTGACGAGATAGCTCAGATCTTTTGGGAGACCAAGAAGGCGTAAAGGAGGCTGTATGCAAGCGCCAATTTTTTATCGTCGGGTGGTGGGGGCTAGTATGGCACCCAAGCTGCGGCCCGGTGAGTTAATTGTTGTCAGCCGGCTGTACCGCCGCTTACGGCCGGGGCACGTGGTGGTGTTTGAGCACGACGGCAAGGAAAAGGTCAAACGTATTGAACGGGTGGCCGATAATAAGCTGTTTGTGATTGGCGATAACTTGCCGGCCAGCACCGACAGCCGCCAGTTTGGCTGGCTGGAGCTGCACCAGGTGGTTGGCCGGGTGTTTTGGCCCAAGAAATTGGCCAAATAGCCTAGGTTTTGAGGCCTTCACCGGCCGCTTCTTCTACGGCGGAAGTCCGGAGTGGCGTTTCTTTGAGCTTCAGTGCTATCAGCAAGGCAACCACGGTGAAGGGAAGCCCGATCAGAAACACGTCGTGAAACGACCTGGCAAAGGCGTTAAAGACGCTGTGTTGGGCGGCCAGCGGCAGGTTTTTAATTTGGGCAGCGCTGTTTTTGAGGCTGCTGGCGGCGTGCGCCCCCACGGAGCCAGGAAGCGCTTGCTTAATATGAAAAATCAGGCGGTTGGTCAAAACGGCCCCAAAGCTGGCAGCACCTAGCGAGCTGCCAATGGTCCGGAAAAAGACCACTGACGATGTGGCTGTGCCAAGGTCGCGGCGATCCACAGCGTTTTGCACGGCCAGGGTGAGCACGGGCATGATTTGGCCAATACCGAGCCCCAGCAGCACCATCCAGATGCCGAGCTCCCAACGGGGAGTGGTAGCGGTGACATGGCTAAATAACCAGAAACTGACAATTAAAAAGACGCTACCGCTAATGGGGAAGGGCCGGTAGTGGCCAAGCTTAGAGATGATCCGGCCGGAGGTAAGCGAAGCGGTCATCAGGCCCAAAATCAGGGGCAGCAGCATTAAGCCGGACTTGGTGGCGGAGTCGCCGCGGACAATTTGCTGGTATTGTGGTAGAAAAATCAGCGCGCCAAACATCACGATGCCAACTACCAGGCTGAGGAGTGTGGTGACGCTAAAAATCTCGTTCTTGAAGAGCCGCAACGGCAAGATAGGCTCGGCGGCCTTGGTCTCGCGCCATAGGAAAAGCAGGCCGCTTACGAGGCTGGCCCCAAACAAGCCAACAATTTGCTTTGAGGCCCAAGGGTAGTCCACGCCACCCCATACCGTCCCCAGCAGTAGCGTGACAACACTGACAGCCAGGAGACTGGCCCCCGCATAGTCAACCTTGTGCTCGGTGCGGTGTACCGGCAAGTGTAGCCGGGCGGCAATGGCTGCCAGCGCTAGCAAGCCAATCGGCAGGTTAATGTAGAACACCCAGCGCCAGCTTAGGTGGTCCGTAAAAAAGCCGCCCAGCAGCGGGCCAATGACACTAGATGCCGCGAACACCGCCCCAAAATAGCCCTGGTAACGGCCGCGCTGCCGGGGCGGGACAATGTCGCCAATGATGGCAAACACGAGCGTCATAAGCCCGCCAGCCCCAATGCCTTGCAGCCCACGGAAGAAGATTAACTGGTTAATCGTCTGGCTGAGCCCACACAGTGCCGAGCCAACCAAAAAGATAATAATGGCGCTCTGGAAGATTTTTTTGCGGCCAAACATGTCGCTAATCTTGCCGTACAGCGGCGTGGCCACAGCGCTAGTTAACAGATACGAGGTGGCCACCCAGGAATATTTGCCCAGGCCCTTCAGGTCGCTGGCAATCCGCGGCAGCGCCGTCGACACGATGGTTTGATCGAGCGCGGCC
>CAZOYN010000056.1:0-5291 GCA_964584135.1 uncultured Candidatus Saccharibacteria bacterium | reverse complement strand
ATGTCCATAATTGTCCTCCTGACTATGGATCTGTACCAATAGGGTGGGATTACCCGCATGAGGACTATTGATAATAGTTAGTAAAGATTGTATAATATGACAAGTTATGAGACAACGCACTATTTTGCAAATAGCCGGCGAGGCTGGAGCTGGTAAAACTGATGTATGCGCGCATTTAGCTGAAGAATACGATTTCAGTGTAATTCTAGTGAGCGAACTCATTCGTTCGTTTGCACAAACAAAAAATTTGGTGCTTGGCCCTAGAAGTGATTATTTGGAAATGCACAAAAGAATGAAAGATGAGCAAGGTGCAGATATCGTAGCCAGAACTATCCTGAGTGAGCCTGCCAGTAGATTATGCGTAGACGGTATACGGGTAATTAGAGATGTCGAAAGGCTGCGCAGGGCCCCGGGCTCAACATCAACAGTAATTGCTTTACATTGTCCTGCAGAAGTAAGATTCGAACGAACGCTAGAGCGTAAGTCAGCTTTAGATAGATTTACATTTGAGGAATTTTTAGAAGATGATCGTCAGGATTCTTATAACCCCGACCCAGAGCTTCAAAATACCCTAGCCGTTATGGACGCTGCCGATTATCACGTTGATGCTTCTCAGCCACAAGAAATAGTATTTAAAGCAATTGATGAAATTGTAGTGCCAATTCTGCAGAGCCAAAAAGGTTCGGCGTAACTGTGTGCGTACAGTGTACGTACACAGTGGAGAAGCGACGAGCTACAGGCGAGGGAAGCGCTATCCTGCCCCCGCAGACAATCCTGTCGTGCTAGCCGTTCTTGCTGGCGTCACGTATACAAAGCAGTGTGCACGAAGCGACGGCGAGTCGGGGATCCATTGTGGTTTGTGCTTGGCTCGTATCCAAGCTCATCTTGACAATAAATGGATTTTTCTTATGTATGATGCTGCCAATAAGTTGTGGCTGATCACCGGTTGTTTGAATGGTGTAAGTTTCTGGAACAAAAGCAAATACTAATGCTATCAAGTCACTTATCATGCTGAGCCAACGGCGAAAAATTGCCAAACGACTACTCGTTTCAATGACTTCGCCAAATTGGTTGCCCGAGGTGTCGAGCAATGACCAATGGTCACGAACGAACGCCGATTTAAGTCCCTTTCGTTCAAGCGCAAAAAGCGCTTGGCCTGTCTGTGGGTCAAGGACGTCAAAGACGTAGTTTAGCGCGACGGCTTGACGTGCCTTTATATTAAAGATCGGATGTTCTTTATGGCTATCGGCGTAGAGTGTAATGTCGCTCTTGAGACGGAAGGCTTTCATCTGTATCAGGCCGAGCTCATTCGCTCCGCCAACATCCGTCATATGAATAGTAGCACCAAACATTTTCCAAAATTTGCGTCTAAACTCAAGTTGTTTGTACTGGGTATAATCCATAATCTCTCCTGGTTAATTGTAGTGCCTTTATTCTAACCTACAGTTTCACTATTGCCCTCAGATCAATATTGATAATCGGCAAATTTGTCGCTATGCTACATATAAGATGGCGGGCAAGAACTCAGCTGCGTATTTATCAAGACACGTTGCCATACTGCGGATTATTTTTGGTCTCGTCTGGGCAATTAATGCCGTCTTTAAATGGCAACCAGCTTTCAAATCCGGCTTTCTTGACCAAATAAAGTCTGCAGCCGATGGGCAACCGCAGTGGTTGCACGGCTGGTTTAGTTTTTGGGTTCACCTACTGTCCCATAACCCTCACGTGTTTGCCATTATGGTGACAGTTATCGAAACCTTAATTGCGCTGGCATTAATTCTTGGTGTTGCCCGCCGGGCTACGTATCTAACAGCAGCTGTTTTTAGTCTACTTATATGGTCAGTAGCCGAAGGTTTTGGCGGCCCATATAGCGCCACCTCAACAGATATCGGCATCGGTATTATCTATGCAGTCGTATTCTTCTCGCTATACGGCCTGGACAAGCTGGCTGCGCAAAGTAGCTGGTCGCTCGATAATTACATCGTTAAGCGCTTCCCGTGGTGGGCGGTTCTAGCCAGCCCCTCTTAATCATTAGATCTGTCAGTCTGGCTCCAATTCCCAAACTCTTTGTTATGGTACGAGATTAGGTGAACGGCAGTTACCCCTGTATACTAGAACTAATAGTACGTATGTGACAGCAAAGGTTTGACAGCACCATGCAAAAACGAGGAAGCGATTATCCTGACTCCGAAGAGGGCAGGGATATTAGGCAAAAGCTTCTGAGTATGGCTGCCAGTACCACCTACAATACGACTTCAACCTATAGTGCTAACAACCAAGTTTATCCAGACAACCTCATCCCTTTTGTGGATAAACATATGAACTACATCATGAACCATCCGAACATTGAGGCCAGTAAGTACCTGGCGAATATAAAACTTATTTCGCGCGTACGATAAGGCTATTATTGCCCCTGGCCTAGCACAGGTTGGCAAGAACATATCTCACTGCAGGCTGACTATACTGCCGCTACACTAGCGGTTATTAAGTAAGTTCAAAGGAGGTGAGTATGGTACAAAAGCGTGGATTTGCAGCAATGGATGATGACATGCAAAAAGCTATCGCCAGCGAAGGTGGCCGCGCTAGCGGCGGTAATTTTAAGCATGACCCGGCCCGCGCCAGCGAGGCCGGCAAGAAGGGGGCCAAGGCCCAGCCGCTTGAAGCCAAGCGTTTAGGTGGCCAAAACAGTCACCGCAATCGTTCGTAACTTTCGTTACGCGCGCCCCGCCAACTTAGAAAGCCCCGGATTGTAACGGGGCTTTTGGTATCGGCGTCCTTATTTGGCACGGACCACAACCTGATACGTCCCCATTACAGCACGCGTATGACCGGCTGGCTGTGAAGATTGCCACACCAAACCCGTGATTATTACCATGTCGTTATACAATAAGGGGATGTCTCTTAGTACAAGCCCGGGTTCAGGCACCCAAGGCACGACCCAGAACCCCCAGGTATCTGCTGCACCGGCCAGTAATGCTGCCCAAACTTCCTCTGTTCAGCCGGGTACGGCTAACAGTTTACTAACCAGCACTGGTGGCGTACCTTTGCAGGTGTCGCCTGTCACAACAGTTAGTCTGAACAATGTGGCTGCAACCCAAGTTGCTCCAAGGCCTGTACAGCACCATATAAGCCCTGTATTGGCCGTATTGCCAGCCGGTTTATTTGTAGTGGCAATTGTCATGTTCTGGGCTATCAACCGCAGCACAAAAATTACAACGAATTAAAGGTCATTGTGCTTGCCAGCCGCCGGCCAGCAGCGCTATGATACCCATGACATCCAGCGAAACAAAAAGCCATAACCGCACATTCAAAATTGACAAAATTCAAAAAATGTGTATAATATGTACTGTTTCGTGGTCACAAACAAAAATTACAAATAACAAAAACAAGGGGGACTAATGAAAGCCAATGCTTTAGCCTTTGAGCTCGTCACCACGTCGAACCAAGGCATCCTCAAAATCGACAAATTGCTGAAGAAACTGTAAGCTCTTTGTCTTATCAAAAATCCGGGGCTAAACGGTCCCGGATTTTTGATGTGCCTTGTACTTGTTGCTGTAGGTGTAGATAAGAATGGCAACCAGCGTTATACCGTAAAACCACCAGACTGCCTTGAACCAGCCACTCATTAACTGCGTGCCCAACCGCAGCGAATGGTAAAAAATGCCGAGCATGGCCACGTCGGTCGCCAGCTGCATGTAGCGCCACCAGGGCTTTTGGCCGTACCAACGGCGTAACTCATAGGCCAGGAAAATAAACAGCGAAGTCGTGCCCACCAGCGTGACCCAACCAAGTCCGGGGCGGACGTAGCTTTCATAGCTGCGTGGTGGCAGGCCAAAACCGTCCCGGAAACGCTGGTAAATCAGCAGCCCAGGATGCAAACAGATAAACAGCAGCACGGCAAAACCAGTGGCTTCAAAGTAATTATGCAAAACTGATTTTGGCAGGTTGAACTTTTGCCGTATGAGGCTCGCCGGGTAGTGGGCCCACATCAAGCTGAAGGCCAGCAAGCCAAAGACCGGGAAGAGCAGGTAGGTGCTGATGCCTTTTAGCTGCCAGGCATTACTTTGCCCCCAGGCCATAAAAGCCAACACGCTCACCAACAGGCTGAGGCTCCAGGCCCCGATTTGTAGGTATCTGGCACGAGCCTGGTTATTCATCTTAACAGTATAGCCCAGTTTAAAACAGGTGGTGGAGCCGGTCAGAGGTAGAAACGTTCTCGCCGCCCGAGCAGGAGGCGGGATCTTTTTCGACGTCGTAACGGGCGGCCGTGCTGGGCACATTGCTGTATTCTTGCTGCACCTCGGCGTCGCTGATGTTGCCAAAGCTGACCAAAAGGCGCGACTTATCCTGGATCACCATATTGGTTATTGGCGTCAGGTCGGTGTAATCCTGGCCGTTGATTAAGATGTGCAATTTGTTGTTGCCGTTTTCGGTGTACAGTGTGCCGTCGGCTGTTTGGATGAAGTTCGGCCCTACGAACCAGCCGAGATTTTCAAAGAACTGACCCCAAGTAGCGGCATGGTCGTGGACATGCACCACGGAGTTAATATTGTCGTGCATGTGGGCCCGTTGTTGCGGCAGGGTAATGTCGTTGGTGTTGCTGCAAACGGCTACTTCCTGGTAGTACTGGGTGCCTTTAAATTCTTCACGTTGGCCGTTAATGTACACCGCAAAGTTGGCGTGGTAGTGGACGCGCACGGGGTTGTAGGTGGCAAAACGGATAGCTACTATAACCAGTGCGCCAAGTACGGCGCCGGCCAGCACCAAGAACCAGGTCGCCCTCAAAAACTTAAACATCATATGTATCATACTACAGGCACATAGACTTTAGCGACGCTTGAGGTTATCATTGTAAGATAACGACCATGACCGAAGCCACTATAGCAATCGATTTTGGGGGTGAGAAAGGACTGCCTATTGAAGCCTTTAATGCCCAGACTTTTCTGACTGACCATGGCATTGAATCGCTGGGCGATCGACTGGTGGCCGACCATGAAGGTAACCTGGTGCCCATGGCCCAGGCTATTGTGAGTTGCAAAGCTGCCCGTAGCTCAATTGAAGCAGTCGCTGAAATGGCACGGGAAAATGGTCTTGATGCAGCAAACAGGGTAGGTACATTTTTAGACAAGCAGTCACGGCAAGCACTGGCAGAGGCCGCTGAGGCTAAAAAAAAGGCCTGGCCCACGTGCGGCCCCAACCCGTAACCGGCCCCCTGCAAAAACGGGGCCCCCACTTTAATCGGCCAGGCGGGCAGTCTTGCCAGTAAAACACAACCCGTTTTTTGACAAAGG
>CAZOYN010000055.1:0-5423 GCA_964584135.1 uncultured Candidatus Saccharibacteria bacterium | reverse complement strand
CGGCCACGCCGCCGACGCCACCCGTCGGCCCAGCCGGCCCATACCAACCGCAACCTCTCTCCCCGCCATCACAGCCATCGCCACCGCCTCTCGCCCAACCATACAGCCCACCGTCACTGCCGCCGGCCGATCTATCCAATCCATCAAGCTCACCCCAGACCCCGCCCTCGTCGTTTCCGCCAACACCCGGACTATAAATTTGTACCCAGTAGCGGTAGCAGATATTGCACCTGTGGATAAGTGAAATCACTGTAAATTGAACGGGTTAATAGTGGTCATATTTACATCGTATAGATCATTTTAAGTTTACTTCAGGGATGAGAGATGACCAACTGAAGCCTATGCAGCCTCTAATTTAGTGTCCGTACGTCTGTTTCAGTGTATCAATAACAACGCTTACGTTTAATCGTATAGCTTTTTTACGTATCAACTTGATCTTATCTTGGCAACTTCTTATAATTGATACCGGTCTAAACCAAAATCCAAAATGAACACTAAAAAAGTAAGCTTGCCCCTGTGGCAGGTAAAACGCCTAAAGTACCTAAGCTTGGTGCTAGTATTCATCAGCACCCTACTGAGCAGCCAGCTAGTCCTGATGCCGAAAGCCGATGCCGGCCCTGATGCCACGGTGGTGCTCGGCCAACCCGATTTCACGCACAATAGCCCAAATGCCAGCTCGACCAGCGGTCGCGGCTTACGCTATCCGCAATCTACGCTCTACGATGACGCACACCATCGAATATTTGTGGCGGATAACTTTAATAACCGTGTCCTGGTGTATGACATCAGCGGCGGCATCACCGACGGCATGGCCGCAACCCATGTCCTTGGTGAGCCAGATATGGCCACCACTAATGGCTGTGACAATGTGGCTGCTACAGTGCTTTGTAATCCAAGCGGTCTTAGCTATGATCCCAGCAACCAATTTCTCTTTGTAACGGATCGTACCTATAACCGCATCCTTGTTTATGACCTATCCTCCGGCATTACCGACGGCATGGCCGCCAGCCATGTCCTCGGCCAGCCGGATATGAGCAGTAGCGATTGCAATAATGGGGGCCCGAGCTCCACAAACCTTTGTGTTCCACAAGGGACTGCTTATGATCCCACTTCCCACCAATTGTTTGCAGCTGACCAAGCTAACAGCCGCATCCTCATCTATGATCTGTCGGGCGCTATCAGCGACGGCATGGCCGCCAGCCATGTGTTGGGCCAGAGCAATTTCACTAGTGGTAGCGGTGGCACCAGCGCCACAACGCTTACAGGGCCGAGCGGACTGAGCTATGATCCCTCCAGCCATGAAATCTTCGTTGCTGATGTCGCTAACTCCCGTATCTTGGTTTATGACCTATCCTCCGGAATCACCGACGGTATGGCCGCCAGCCATGTGCTGGGTCAGAGCAATTTCACTAGCGGTGGCGCTGGTACAAGCGCCACAACCTTGAATAATCCGAGCGGACTGAGCTATGATCCCTCCAGCCATGGACTCTTCGCAGCTGATGTCGGTAACTCCCGTATCTTGGTTTATGACCTCTCCTCCGGCATCACCGACGGCATGGCCGCCAGCCATGTTTTGGGCCAGAGCAATTTCACTGGCTTTAGCGCTGGCACCAGCGCCACAACCTTGAATAATCCGGGCGGGGTAACTTATGACCCGGTGAATCACCGACTCATAGCCGCTGACACGGTTAATCACCGCATCCTCATATACGACCTATCCTCCGGTATCACCGACGGCATGGCCGCCAGCCACGTCCTCGGCCACGCTAGCCTCAACCAAAATGGAGAGAATGCCAATGACCCCAATGCTGCCGGGCTGAGCACCCCGATCGGCAACGTCTATGATGCGGTGCACCATCGTCTGTTTGTAGCTGACAGCGCTAATAGCCGGGTGCTAGTCTATGACAGCACCAATGGCCTCACCAACGGTATGCCCGCCAGCCACGTGCTTGGCCAGCCGGATATGAGCGGTGGTGGTTGTAATAACGGCGGCGCAGGTGCCATGGCACTTTGCGTCCCAAGGGGCTTAACCTACGACCCAGCCAACCAACGGTTATTTGTAGCCGATACCGCCAATTACCGTGTTTTGACTTACGACCTCTCCTCGGGTATCACCGATGGCATGGCCGCCAGCCACGTCATCGGAGAACCTGACATGGTCACCAGTAACTGTAATAACGGCGGCACGAGCGCCACAAACCTTTGTAACCCTATGGGTGTCAATTATGACTCCACAACCAAGCAACTCTTTGTGGGTGACTATAGCAATGAACGCGTACTTATCTACGACCTATCCTCCGGTATCACCGACGGCATGGCCGCCAGCCACGTGCTTGGCCAGCCGGATATGAACAGCAATGGCTGTAATAACGGTGGCTTGAGTGCCACAACACTTTGCGACAATCTGTCGGCCCTAACTTACGACCCAGCCAACCAACGGTTATTTGTAGCTGATAGCGATAATAGTCGCGTACTTATCTACGACCTATCCTCCGGTATCACCGACGGCATGGCCGCCAGCCACGTCCTGGGCCAACCTAATATGACCAGCGGTGACTGCAACCGCAATGCCGGCAACTCCAGTGCCACCAGCCTATGTTTACCCTCAGGCCTAACCTACGACCCCAACACCCAGCAGTTGTTCGTAGCTGACCAAGCTAACAGCCGCGTGCTAACCTACGACCTGTCCTCAGGCATCACCGACGGCATGGCCGCTCTTGCCGTCTTCGGCCAGCCAAGCATGGATGATAGAGGTTGTAACCTGAATAATGTGCCAAGTGCCGATAGTCTCTGTCAGCCGACGGGTCTGTTCTATGACCAGGGTAGCCATCGGCTATTCGTATCTGACCAAGTCAATAATCGTGTTCTGGCCTACAGTGTGGACTTCTCCTTCATAACTCCTTCGATTTTGCCCGAAGGCAAGCTGCAGTTGGCATATTCGCAGACGCTTCAGACGCAGAGCCATGTAGGGTCGGTCACCTTTCTCGTTACTGGTGGCAGTTTGCCGTCGGGACTCAGCCTGGACAGTTCGACCGGTACCATCAGCGGCACGCCGACCACGGAAGGGAATTACAGTTTCAACATCAGCGCAACTGACACCCAGGCTAACCACGCCAGCAAAACATTCAGTATCTTCATCGCCCCAGCCGCTGGCCATTACGCCGCCAGCGATGTGCTCGGCCAGTTCGATGACAATGGAAATCCGAGCTTTACTCAGTCCCAGATTGGGCCTAAAGGGCTGTCTGACCCAACTAGTAGAGTGGTAGATGTCGTACATCACCGCCTCTTCCTAGCTGATAGCGGTAACAATCGCGTACTGGTCTACAATCTTGATAGCAATAATCATCTTACGAAACACAGTGCCGACAATGTCATCGGCCAGGCAAACATGACTAGCAGACTGAGTTGCTTTTCGCCCGGTGTTACCAGTGCCGCTACGCTTTGTTTCCCGACAGGCCTGTATTACAACGCTGCGAGTGACCAGCTGTTTGTTGCTGATAACGAAAACAATCGTGTCTTGGTTTACGACCTCTCGTCCGGCATCACCGACGGTATGGCCGCCAGCCACGTCCTCGGCCAGTCTAACTTTACAAGCCGTAGCTCTGGCGCGGGTGCCACAAGTTTTACCTTACCTTATGGCCTGGCCTATGATGCTACCGGCCACAAACTATTCGTATCAGACTTCCTCAACGGCCGAATCCTGGTGTTTGACCTCTCGTCCGGCATCACCGACGGTATGGCCGCCAGCCACGTCCTCGGCCAGTCTAACTTTGGGTCGACGGCTTGCAATACTGGCAGTACCGGCCTTTGCCTCCCAAAAGGCCTGACATATGACGCGACTAACCAACAGTTATTTGCGGCCGATGCCGGCAGCAACAACCGCGTTCTCATCTACGACCTCTCCAGCGGCATCACCGACGGCATGGCCGCCAGCCATGTCCTCGGCGAAAACGATTTCAATAGCACCGGTTCCAGTACAACTGCTACCGGTCTTTTCCAGCCCGATGGGGTAAGCTATGAGCCAACGACCCATCAGCTCTTTGTGGGCGATGCAGCCAATAGCCGTCTCCTCGTCTACGATCTCTCTTCAGGCATCACCGACGGCATGGCCGCCAGCCACGTTCTTGGCCAGTCTGACTTTACGAGTAGCAGCTGTCCGAACACTAGCGCTCAAACTCTTTGCAGCCCGGAAGGTGCAACCTATGATGCCGCCAGCCATCAACTTTTTGTATCTGATTCAGGTGAGGGTCGTCTGCTGGTATATGACCTGTCCTCAGGTATCAGTGATGGCATGGCTGCTTACGATGTGCTTGGACAGATTGACAGGAGCGGCCAGCCTGTTTTTACTACTCGAGAATCAAACAATCAATACAACACGGACTTCGGTGGCTATCCGCAAGGCTCGGTCATTGATACGGTCCATCACCGGCTGTTCGTAGCTGGCTGCGGCCAGTGGGTGACCGTTTATAATCTCGATACTTCTAATAATCTCACCAGCCACACGCCGGCGGCAATCATAGGCTCTCGATCATCGGACCGTAGTCTTACTCCCAGCACCTTCGGCTGCGCTGACGGTATTACTTATGACGGTAGTCGAAACCTGCTATTCGTCGGTGATGACCAGGGCGACCGGGTGCTGGTGTTTGATCTGTCCAACGGCATTACCCCAGGCATGGCCGCTAGCTATGTGCTTGGTGAGCCTGATTTTACAACCGATAATTGCAATACTGACCAGGCGTCAATCTGCGACCCTTACGGCGGTTTGGCGTTTGACCCGACGACCAGATACCTCTATGTATCAGATAGCAGTAATGCTCGGGTGCTGGTGTTCGACACCACGACCTTGAGCAATGGCATGAATGCCAAATACGTGATCGGCCAGCCGGACTTCACATCTAGTAACAGCAATCTCACTACCCAAAATAGTCTCGGCTACCCCTACGGCCTGGCCCTTGACCCGGCACGCCATGAACTGTTTGTAGCCGATGACGGTCCGGGCCGGGTGCTGGTGTATGACACCGGAAACCTCAGCAATGGAATGGCCGCCAGCCATGTTCTGGGGCCAAGTGATTTTATCTCCGAAGGGTCACCGAACAATAGAGATACACCGACATCGACCAGCATGGATCCGGAAGCTCTCGCGTATGATGCTGCCCATCAACGGCTGTTTGTTGGTGATGACTCAGATGCCCGAGTGCTGGTGTTTGATCTCTCCAGCGGCATCAGCGACGGGATGAGGCCGATGGGCGTGCTCGGTGTGCCGGACTTTACAACTAATGGCTATTCGGGCAGCTTCGGCTGCGCCGACCCCACAGCTACCAACATGTGCGATACCGAAGGCTTGAATGATTACTACGACCCTGTGAACAATCGCTTGTACCTGTCCGATAGCTCTAATAACCGGGTGCTGGTGTTCAACTTCG
>CAZOYN010000054.1:0-5451 GCA_964584135.1 uncultured Candidatus Saccharibacteria bacterium | reverse complement strand
CCGGTTTGCCGCCAAAAACAAGCGCGGCTTGGCGGTGGGCGGTGGCATTGGCGCCATCATTGCCCTGGTTTTTGTAGCCTTTTTGGCGCTTTTGCCGTTAAAGCTGGAACATATCATTAAAAACATTGTCGAAAAGCGGTTTGCGCGGGTAGAATTTGCGCTCGAACGTAGGTCCGAAAAACATTTTGAAGCCTACGTCGGCAAGTACATATTTCCTGCTAAGTGCAAAGCCGCCGGTGGTGACAACTGTGGATCGGTTGGACTTGGCGGACTGGCTACCGGAAACCTGGCTAAGGATTTATTCGACTCATGGCAATCGGGTCGCTTCGAAGAGCGTTTAGCAAAAAATCAGGGAATCAGTTTTGGATATGATAAGACAAAAAGTATTAATGAGCGCTACCGCATCAATGTAAAAGGTACGGAGCTGGGGTTTGACCGGGATTTCAAGTTAGACGGCATAAGCAACAAGGAGTTTCGTGGCGCTGTAAAACAAGCCGTCAGAGATGAAACAAAGTGGTACCAAGTTTATAAGCGGCGGCACGTTCGCAACCTTTTGTTCAAAAAATATAACGTCAAAAAATGGCGGCTCTTCGAAGACTTTCGGAGTAAGTATGATGCTAAATTTTTTGACGCCAAAAAAGCGCTCAAGCTCGAAATGATCGACAGAGTAGTGAAGCCAATTGCCCCAAGATACGCTGCTTATTTCAAATGCATCGTTGAAGGTTGCGATATAAGCAAAGAACCGAGCATTACCGTCGACCAAGATGTCAATGCCAGTGCGCCAACCGAGCAGCCGTCAGAGACGGTTAGTGGATCAACGGACGGCAGCGGCAAGAGCAGTGGACCCAGTGAGGACCCAAATAACCCCACCACCAAGGATCAGCAAAAAACTTTGGACGACGCACATCAGAAGGCTGTGGCAGGCGAGGGCGCAAATGCGGCCGAAACGGCTGTGGCCGAGGAAGAAGCCCAGATAACTAAAGCGGGGGCGGAAGCGGTATGTGCCAGTAGTGCGTGCGAAGATCTTATTGGCAAGACCATCATCGAGCAAATCCAGAAATTTATGGCCGAAGAAATAGTAAAGTCGGTTGGTGTTGGTCTGGGGGTGCTAGAAGTCATTAGCAAGGCCGATGCCGCCCTAACCAACGGCACGATCGACAAGATTATCCAGGATAAAAATAAGTTGCAGTACGCCAATGAATTTGCCTCCTACGCCACGCTTGCTGACCAGCTTAAGGCCGGGAAGCTTCAGGGCGATGAAGTGAGTGCGGTTATGGAGAGGTTGGACGGAATTGAAAACAGCCGGGTTTATGGTCAGCAGTTTGGCTTTGCAGTAGATCCAAAGCTCGAACAATGTACCGGCAAAACCCTCAAGCCATCAGAGCAGGTTTGTGCCGACAAAAAAGTTAAGGATCCTGTAATCGGCGATATCCAGACTTTTTATAACGAAAATCCGTTCTTCCAGATAATCCACACAATAGCGGTTGCCTATAGAAACACTGTTGGCGGAGTTTTAGGATTTTTTTCCAACCTGGTGGGAGGGCTGATAGATGGTTTGATTGGGCCGATTATTTCGAAAATCATGGACGCCCTCGGCATCTCAAATCTTATCGACCAAGTATTCAACTCCATTATGGGCTATTTCTTTGGCCCCATAATATCAGGCAATGAAGTGGGAAAGGATCTTTACAATGCCATTGATGCGGGGGGCGATGTCACCGCCAACACGTTTGGGCAATATGGCGTAGGCGGGCGCGAACTAACGACCCAGGACCAGCTCGCCATCGACTCCGCATCCAACCGAACTAACCGCGAGATGGCCATGGCAAAAGGCTGGCGCTGGAACTGGACTTCGCTCGACAATGATAATTCTATGGCCAACCGCATGCTTGCAATTATCCCGACCGGCAAATTTCAAGCCTTTGACTCGTTCGCCAGTTACTTGGCGGCCCCCTGGAAGCTAGGAATTAACGGCGCTATTTCAGTTGTTTCGCCGCATGCTTTTGCAGATGCGCTACCCGATCCCTACGCCGTTGATCAATACGGCTATGCTCCACAAGATCTCGAGATAGACCCAACCCAGATAACCAAGCAACAGTGTGATGATTACGAGAAGGCCTGGCAGGCCGACCGAGCCGCCAACAAGGGGACAAACATCTCCACAACCAACATCTGTCGGCTCGATAAGGTAACTGAGCAATCGCTTGGGGCCGATTTTACAAGTAGCAACGACGGCGGCATAAGCAGCAGCGACGCAGGGACGCAATGATAAGGCGGCTTTTTCTGGCGGCTCTAATACTTTTTATGCCGCTCCAAGTCCTTGCCATTTCTCAAAAGGATAATGCTGCTGTTAATAATGATACTGTCTTCTATGATTCAACCGATGGCTGTAACACAAACGCCAATGCCGTAACTGGAGCGTCGGGCGACATTATTGTGCGCTTCTTGCAGGCCTTGGCTTACCAGGAAAACGGCGGCAAGCCCACCGGCACAAGCGGCACTGGTGCAAGGGGCAAGTTCCAGTATATAGACTCCACTTGGCACTCTTCAGCAAAAGCCTATTACCCTCCCGCCGATCAATATGCTACCGCCAATGACGCGCCGGAAGCGGTTCAAGATGCTGTGGCTTATTTGGAATATGCCCACAAATACAACGACCTTGGCGGTGACATCTTCAAAATGGCTGTCAGCCATTTTTATCCGGCAGCGCTTACCGATGCTTCCAAAATGGATATTGTGCCGAGCGGAAACAGCATTACCCCGCGCGAGTACGGCAACAGTGTCCTCAACTACTTTAATAACGGAACTGGCAAAGATATCGTATTCCACTACCAGGATGCTCCCGATTTCGCCAAGTACGCAGCCGAGGCCGGTGCCCCAGCCGACGCTACGCCGGCACCAACCAGCTCGGCGTCAGCACCAGCCGGGACCAAAGCTGTAGTTGTTCTGGATCCGGGCCACAGCGGAACAGACATACAGGTAACCGACCCGACGACCGGGATTCTTGATCACGACTACCCAACAACCACTCCGGAAATGGGCGACGTCTTCGCGATTGCTCAAACTGTTAAGCAAAAGCTGGAGGCCGACGGCTATACCGTGGTGATGACCAAGAATTCAGAAAATGACACCGTTTCATTGAGGCAAAGAGCCACCATTGCCAGCCAGGCCGGCGCAGCTATCGCCGTAAGCATCCACAATGATTATTCTCAAGACTTCGGAAGTTTTGCGCAAATTTATGCCCAAGTTGTAGGCGGTTACCGCGAGAAGCCGGACGGCACCAAAGTTACCTTTGACAATCAAGGGGTCGCCGCCAAGAGCCAGCAATTCTCTAGCATATTTGCCCAGGAACGCTCAGCAGCCGAAGGCCGACCGGCAACCGTCACGGTCAACAGTTTTGATGGCAGGCCCGGCATAGCTCCAGGAAACCTGCCGCTAGTCGAACTGTTCGCTACAGTTCCCTGGGTTTACAACGAAGTTGGCGGTAATGGTTTTGATGCGAACAAATATGCGCAAGGGATTATCGGCGGCATCGAGAAATCAGTTCCCGCAACCGGAACGGGTGCCGCTACGGGCAATGATTGCGCTGATGGCGGTGGCGGCGGGGTAGTCGCCGGAAGTATAGTTCAAACAGCGCTTAACCTAGCCTGGCACACTAGTGGGCACGGGCCACTTGAAGGCGATGCAACCCCGGCTTACCAAGAAGCAATGCCTAAGTACAATGGCTCAACCGGGGAAAACCCTTTTAGCGATTGCGGAGTATTTGTTTCGACGGTTATGATTGCTAGTGGAGCAGACCCAAGTTATGTAAAAAGAGGTACCACCAGCCAAATGCCTTATCTGGAGGGGCATCCTGACCTGTATCAAAGCCTCGGAACGCCCCAATCTACCAGCGAGCTCCAGCCGGGCGATATTTTGATAAACTCAGATCACACCTATCTGTATGTAGGCCCCCAGCCGGAAGGCTTTAATGCAGTGAGCGCCTCGCTCAATGGCCACGTACCCGAATCAAACAGTTTTTATCAAAACTCGGCCAATCCATTTAAAGGTTATAGGAAGAAGTAACAGATGAATACCAGAGGCTACATCGTTGGAGCCACACTGATAATTTTGGTGATAATGGCTATAATCTTGACCGTGTTCAAACAAAAATCGGCCAGCCTAAAGCTAAGCTACTTTCCAAATGACGCAACAGTTTACGCCGATGGGGACTCGCAAGGATCGGCCAAAAGTCTTAGCTTGTCAGCTGGCCCCCATTCGATAATTATCAAACGCTCTGGTTTTGCCGACAGCATAAACCAAGTCGATCTTAAGGCCGGGCAAACCAAGGCGCTTTCGGCGGCACTGCTCCCCAACTCACCCGAAGGCTTTGCTTGGCTGCAGCAGCACCCCGACCAACAACTTCAAAGAGAGGCAATTGGCGGCCAGGCTTTTGATCAAAATTCAGGCAACGCCGCAGAAAAATACCCTCTAATTACGAAGCTGCCGATTTATCACCGTGATTACAAAATTGATTACGGCTCCTCCCAAAAGCACAGTGGAGCGATTGCCATCTATATTACGGCGGCTGGAACAATTCAAAGACAAGAAGCTTTAGATAGAATTCGCTCGGAAGGGTACGACCCATCCGATTACGAAATAATTTTTAGGACGCCCTGATGAACGAAGGACTCCTTGCTAGACGCAATGTTATTTTGGCGGTTGTAATATTTATCATACTGACCGCCGCTGCCCTAGCCTGGCAGCAATATACCAGCTACGCCTCAGTAACTTTGGAGCCTGAAAATGGAGGCTCAATAAGTTTTGGGCTTCCCGCCCATGATGGAGTTGCAGACGTTATTGTAAAAACTTCCGAGACAACTACATTGCGCGTAAAAAAGGGCACATACGCAGCTTTGTTCGAGCAAGCCGATAAGGTTGCTAGCTTTGTAACATTTAATATCAAGAGCAACGTCACCATTAAAAGTCCCGATCTTCAGCTAGCGCCCAGAAAACTTAAATCCTTGTTATCAGCAGCTAGGCCGGACATTAACAAGGCGCTGGCTGCTAAATTGCCCCCAGGCTATGCTGTATCGAACGACGCGCTTTATGATGATGGCACCTGGTACGGCGCCAAACTTAGCGCTAACGGGAAAGATACACTTCGCGTAATCATGCACGTGGGGCTAACCTGGCAAGTGGTGGCAGGCCCCAGCATTATTATTACAAAGATCGACTATCCAGCCCTACCTGGCGACGTTATCAGTCAGGTAAATAACACTCTTTAGTTAAGCGTGATGCTTAGGCGCTGGATGTCGGGGCTTAATGGTAAGATTTCCGTCTGCGCCATTCGCAACTCGCTTGCCAGACTAGCGCTAGGTGTAACTATTTTCAGTACGCCCCGGTTGAGCGACAGCGCCTTGGCTTTCCCGGGATAGCGGGCATCAAGCCACGCCTGGACATCGGCCAACA
>CAZOYN010000053.1:0-5649 GCA_964584135.1 uncultured Candidatus Saccharibacteria bacterium | reverse complement strand
TATCACAAAATAGCTCGGGTATTCGCTCACCAACCCCCTCCTGGTAGACCTCATCCGAATCGTCCATTTAGCGCGTCCTTTTTGATTCAAAAGCACCGCAACTTTCGCAGTACTTATTAACCTTGCTCTTATTGTAGGCGTAGACGACGGATTTACGCTGACACCGCCGGCACGAACGTTCTTTGTCGCGCACGACAGTATCGCCGGGCTCGGCCTCTAATTGTTCTGAAAGTTCTTCGCCTTCTGGGCCAAAAAGATCAACACTCTCCAGCCCGCAACTGCCACCACTGCAGTAGCCACCGCCTGGTGCTTGTTTTTCAACCTCTTGCCAAAGCGCAAACGCTGCCTGCATTTCACCTATTTGCTCAAGACGGACGACTTCTTGTAGGCCAACTGCGGTCTGCTCATCAAACATCTGAACCGCGATGTCAAAGTCCGCCTTAGCTTCTTCCAGTAAAAGTTTCTTCACGAAGGCTTCAACGTGCGCGGGAGCTTTACGGCGATCAAAGCCATCCGCCGCCAGATCCAGAATAAATGTCGTCACGTGACCAGCCAGATCTTGTAACCTCTCCTGACGACGCAGAGCCTCGGCACGGAAACCTGCGTAGTCTTTCTGGTAGTTGCTTGGCACTACCTCGCCCATAAATAGGTTGACGCACCATTCTTCACTGGCGACATCATCCAGCAATTGAGCAAATTCCATGAGATCATCCCGCACTAATAACTGCGTGCCATGGAGTTCGGTCTTGGTTAGCTTGCCCGCATTAACATCACGCCGTTTCAGTGCTTGTTGAATCACGTAGTGATTAATGTAGATTCCCGGCAGACCAAGTTGTTCCTCGAACCGATCCTCGCTAACCTCATCAAAACGCATATCACGGATCATAAGTTTTTCTTTCTCAGGCACATAGCCGCCGTAACCACGGTGCCTGGCACCACTGGCCTTGTCGTGCTGATAATCGGAGATCGCTTTATCGGTACATTCCGAAATTGTCCGCAGCGCCGCACCTGCTAGAGCCACGCCGCCGAGCTTGCGCATTAGTAGCGGCGTTTCGTTTTCAACACGTTCATTGACCCGCCGCGCCTCTTCTTCCGGATCATTATCAATTGGCCTCAGACCATTCTCGGTCATTTGCCGAATCGATAGTCCATGTGAATAGAAGTCGCCGGTGGCGGCATCAAAAAAATGCCGCGAGGGTGGAAAATATTCTGGACGTTTTTTACGGTACCACTCCGCTACTAACCGCCGGCAATCTAACTGCAGGCCATCGAGTCGTTCATGATATTCTGCGCTCCCTGCTTTTGCCGCCAGAACCTCATCAGCGGTCGATAGGGCATCAATAGTCAGCGGCACGCTTTGAGCCTCGCCACTGGCTAGCAGCTGCTCGCGTTTATAAACAAGTGCCCAGGCGTGCTCTCTTACTGCTTGGCGAGCATCCGCCACATGAGCCAGGTTATCGACGTTTACATATGTTTGTTGTTCGGCTGCGACGGCCATTTAAAAACCCCTACTCTTTCTCGAGCAGGGGCCTTGAATACAACATAGTGTTCCTGCTCGGGATTATTTGGCTGTGTCGGACTCACAAGCTTAGCTTGTATCACCGTAGCGGCACTGTCCCGGATTCTCACCGGACTTCCAGCGTTTTTTGTTGTTAACTTTAGTAGTGTAGCACGCCACGCTTACGCTATATGTAGTATTTTTTGCGTGAATGCATCTGGGCTAAATTCGGCAGCTTTGGCTTGGATTTTTTTGGTGTCGAAGTGGCTCGCATCAAATTTTTGTAGGGCACCTGCGACAGATTCAGCAGTCTGCTCACTAAAGAACAAACCAGTTTCGCCCTCCACCACATAGTCCAAAGCACCACCGGCTTTGTAAGCAATAAGTGGCGTGCCGGCAGCCATAGCTTCCACTGGGGTAATGCCAAAGTCTTCTTCGGCTGCAAACAAAAAAGCCTCGGCCGAGGCCATGTAGTATGCCACTTCCTCATCAGTAGCGTTGGTGTCAAATGTAATAGTTGGTCCGGCCAGGCGAACCAAATTTTCATGCTCCGGCCCGCGCCCGACAACCGTTAATGGCACATTAAGTTTCGTGCAGGCTTGTACCAAAATATCGGTATGCTTGTAGCCAGTTTGTCGCCCGACCGTCACAAAGCCGCGCCGTTCCTTGCTTGAAACTTTTTCGAACCGAGCAATGTCTACTGGCGGATGAATGACGACCGAGTCGCGGCCGTAGAACTGCTTAATGTCAGCCTGAATGTGAGCGGAGTTGGCAATAAAGTAATCAACCCGCTGCGCTGCACCGTAGTCCTTTTTGCGCAGTGGACCGACGAGCAACTTGAGCCCCAAACGAGCCAACGGGTTAAAAAAGCCAAAGCCGGGTGAATGCAGATACTGGTCATAGTGGCGCCAATAGAAATGCGTCGGACTGTGGCAGTAACAAATGTGTTTCGTACCTTTTGGTACACGAATTTGCTTGGCCTCGCCATTGCCGGTGCTGCTAATAACCACATCATAGCCGCTTAAATCCAGGCCGCGAAACCACCATAGGCGCAGCAGCGGCACAAACTTGCGAAGCACTGAAAACGGCCAGTACTGCAAATAGCCAGTAATTACTTTTCCGTCTAATTTGGTGCGCCACTGGGGCGAGCAGTATGAGGTATAAATAGGCGCATCGGGATACATTTCGTGCAGCGCCAGAACAACCTGCTCAGCACCACCGCCAATAAGCCAATCGTGAACAATAGCCACCTTCAATTGTGTCGCCTTGTCCAGCTGCCCCGCAGAGCCGGACATGCCGGCAGGCTCTTGGCGCATCGCTGTGTCAGCTGGCGTCTGTCGTTCGTTCACCGTACCACTTGTACGGCTCACTCGCTCCTCCTGGCTTCCGTGCGCTGCATCCAAGCACAACTGAAGTTGATCAGCATTACTTAGCCCCTTCGCCCGACAAAACCACCCGAATTGTTTTGAGCAGAATTACCAGATCAAGCCAGAACGTCCAGTTCTGGGCGTAGTACATATCGAGCCGGCGCCGTTCATCAAAGGAAATATTGCGCCGTCCTGACACCTGCGCCAGCCCGGTCAGGCCCGACTTAACACTCAAAATAGCGTGGCGCTTGGCATAGACTTCCAGCTCGGCCGGAATTAAAGCGCGTGGTCCCACCAAACTTAGTTCACCTCGAAACACATTAAACAGCTGTGGTAATTCATCCAGACTGGTGCGCCGCAGCCACCGGCCCAGGCGGGTGAGGCGAGGATCGTCATTCAGAAAATCTCCATTGGAACGGTAGCGTTTAATAAGATCTGGTTGGCCCATTTTGGCAAACGCTTGCTCGGGCGTGAGGCCACTATAGCCGCGGCGCATAGTGCGAAACTTAAAGACGTTAAATTTGTAGTTGAAGCGCGTCAGGCGCTGTTGACGAAAGAAAACTTCGCCGCCATCAGCCAGCTTAACAAGTAGTGCCAGCACAATCATAATTGGTGAGGTAATAATGATGAGCAGCGTACTGACCAGCAGGTCAAAAAGCCGCTTGGCCAACCGGCCCCAGCCAACCAGTGGCGTTTGGTGCACAGCAATGACCGGCACTGAGCGAAAAAGCTCAACCTCAATGTTCCCGACAAACAATTCGGTATTGCCCGGAATAAAGCGATAGGCAATGTGGTGCTCCTGAGCATAAGCCAGAATGGTGCTGTTATCTGCGGGGTCAGCGTAGAGTTCGGTTTGGACAATGTTTTGCACATTATCCGGACCAATTTTGTGCAGGGCCTGGGCGAACTCTTTGAAAATGGGAATGTTGGGATGACGATTGTGAAGACGCTGATTGGCACCGACCAACCCTACAATGCGGTAGCCCGAGTGACGGCTATCGATGAGCGAGGTAACTAACTCTTCAGTGACTGGCGTATTGCCAATGATCAAAACGTTATAAATGCCAAAGCCGTAGCCATAGAGGGTGATGCGAATGACTCGCAGTAGATTGCGGAAAACAACCAAGAACAAAAAAGCCAACATAAAACCGTAGGCTGGCACCAGCCGCGCTGGAAAAATGGGCTTGTTGGACACAAAGTTGTAGCCAATGACAAACAATAAACCAATAAACGAGCCAATAAAGAGGCGGCCGAGTTCGCTAAAGCGCTTCTCATTAATGTTATTGCTGTAGAGGCCAAGCAAGGCAAAGATAATAATCCAGAACGGCAGTAGCGTCAGAAACACGGTCAGGTAGGTCCGCGCCGGAATGGCTTCAATCAGCGGGCGGGCGTCAAGCGTGACACGCAGAATGTAGGCGCCCACAAACGCGGCAACCAAGGCCAAGAAATCCCCCACAATAAGACAGAGGCCGTAGATCAGTGAGGCATTATTTTTCATAATCGCTATACTAGATTGTAACACTATGGCCTCAGTTTTTTCCTCTGTTCCAGCCTCAAGCGCTATGCGCTACCTACAGCCAGCATGCTGCTCGTCAACGTACCATTCAGGTATGCTTCCTCGCCTAATGCCGGCTTCGGTGGAGCGCAAAGCACTTTCACTTAACAAAACCGAGGAATAAACTTAGGCCAATGACCCAAACCAAAACGCTTAAGTTTATTACCCAAACCTTAGCTGCTGGTGTGATTGTTATCCTGGCGTTACTGCCGTTCCACGCGTTGCTGACTACCTGGCTCGGCAGTAATTTTCAGCACCTGGATTTGTCTCGGATTTGGAAAGACCTCCTGCTCATACCCATTTTTATTGCAACGCTGTACATTACGCTTCGTGATGCCAAACTGCGTGACTGGCTAAAACACAACTGGCTGGCAGGCCTGATTACAGCCTACGTTTTATTGCAGCTTCTCATCGGCACCGTGGCGCTACACAACCATCAGGTTACTCTGAACGCCTTGATCTATGCGTGGCTTAACAACAATCAGTTCCTTATCTTTTTTGGCATCGTTAGCGCGCTAGCTGCCCGCAGTAAATCCTTGCGTCAATGGCGGCAATGGATCTTAGTGCCAGCCGTAATCGTCGTTGTCTTTGGCCTACTGCAGCACTTCGTGCTCAGCCCAGGCTTTCTTACTCACTTTGGCTATGGTCCCCAAACCATCCCGGCGTATCAACTGGTTGACCAAAAAGCTCAGTATGTCCGTGTGCAATCGACACTGCGGGGGCCAAACCCACTGGGCGCCTATTTAGTTTTAATTATTAGCTTAGCCGTTGGTCTGGCTTTGAAGGCCAAAGACAAAAAGTGGTGGGGGCTAGTAGCGGCTAGTGTTATCGTGTTGTACTTCACCTATTCACGCAGTGCTTATATTGGTACCGGCTTGAGTGTAGCGTTGTTTGCAAGTTTTATTTTGTGGAATCACTGGCGCCGGTGGATTGTATTGAGCCTTATTGGGCTAGTAATTGTGGTTAGCGGACTATTTGTGGCCTTTCGGCATAATAGTCACTTTCAAAACATTGTCTTTCATACCGATTCACAATCTCGCTCGTTGCATAGTTCTAACTTTAATCGGGCAGCCGAAATTGAAGCAGCCAGTCGAGAAATTATGCATGAGCCTTTAGGCCGCGGCCCGGGTACCGCTGGGCCGGGTTCGTTCCGCAATACTAACCACACACCGCGCATTGCCGAAAATTACTTTCTCCAGGTTGGCCAGGAAGTTGGCATTGTGGGTCTA
>CAZOYN010000052.1:0-5688 GCA_964584135.1 uncultured Candidatus Saccharibacteria bacterium | reverse complement strand
GGGAATGTATCAAAGGATGCATGACGTAGACATAAAAGCTACAGACGTACTGAAACAATCCACAGCTACTCTTGCAGAGATCTACAAAGCTACTGCTTCAACAAAATAGTTCCAGACTTCGCAAGTCACGGCCCGCCACTTGACTATTCATACTACTTATGTTATATTGTTAGCATGTCAGAGAAATTATCTCCTCGCACGAAACGCGGTATAGCAATCGGTACTCTATCTTTAAGTCTAGCCGGATCAGCAGCCCTAGGCTTTGAGCTTGCGCCTTCAAATGGAAGTCAAGCCCTTCCAGCCAAAGAAGCTAAAGCAATTTCAGCCGATCTATATAAACCAAAGGACTTCACTAAAGGCGTACCCGTACCTGGTATATTAAATGGTAGTGTTACCCTTCAAGATAGCAGACTTGGATCAACAGAGATTACTTATAAAAATCCTGTGATTCTTGAAAGAAATAACAGCTCACTGGGCCGCAAAAGTCTGGATGGAACTTGGATCGGCATTCCAGAACACAACGCTCAGGGTCATGTTGTTATTCACCCTATACAAATTCATGAAGGCAAAAATGACAGCCAGACAGAAACTGTTAATCTAAATGATTCTAATAATCCCGTGCTTTACGGTGCGGCCGTCTATACCTCTGAAGTCACTCATTCTGGTGATGCGTTGATAGCTTTTGATATTACGGGTACAGGCAACTTCCCCAGCGTTCCGGTTGAAGCTATCGTCCAAAAATAGTTCCACACCTGTTCCGTTAAGGTCCGCCAGTAGCTTGACAAATTGCCTTAAAATTGTTATGCTTTATGTACTATGTCATCGCCCGAGGCACAAGCCCACGATACCCTACCTGACCAGTTAACCTTTGAAATTACTGCTGACATACTCGAAGAGATCTTGCAGCCGAATGAAGTGTTGGCCATACGGTCGCTCGATCGCAGCATTCAAGCAGCCGAGGCTGACTCGCAAACGGATTCCGAAGAACTTGCCTTGCTTCGTTTTCAGCGAGCTTTGATAGACATGTCGCCCACTGATGCCGAAAACGCCGGCCGCGATTTTGCAAGACAAACGGGTAGGTACGCAACGTTTGCGAACACCTTTGGTCAACGCCCGCCAAGCCTACATTTTCCTCTACGGCGTGAGTTACTAGTCCCGAGCTTAGCAAATGTTGAACGCTGGCGAATAGTAGGTATCGACCCGGCGCAGTACGGTGGTGATGCGTATGCGAATGCCTACAAAGAAGGCGTAGAAGAATCGTGGCGTGAAGCCAGAGAAGCAAAAGCGGCTTTGGCAAAAGCTCAAGCTGACGAAGTCAAAGCCATGGAACGAGCAAGCCACCCACCTGTTTTTAAGCCTCGGGTTACAGCTTAAAAACAGCAAGGGGTTCGGAAGTCCGACTCTATGCCCCGCCAAATGGACAAAATAGTTACTTTATGTTATTATTGAGTTTGTGAGATATTCTTTACCTTGGGGCTCTTTGCCCGCCGAAGCTCGTGTTGGTGAGTCGTTTGACGAACCAATACGATTATACAGAGGTGATAAGCTCGATAGATTAGCAGAAGCACAAAAGCTAGGAATTCTTTCTACGGCTCTTGCTGCTGGTGAGTTAGACATTATTTATAATTTTGGCGTTGATGCAGAAACACAAGACCAATGGCTTCGGGCTGTTAGGGTTATGAATGGCCACATAAGTATGAGTGACCAGGGAGCAGAAAAGCCAACCCCATTTGTTTCAGTATCGCCTCATAGAGCATTTACTGAGAGGTTCGCTATGGGTGTTGACGATGCTATTGCAGAAATTGAAGTGCCTGCTTCACGGTTGATTGCACCATTTATGGACAGTCGCCCTGGCTATATGCCAAATGAGTTACTTGTAGTTAGTGGTATTCTGCCTGAAGAAGTAATTGCCATATATCCAACGTCTGAGAACTCATAATAGTTCCAGACGGCCTCAGCCAAGATCCGCCAGTCAAAGCTCAGTAGTATAATTAGAGTATGAACAAAGCTTTATCTGCAGTGCTTGTCCTGGGCTTTCTCGCCGTAGACTTTTTATTCTTCCACGACATCTTTAAATCTGGTGAAGTCATTACACTGCCGCAATACCTAACTGGACTGTTGAGTATCCCGGTGATTATCCTGTCTTTCAAATCCTTAGTCAAAACGAGGTAAGATAGTCCTAAAATCCGAAAGCCATGTCCCAGGCGAATACCCAAACAGTGATTGATTATTTTAACGGTACGCGAGTTGAGTACCGCCTCTTATGGCACACTCACCGCAGCTATAGCATGCATTTTGGCTACTACGACGAGCAACATCAGTCGCATGATGCGGCCGTATCGAACATGAACCAAAAACTAGCTAAACTGGCAGGCATAACTCGGGCGGACTCTGTCTTTGATGCCGGTTGCGGCGTAGGGGGCAGCGCTTTCTGGTTGGCCGAACATATTGGCTGCAAGGTCATGGGCGTCAGCGTTGTGCCCCGGCAAGTTGCCAGAGCCAAACAGTTTGCCGAGCAGCGCCACCTGAAAGAACTGGTTTCCTTTAGGGTGGCTGATTATTCAGATACTGGCCTGGTCGCCAACTCTTTCAGCGTAGTTTGGGGACTCGAAAGCATTGTCCACGCCGAAGACAAACGGGCTGTATTAAACGAAGCCTACCGCATTTTAAAACCGGGCGGGCGGCTCATTATTGCCGAATACTTATTAAAAGAGAAACCTCTGACTGCCTGGGAGCAGTCGTGGCTCAGTTTGTGGCTTAAGGGCTGGGCGATGGGCAGTATTCTAACCGAGAAGCAGTACCGAGAAATTGCTCGCCAAGCTGGTTTTACCGACATAAAAGTTAAGGATTGGACAACTGCTGTCAGTCCTTCTTTACGCCGTGCCAGACGCTGGTCTAGGTTCTTTCGGCCGCTTTCTCCCCTGCTCCTAGCACTGCACTTAGTCAATAAGCGGCAAATTGGCAACCGCGTTGCCACTGAATCACAAATGAAACTTCTTAAGAATGGCTGTTGGCGCTATAAAGCGTTACTGGTGACAAAGCCTGAATAGTTGGCGAGCTGGCTGCCGAGCGCCTTGTTCATGTCTTGGCTGAGGCACTCTGAAATTATAGTATAGTGGGAGTATAATTATACTATAATTTAACAGTGGTCTGGCTATAGTATTCGGAGGCCCGACTCTTGGGCGTGGCAAGTTTATCGTATAATTTATTTTTATGTCGACTGACGCCTTGCGCCATCACCAATTTTTAGAGACGTGGGAGCCATTTTTTGCTGATGGTACTCAGCTCACTGCGAATGCTTATGAACATTGGGATGGCCGGAGGCATGTATATTTTCTGCCGCAAGGCGACAGTCTTCAGGGTCGTGAGTCAAGCCATAACGTTACAAGAATTGCCTATAGGCGTTGGGATGAAGGTACACAATTTCTTGGTATGGTAGTGGCCAAAGGCCTCCGCGGCAACGGCTTAGGCGTTAAGCTTTTGCAATACTTTATCGAGGCTTCGCGGCAACACGAAGGGTCGTTGCTAGGCACAGGCTTAATACACAAACCCTTGATAGCCCTGACGCTACAACGGGCAGGATTACAGCCTGAGTCACAAGATTTTATGGTAGAAATTCTCCCCCGTTCTTCTGCGGATTCATCTGGGTTACCCAAGGTTCAGGTATTACAACAGGGACCATATAACGGTGATGTGCTCGACCGCTCTCGCGGTGGGCGGTTTTATGATGTCATTCCTCCTGATGAAGTTGTACGCTGCTATCCAATCAATGACCCAGATTTGGTGGTAGCTTTGCACACGCGCTACTTAGTAGAAAATCTGCCATCGGGCTAGACAATGGTAATCTTTTGCAGGCGATTTATGTAGCCATCCCTGTTAGATTGCCAGCGCGCCTTAGTGTCCTGCCCGCGCAGTGTGACTCTGGGGCTCTTTCGCGCCTTCCCATAATTTGCGGCGGCACTAATTGTTACCAATCGTTGGGCTTCTAGGGCACGCAGTATTTTTCGAAAGTCTTGCTTAGAAAAACCAACACCAAACGCCTGCTCTAAAACTTTTATGGTTGCACCTTGGTTAACATGGGTGCCAGGTGCTGTAAGCCGATCCATAATATTAACTGCGGCCTGTAGTTCTTCTTGAGTAATGGGGTGGGTTTCAGTTTGGGCATCACTTGTTTTAAGTCGTTCAGTTTTTTGTGTGGGCCGGCTTTTATGTAGCTCTGCTGGACCATAGTATACCGTGCCTTTCCGGCTGACACGCACCAACTGGCCAGCCTCAACCGCCTGACTAAATAGTTGCTGCGCGGCGATTGGGTCATCATTGCTAAGTCCCTTGAGGATATCGTCAGGCCGTAACAGTGGAGTGCCGGCAGCTCTAAATAACGCCTGTACAGCTGCTTTAGCAATAACGTCAGACCCCCCCCCGCTGGCCACAGCAGGTTTTGCTACAGGTTTGGGCGGTTCTGGTTCGGGCACTGGCGCTTGGGACTTGAGGGTTTCGGCACGCAGAACCTGCGCTAAAGCATACTTGGTTACTCTACCAAATTTTTCAGTTACCCAAAGGCGCTCATCACCTTCTACGGCAAAGTCGGCAACAACTGCGTCTTTGAGTTCGTCGAACAGTAGCTTCCAATCCTTGTCAGCTTCTGGCAGTAAGACGTCATTAGCCAGCAGGTGGTCTTCAATTTCCACCATAGAGAATAGGCCCTGGCGGGCAGCATATCGCCTGACAATGCCGCTCACCTCTACAAAGTCCTCTTCCACGATTTCGGGCCAGAGCGGCCTGTCTTCTGGTTCTGGCTCGAGTGGCGGTGGTGGTACTGCCCTAAGTCTTCTTTCTGGCAACATAAGAGTATATATAGTAACACTTAATGGATAACTTGGTTGTGCGGTAGAGGAGGATGTGAAGATAAGTATCTTCCTCTACCGACCTGGGGCGGGATTGCACCAGGATTTGTGGTCGTTCCTTTCTTTGAAGGGTCAGGCGGTCATTGCTGGGGGTAGCAGGCCGGCGCTGAAATGCAGCATGACCGCGAGGAAAGCGATCAGTGCAGCGTAAGCACCGAACCAGCGCCATCGTGCTTGAGAGCTGAGCTTGGGACGGTTGTCCGGCTCGGACAGGCCACCATCGAACTTCTTGTTGTAGGCACGCAGCAGGAAGACCAGGTTGAAGAGCGTCATCAACACTAGGTCCAAGACGTTTACCCAGAACCCCTGCTGTTTCCCGATGCCTGCCGACATCATCATGAAAGCTGTTGCCTCCACGAGAATACCTATGGCTAGCCGTAGCCGGTTATTGATGCGCAGATCACTGATCACCAATAGCCAGATCACAAGCAGGCCCGGACTACGCAGCGCAACGGTTAGTACCAGTAATGCGCCCCCCCCCCGCATAGCGGAAGGCCGGACCGATCGCCTGAGTGATGCGTCCACCGTCGAGCGGACTTATCGGTATCAGGTTGAACAGGTTGATGATCAACGCCGTATAGGCGATGGCCAACAACAGTACGTGCGTACCTGGCAGCGTGGCAGCTATTACCAATAGCATGACCGCGCAAAGCGAACCGATTAGCGGGCCGGCGAAGGCCATCTGTGCCTCATCGTGCCGGTCACCCATCTTGGGAGCGAAAATCGCTGCGCCCAGGAAAGGGATGAATATCGGCAATGAGGCCTTCATGCCCTTGGCCTTGCC
>CAZOYN010000051.1:0-5886 GCA_964584135.1 uncultured Candidatus Saccharibacteria bacterium | reverse complement strand
AGCGGCGCATAATCCAGAATTTTTCGGATTTACCTTCGGTGGGGTCTTCTTCAAAGCCATTGATTTCGTAACGGGCGCGGTGCTTGGCTAGTTCTTTATGCAAGGCGTGGACTTTAACGCGCACCTCATCTTCGGTGTCGCCGTTAAATTCAACCATCATAATCAGCTTGGGTACGCCGCGCAGCAATTGCAAGCCATCGGGTATCAAGGTAATTAACAGATGGATAAAGCGCTTCCAGCCCAGCAATTTGAGGAAGCTTGGCATAAAGCGGATGGACAGCCACAGCGTGGCGTCATCGAACGATTCAAAGGTGACCGGCTTTGATTCCAGGATTTTAGGGATGACTTCGCCGAGGTCATCGATGTCTTTCATAAATAAGACCAGCAGTCCGGAGTGCGGCCGGGCCGGCACCAAACGGAAGTGGATGTCGGTCACAAAACCCAGCGTGCCCTGGGCGCCAACAATCAATTTAGTGAGGTCAAACACGCCGGTTTCGCGGTCCCAGACATCCCACAAGTTGTAGCCAGTAGAGTTTTTGGTGACCTGCGGTTTGGCAGCCTTAACCTTCTCGTAATGTGTTTCAAGCAGTTTAAATAGCTTGCTGTAAACCTGGCCCTCAAAATCTTTTTGACGCATCTTTTTGTCGAGCTCTTTTTTTCTGAGCGGCTTAACGGTGCGCTCCACGCCATCGGCGAACACAAACTTGAGCTCCGTGACAAAATCTTCGGTTTTACCAAACTCCAGCGACTTTTCGCCGCCGGCGTTGTTGTTGACCATGCCGCCGATGCTGGCTAAGTCACGCGAGGCCGGGTAGCTGGGCATCAGCGCTTTATGCTTTAGGGTTTGCAGCTCGAAGTCGCGGTACAGCACGCCCGGCTGGGCTTGGGCGGCGGCGGCCGTGACTGCTTCAAACTTCGTGAAATGCTTGCGGAAGTCGACAATAATTGAGTCGTTGATGGCGCCGCCAGACATATCGGTACCAGCCGAGCGGGCAGTGAGGCTCAGGCCGGGTTGTGATTTTTTCTTATCGGCCACCAGCTGCACGAGCTTTTCAACGTCTGCGACGTTTGTAGGGGAGACAACCAGCTTGGGCCGCAGTTCAAACATGGAGGCATCGTGGCTGTAGAGGTCGAGGGTGGCTGGCGAAGCATCATGTTCACCCTTAAAGCCAGCCTGTTTCAGGCCGCTGACAATTTCGTCCATAACATAAGCTTAATGGTTTGCTACACTAGGAGCAAGATGAAAATTGCTATTGTGGGGCCCGCCCACCCCTACAAAGGCGGCATTGCCCAACACACCACTGAGCTCGCCCATCACTTACAAGCAGCCGGTCATGACGTCGAGATTATCTCCTGGAGGCATCAATATCCGTTCTTTTACCCCGGCGAGCAGTTTGTGCCAGGCGGCAAGCCGGAAATACCGGTCTTCAAAGACACCCACCGCGTTTTATCTTGGCGCAACCCGGCCGGTTGGGTTAAGTGGGCGCGCAAGCTCCGTAACTATGACGAGGTTATCTTTGTGTGGTGGGTACCGACCATCCAGGGCCCGGTCGTCCTGAGCATGATGCAAGCCCTGGGCAAACAGGCTCCCAAGAAGGTCATCCTCTGCCATAACATTGTCAGCCACAGTGCCAGCGGCCCCGACGTCAAACTGTCTAAGCTGGCCTTTGCCCGGGCGGATGAGTTGATTGTGCATTCCGAGATCCAAGCAGAGCACGCCCGGACACTCACGAAGACGCCAGTCACACTGGTCAAGCTGCCGGCCCACCTACCCGGCCAGCCACCAACAAAGCCGCACACGGCCGAGCTGCAATACCACTTACTTTTCTTTGGCCTGGTCCGCAAATATAAGGGCGTCGATATCCTATTGAAAGCCCTTGCTCAGGTGCCGGAGGTCAAGGTAACAGTCGCCGGAGAAATGTGGGGCAAGCAAAAAGCCTCGCTGGATTCCTTGATTCAGCAGCAGGGGCTGGAAGCGCGAGTAACGTTACTGCCGAATTACGTGCCAGCTGACAAAATTGGCGAACTATTTGCCGCTGCCGATGCGCAGGTTCTGCCATACCGCAAGGCTACTGGCTCCCAGATGGTTGACCTGGCTTTCACCCACGGTGTGCCGGTGATTGCCAGCCGCGCCGGCAGCTTGGCTACGCAGGTGCGTGATGGGGTGGACGGCTTACTTGTGGAGCCTAACGACGTGGCCGCTTTGGCGGCAGCCATCAAACACTTCTATAAACCCGGTGTCGCGGCTAGGCTCTGGGAGCAGATCCCCAAGCTCAGCGCCGAAGCCGATTGGCAAACCTATATCACGGCACTACTGTTATAATCATAAGCAAGATGAGTAAGAAAGAGCAGGTGCTGGTTGTGGGTGGCGGTTTTGGCGGCGTGCGGGCCGCCCTCAAACTGAGTGACGACCCACATTTTAAAGTGACGCTCCTCAGTGACGAAACTGATATGCGTTATTACCCGACACTGTTCCATACCGCCACCGGTGGCAAACGGGCCAATTCCAGCATTCCGCTCAAAACAATCTTTAAAGATAAGCCTGTCGAGCTGGTGCAGGGCACCGCTACCACGCTGGACCGCAAGGCCAAAACCATCACCACCGCCGACGGGCAAGTCTATCCGTATGATAGTTTAATTCTTGGCCTCGGTGTCGTTACGAACTACTTTGGTATCCCCGGGCTAGCTGAATATTCGTACACTATTAAGACGCAACAAGAAGCCGAGCGCTTTAAGCGGCACCTGCACCAGCAACTGGCCGACGAACACCGTCCTGATTTAAATTACGTTATCGTCGGGGCAGGACCAACCGGCATTGAGCTGGCCGGTGCGCTGCCGGGCTACCTGAAGCAGATTATCAAGAACCACGGGCTGCCAGAGCGTAAGGTCCACATCGACTTAATCGAAGCCGCGCCACGGTTGCTGCCACGCTTGCCAAAAGATACTTCGCGCTTAGTCCGCCGGCGGCTGCGCCGGCTGGGCGTAACACTCTACATCGGTTCAGCAGTAGAGGGAGAAACAGCTGACGAGCTGACCGTCAACGGCAAACCGATCCGTAGCCACACCGTCGTCTGGACGGCCGGCGTTACCAACCACCCGTTCTTTACCGACAACCACTTTATTATCATGAACCGCGGCAAAGTCGCCGTAGACGCCTACCTGGAAGCCGACGACAACATTTTCGTCATCGGTGACAACGCCAACACACCCTTTAGTGGCATGGCCCAAACTGCTTTGCACGACGGCGCCTTTGTAGCAGCCAACTTGAAACGCCGGGCGGCTGGCAAAAGTTTCCGCAGTTATATCGCCAAGCAACCGGTCACGGTTATTCCGGCCGGATCGCGTTGGGCAGCAGTCTTATGGGGAAAGTTGCGGCTCTATGGCTGGCTGGGCTGGGCACTGCGCGAAGCTGCTGATTTAGTCGGTTTTCACGACCTGGAACCGTGGGTGCAGGCTACCAAACAGTTCCTGACCGAATTCAGCACCCAAGACGATTGCGACATTTGTAAACGAAAATAATAAATAAAGCCTAACCTCTTATAGTTAAGCTTTCGATAACAGGGGTAAAAAACCCTGTTTATCAAAAATTTGTTTTCTATTTATTATTTTCGTTTACATTTCAGGCTCGGGTGTGACTTACCGAAAGGCGACACGCGTTGGGCTCGCGGAGGCGAGGCTCACGTTCCCATTGGGCAACGACGTGTGTCCGCCCTTGCCCGACGGCGCAGGCCATAGTTTCAGCGTCTCGCTGCTCTTTCGACACTGACCGGCGTAGTCAGCCCTGTAATGGCCGACCAAGTACTGCTCCGAGTGTCGCAGCCCGATGTATGCGCAGGACGAGCGTCATGAGCCGAAGGGCACAACCGTGACCTACGTCTGCCGCAACGGCAGCTGCGCGAGTGTCAAGCGCGGCTACCCGAACAAGGACAAGGTGTTCGTCCCGAGCCGTTGAAGTGGCTGCCTTCTATACCAGCCCGTAAGCGCGGAGGACTGCGTTCCACTGCTGGAGTACGGCAAGCTCTTCCTGCCAGTGCTGGGTGGAGAAACGGAAGCCGACAAAGAAGCCCGCATCAAGTCCAGCGTCCTGTTCCACCCGTTCCTGTTCGTCGGCTGGCAAGCAGTGGTCCCGCCCAAATGCTTCAACAGCTGTAGCGGGATAGCCGAAGAGGCGGCCCATCGACACGAGGTCGTTGGCCGCTGCCGCGGATTGCTCAATAAGACTGGGTTGCAGAGACACCATGGCATCAGTGGCGTGCTCGTCTTGGGACAAGCGGTACGCCAACCCGAGCGAATCAAGGAACATAGCGACAGCCGCCGGGTCATCTGGCTCGGTGTGGCGGCCATGGGCATCGGCCACCCAATGCCCGGAGGCCGCCTCAGCAACCGGTTTGAGGCCGGCAAGGACGAGGAAGATCGTCTGCTTTTCGGACAGTGCAGCGTCGGTCGGCCCGACAAACAACGGGCTGGCAAGCAGTCGCCTGGCCTTCTCGGATAGTACGGGTGTTGGTTCAACTTCAGCTGGCATGTAGTACAGTTACGATTGCTTGTAGTATTACATGTGGCGACCGATTCGCAAAGTGTAAACGAAAATAATAAATAAAGCCTAACCTCTTATAGTTAAGCTTTCGATAACAGGGGTAAAAAACCCTGTTTATCAAAAATTTGTTTTCTATTTATTATTTTCGTTTACAATCAAGCCGCTCGTTTGCGCGAAAACTACAGCGCCGTCCACGTGGTGCCGATCTTCCACCGCAAGCGAGGGTCCACCAGGGCCCTCTTTCTGGGCTGTTTGGCGTTGGATGCACCGGACGGAGTGACGGACATCGACATCCTGTCCAGGCAGATGCGAGGCCAACTGAAGTCAGCAGCGCGACGCATCGCCCAGACCCTCCGGGGAGCCGAAAGTTGAGAGCCAAACTATTGACACCGCAACTAATAGCGGAGGTAAGATAGTGAGTATCTTGTTCGAACGTTTCTTCCACCGCTCACAGACTGAGGAGCCCGATCCAGCAGAGGGCTACTACGACGATGTTGACCCAGAAATCGCACGGGACTACGACGCCGAGCTAGTCGAAATGGGTCTGATGACCGAAACAGAGTTCAACGCCGAGTACCCGGACAAGCCGTTCATCCCCGAAGCGCAATGGGACCCTGCGAACGCCAACAAGCTTTGGGCCGAGGCCATCAAGCACACTGCGGAGCAAGCCAACGGGAGCAACGGCCGTCCATCGTCTGGCTAGAGCGTTAGCGGCTTGGGCAGCTTCCTAGAAGATTGCCGTGCCGAAGCAGTTCCACGCCGACGGGCACTAACGAGTGACAGCTGCGAGCAAGAACGTCAAGGTTTCGGCCCACGACGATATGGCTGTGGAAGCCGTCGAGCAGTGCCACGTCGAGGGGTCTTGAAACCGCGCAAGCGATGGAGTATCGACAGCCGTCGTTGCGACCGCCCGCGATAGTTCCGGATGGTCGGTCTGACCGCCACAGCTGTTTGTGCGGGGCCGAATGGGTTCATCTTCGGGAACGCCGGCTGCCAAGCGCTACCGCTACCTTGCTTCGGAATCAGTGGCAGTACGAGTGCGTCGACAACAATGGCATCGGTCACACCGTCAGCAAACTGGTCGCGAACGGTGAACTCGAAGCGCCAACCTGGAACCTCTGCCGGCGGTGTCTCGTTGCTGTGCTTGGTGTGTAAACGAAAATAATAAATAAAGCCTAACCTCTTATAGTTAAGCTTTCGATAACAGGGGTAAAAAACCCTGTTTATCAAAAATTTGTTTTCTATTTATTATTTTCGTTTACAGTGCAGGGGCCGATGCAGCCGGCAGTCGTGGTGTAAACGAAAATAATAAATAAAGCCTAACCTCTTATAGTTAAGCTTTCGATAAC
>CAZOYN010000050.1:0-6074 GCA_964584135.1 uncultured Candidatus Saccharibacteria bacterium | reverse complement strand
CCGAGTTTTGAATTTGCCGCCAGCTGCCCGTTTTGTGATAAAAAAGGCTGTAACGTCTGCTCGCACACTGGCTGGATTGAACTGCTGGGCTGTGGCATGATCCATCCTAACGTGCTGCACGAAGCCGGCATTGACACCAATATCTACACTGGTTTTGCGTGGGGCGGCGGCATCGAACGCTTAGTGATGATGAAGTATGGCATTGAAGACATCCGCCACTTTGAATCAGCCCGCTTAGACTTCTTGAGGCAATTTGTATGAAAGTCTCGCTGAATTGGGTCAAAGAGTTCTTGGATTTTAATCTGCCGCCTGTCGATGAACTCGTTGAGAAGATTGGTGCTCAACTCGGAGCCGTGGAAGAAGTCACCGATCTCGGCGCGAAGTATCAGGGAATTGTTGTCGCCAAGGTCGTGACCTGTGAAAAGCACACTGATGCCGACAAACTGAGCGTTTGCATCATAGATGATGGCGGCGTGACCAAAGATGCTAAACGAGACAATAACGGCCATATCCAAATAGTTTGCGGGGCGCCAAACGTCCGTGCCGGCCTAACCGTGGCCTGGTTGCCCCCGGGTACGACCGTGCCAGCCACCTTCGATAAAGAGCCGCTTGTGCTCGAAGCCCGGGACATTCGCGGCGTGGTTAGTAACGGTATGCTGGCCAGTGCCAAAGAGCTAGCCCTGGGCGATAGCCATGAAGGTATTTTGGAGCTCGATGAAGGCAAGCCGGGCGATAACTTTGCCAAGCTCTTCCAACTGGATGATTACATTATTGCTATTGAAAACAAGATGTTTACCCACCGGCCGGACTGTTTTGGCATATTGGGTATTGCCCGCGAAATTGCCGGCATTCTGGGCCAGCCGTTTAAGAGCCCGGAATGGTATAAGCTCGATGCGGCCTTACCGGAACCCACCAACCGGGATCTCAACCTGAGTGTCCGCAATGAACTGCCCGGTTTGGTACCACGATTTGTGGCGGTGGGCATGAGCGGCGTGACGGTTAGCCCCAGCCCGGTGAAGTTACAAAGCTGCCTCACCCGCCTCGGCGTGCGGCCGATCAACAACGTCGTCGACCTGACCAATTACATCATGTTGCTGACCGGCCAGCCGCTGCACGCTTACGATTATGACAAAGTCAAAAACCTCGGCGGCGGCACAGCACAGATTGTGGTGCGCAACCCAAAACCGGGCGAAAAGCTGTTGCTATTGAATGGCAAAGAGATCGAACCGCGCCTGGAAGCCATTATGATTGCCACCGACGCACACTTGCTTGGCGTTGGCGGGGTGATGGGTGGCGCAGGCAGCGAAGTTGATGCCAACACTAAAAATATCATTTTAGAATGTGCCAATTTTGACATGTATTCTGTCCGCCGCACCGGCATGGCGCACGGCCTATTCACTGACGCCGTCACGCGCTTTAACAAGGGCCAAAGCCCGCTGCAAAACGCTGCGGTGGCTGCCTGGGCCATGACCCAGCTGGCGGACTTGACTGGCGGACAGGTGTCTGGCACGGTCATTGACGACAACCACGTCGACCAAGCCGCCCTAGCCCGTGGTTCACTCCATCCACCGGTCCAAGTACCAACTAACTTTGTTAATCAGCGCCTCGGTCTGACGCTGGCCGCAACAGATATGCAAAGACTGTTGCAAAACGTCGAGTGCATGGTAGATATTGCTGCCGAAGACCTGACGGTGGCCTCCCCCTTCTGGCGAACCGATATTGAGCTGCGCGAAGATGTGGTTGAGGAAGTTGGCCGCTTGCACGGCTTTGACAAGCTGCCACTAGAATTACCCAAACGCGACCTCACGCCAGCCAGCAAAGACTCGCTGCTGGAGTTAGAGAATACCGTCAGGAATTCTTTGGCTAAAGCTGGTGCCAACGAGGTGCTAACTTACAGCTTCGTGCACGGCAATTTGTTCGATAAAGTTGGCCAGGACAAGTCGCTGGCTTTCCAGCTTAGCAACGCCCTGAGCCCTGATTTACAATATTACCGCCTGAGCCTGACCCCCAGTTTGCTCGACAAAGTCCACCCCAATATCAAGGCTGGTTATGACGAATTCGCCCTATTTGAGATTGGCAAGGTACATGGCACCAGCGAAGTTGACGAAGCGGGTTTGCCAAAGGAGCTTGGCCGCGTCGGCCTGGTGTACGCCGCCGACGCCAAAGCTGCCGCCGGGCATGGCGGCGCGGCCTATTATCAGGCCCGAAAGTTACTGACTAACCTGCTGGCTGATTTTGGGCTTACCAACCAAAAGTTTGTCCCGCTCAGCCAGGCTGATTTCGGCCCACATAAGTTAATGACCCAGATGCTGGCGGTTTATGAGCCAGCCAGGGCAGCCGTAGTGTATGATGGCGAACGGATTGTCGGCGTTGTTGGCGAGTATCGCTCCAACGTCCGGCGGGCGCTCAAACTGCCAGATTTTTGCGCCGGTTTTGAGCTGTTCATATCAACGCTACTCAAAGCTGAAACGCCACTAACATATGTTCCGCTGCCGCGCTTCCCGAAAGTGACCCAGGACATCACCCTCAAAGTCCCGGCCGCACTCAGTTACCAGGAGCTATACAACTTTGCTTGGGATGAACTGGGCAAAAGCCAGCCGGAGAACACCCTGCCTACGCTGGGCCCGGTCGGCATATATCAAAGCGAAGACGACAACAGCCACAAAAACATCAGCCTGCGTCTGACCATTGCCAGCTATGAACGGACGCTGACTGATGCTCAGGTGAACGGTCTGCTTGACCAGGTAGCCGAGGCCGCCAAAACCACATTCGGTACTGAGCGACTGTAGGCTTGACAATTAGAGCAACCTGGTATAAAGTTATTTTTACTTTGGTTGAGTCCCCAGCATTGGAGGTATTCCCAAGTACATTTACAGACGTGAAGCATGAATTACTGGCACGTATTGCCGCTCCCGGCAATAGCTGCCAGTAATTCATGAGTGAAAACACTCACCTTAAGCAGGCAAGCGAGACGCTGATGCATCTCGTTTTGCCGAAAGCGCCCGGCCGGTCAATTGCCCCCGTAATTGGCCGGTTCGGGCCCAAAGTTGCACGTGTGGGAGAGGGTGGCGGAAGCTAAGGTTGGTCCGCGAGGGCTCTCCGTAGTGGTCGTTACGCTTTATCCGTAGTCCGGAGAAGTACCCGATCCCACGGATTCCGGATGCCGCGGGCGTGCGACCTCCCCTCTCTCAGCTTGCGACCGTTGGTGCAGGAGGCAGTTTGTGTCGATGAGCGCGTCGACGCGAACTTGGCAGCTCCCAGAGCCGCTCCGACCATGCCTCGCAGCAATTGCGAAGCAGTAAGACGGCCCCGGTCGGGTCTTCTGCACCAACGCCTTTGGTAAGTGAGCCCAGGCTCGAGACGTTGGCCGCCCGCCACTCCCTCCTCCCTCACCCCTCACTTTTCATCACTCTCCGCTTCACGTCTCTTTTCCTCGAATCCACGAATTTCGCGGGCTCAAGCAAGAGCATCTACGGTACTAATCTGTATAATAGCTAGCAGTGAAACACATCTGGCGAATTATTAGGTTTACCCGCGAGCTGTGGCCGTTTTACGCGGCCGTGAGCGGCTTTACCATTTTGCTGGCCGCCATGAGTCAGCTGCAACCGCTGTTCACCAAGGGGGCGATTGATGAAATTACTAAAACCTTCCACGCTGGCCATGCCGATATTTTCAAGGTGGGCGTCTTTGCCTTTCTAATTTTCCTGACTGACCTCGGCCAGACCATCTTTAGCAACATCAGTGGCTACCTGGGCGATTTGCTAAGTATGAAGGTCCAAAAGGTCATGAGCGGGCGCTATTTTGAACACTTGCTCAGCCTGCCCCAGCGTTACTTCGATACCGAGCTGACGGGTACCATCATCAACCGCATGAACCGCGGCATTAACCAGATTAGTACCTTCATGCAGGTGATGAGCAATAACTTCCTGCAGTTTATTTTTAGTACGATTTTCTCGCTGTTAATCGTCTTTTATTACTCCTGGCAGGTGGGCACCATGCTGGCCGTCTTGTACCCGGTTTTTATCTGGTTGACCACCCGCACTAGTGAGCGCTGGCAGGGCTACCAAAAAACGATCAACCACGAACTAGACGCTGGTGGCGGCCGTTTTGCCGAAGCCATCGGCCAGATCAAAGTGGTTAAAAGCTACCTGCAAGAAAAGCGCGAGCTCAAACTGTTTGGCAACCACCAGTCCACGGCCGTGGCCACCACCTATCCGCAGAGCCGCTACTGGCACACCCAAGACGTCAAGCGCCGGGTAGTCTTAAATCTCATTTTCTTTGCCATCTACGCCTACATTTTTATCGAGGCCGCCCATGGGGCCTTTGGCTTAGGCACCATGGTCCTGCTCATCCAGTATGCCGCCCAGATCCGTATCCCGATTTTCACCATCAGCTTCCTGGTTGACCAAAGCCAGCGGGCCATGGCTAACACCCGCGACTACTTCGAAGCCATGGACATCAGGCCGGAAATTGTCGACAAGCCGGGAGCAACCCATCTAGACGTCAGCCAGGGCAGCGTCAGTTTTGAAAACGTGGCCTTTGGCTACGAAGCCAAAACCCCAGTGCTCAAAGGCGTTAGCTTTGAACTGCCAGCCGACAGCAAAACCGCCTTGGTGGGCGAGAGCGGCGAGGGTAAAACTACCATCACCAACCTGTTGCTGCGCCTGTATGAAGTCCAGGAAGGCGCCATCCGGATTGATGGCCAGAGCACCAGTGACGTTACCCAAGCATCGCTGCGCCAAGCAATTGCCGTGGTTTTCCAGGAGCCGGCGCTGTTTAGCGGTACCGTCCGTGAAAACATCGCCTATGCCAACCCCAAAGCTACCGAGGCGCAGGTTGTCGCCGCTGCCAAAGCCGCCAATGCTGATGAGTTTATCGCCAAGTTTGAAAAAGGTTACGACAGTGAAATCGGTGAACGTGGGTTAAAGCTCAGCGGTGGCCAAAAACAGCGCCTGGCCATTGCCCGGGCCATTCTCAAAGATGCCCCAATTTTAATCCTTGATGAAGCCACCAGCAGCTTGGATAGCAAAAGTGAGCAGCTGGTGCAGCAGGCACTGGCCCGGCTCATGAAGGGTCGCACTACCCTGATTATTGCCCACCGCCTGAGCACCATCCAGTCAGTTGATCAGATCATTACCATCCGTGGTGGCCAGGTGGATGAAATCGGCTCGCCGGCCACCTTAGCCAAGAGTGGTGGTATATATGACCAGTTGTTAGCTCTGCAGAAGGGTGGCACCGAAGCCACCAAAGAAAAGCTGCAGCAATATGAAATTAAGGGCTAAATAGGCTATACTAGGAGGGAATAAGTGGAGGTTTTATGGCGCGTACACGTGATCGTTTTTTTGCGCTCTTCGGAGCTGGATTATTTCTGGTAACTTCGTCGGCATTAACCATCGCAGTGATTGTAACGGCAATCCAAAACCATAAAAAACCAAGTGATGGCGCTAGCACTACAAACCTCAGTAATACGACAAAGGACGCAACCATGAATAACCAACCAACTAAATTAGCCGGCACCAAGCTGGCAGGTTTTACGCCCGTGGCCAGCATTACGCAGCTCCAGGCCATTGATACCGCACCGGGGACCGGTACTACTGTCAAGGCCGGCGACACCGTCACTGTCGACTACACCGGCGCCGTGGCTGCTACCGGGGTTATTTTCCAAAGTTCCAAAGATACCGGCCAGACCGTCAGCTTCGGCCTGAGCCAGGTGATTGCCGGCTGGTCACAAGGCATTCCCGGTATGAAAGTCGGTGGCACCCGCCGTTTGCTGATTCCCGCCGCCCTGGCCTACGGCGCCCATCCGCCGGCTGGTTCGGGCATCCCAGCCAACGCTGACCTGGTCTTTGACGTCACCTTGCACAAAGTTAACTAAAAGTGAACAAACGCTGCAAAAAGCACAATATATAGCGTCTTGAATTGTTCGCAAGCACTATATATAATCATTTTTACAGTCAAATACACGTAAAACATATACAATAAAACCTAAAACGAGGGGGACCATATGGTCAAAAACATCACCATCTTCACTACCAACACCTGCGGCTACTGCCAGATGGTCAAAAAGTATCTTG
>CAZOYN010000049.1:0-6112 GCA_964584135.1 uncultured Candidatus Saccharibacteria bacterium | reverse complement strand
CAGTGTGCGGCATCTTGGCAACGCTGGGGCTAGCCAGTATAGAATCCTGCTCCCAGGCCAGGGTTTGCCAGATGGTCTCGGTCACAAACGGCGCGAACGGATGGGCCAAGAGTAAAACCGACTCTAACAGATGAGCCAACAGCGGCTTGTTAGGCGCGGTTTTGCTGCCTTCAATGTACCAGTCAGCCACGTCGTCCCACACGAAGTGGTAGAGCTTGTCATAGGCTTCACTAAAACGATAGTTGTCCAAATCATCCGAAATGACCTCTTGAAATCGTTGCAATTTATTCAACACCCAGTGGTCGGCAGCGGTGCGGGCTTCTAGCCCTTCCCTGCTTACTTCATCGCCCAGTACCCCCTCGATGTAGCGGGCAATGTTCCAAAGCTTGTTGCAGAAGTTCCGGTTAGCAATGATTTTGCTGCGGCCCAGGCGCTGGTCATTGCCGGCCGACATGCCCTGGATGAGCGCAAAGCGCAGGGCGTCGGCGCCGTACTCCGGGATGACTTCCATGGGGTCAATAATGGTCTCTGGGCTGCTCTTACTCATCTTTTTACCAGCCTCAGTCCGGACTAAACCATGCAGGTACACCTCTTTGAACGGCACTTGTCCGGTCATGTAGGTGGTGGCCAGGATCATGCGGGCCACCCAGAAAAACAAGATGTCCCAACCGGTTTCCATAACGCTGGTCGGGTGGTAGGCCTGGAAGTCGGGGCTGCGCTCCAGCACCTCCTGCAGCGAAAGGGAAAAGTCCTGAGCTAAGGCTGGGTCAACTAAAGTGCTCCAGGTCCACAGGGCAGAGCTAAACCAGGTGTCCAAGGTATCGGGATCCTGTTCCCAGTCATGCCAACCTTCGCTCTGGTCGGCCGGTGGCTGCAGGCCAACATAGGTCTCTTCCCTGCCGTCGGTATCCACACGGTACCACACCGGAATCCGGTGCCCCCACCAAATCTGCCGGCTGATGCACCAGTCACGCAAGTTATCGATCCAGTGGAAATAAAGCTTCTCGAAGCGCTTAGGGATAAGTTTAATATCCTCATCGCGGATAACTGTCTGCAACACCTCTTTGAGCGACTGCCGCT
This sequence comes from uncultured Candidatus Saccharibacteria bacterium, assembly GCA_964584135.1. Classification (GTDB taxonomy): domain Bacteria; phylum Patescibacteriota; class Saccharimonadia; order Saccharimonadales; family UBA4665; genus CAZOYN01. Next base: position 5,032 of record CAZOYN010000049.1, on the reverse strand, counting down.
TGCCCTTCCAATCCACAGCCGGCTTATTAACATCCACAAACCACTGCAGGCGGATCTGGGGCTCAATCACCCCTTTACCGCGGTCGTTTATGGCCACATTGTGCACATAGTTATCCTCTGTTTTGATGAGCAACCCCTTCTTATCGAGCTTTTCCACAATTTTGGGGCGGGCTTCTGCAATGGCCATACCGGCAAACTCCCCGCCAACAGGCAGCAATTTCCCGTGAAAGTCAATTATCTGTTCTTTGTCTAGTTGGTGGCGCTCGGCAATATCAAAATCAGCGTGGCTGTGCCAAGGCGTAATGGTCATGACACCGGTGCCAAAACTAGGGTCAACTGATTCGTCTTTAATCACCGTAGCAGTCACTGGGCCGTTAATCCATTCGGCCTCAAAGGTATCGCCGTGCTTGTAGTCTTTATAGCGTTCGTCAGCGGGATGTATGACCACGTACTTGTCGCCGAACTTGGTTTCCGGGCGGGCCGTGCCAATCTCAAACGGGCCGTATTTGAAGGTGTAGAATGTGCCCTGCTCTTCTTTGTAGACGACCTCATCGTCGGAGACGCTGGTTTCCAACTTTGGGTCCCAATTGACGATGCGGTGACCCCTGTAAATTAGGCCGTCGTTATACATCTTAATAAAGGTTTCGTTGACACAGCGGTTCAGGGCGTCGTCGAGGGTGTAGCGGGCGCGGGTCCAGTCACAGCTGGCGCCCATGGCTCGGATCTGCGCGTTGATGTTTTCGCGGCTGGAACCCACAAACTCCCGAGTACGGCGCAAAAACTCCTCCCGGCCAATCTCGTGCTTGCTAGTTCCCTCTTCAGCCAATTGCTTCTCGATGATGGCATTCACAGCCAGGGCGGCGTGGTCGGTGCCCGGCAGCCAGAGTACGTCTTTCCCCTGTTGGCGGGCGTGGCGGGCCATAATATCCTGCAGCGTCAAAAACAGAGCGTGACCGATATGCAGCGTGCCGGTTTCGTTCGGTGGCGGCATGCTGATCGAGAAGTGTTGCTTGCCTGAGCTTGGATCGGCCACAAACACCCCACTCTTCTCCCACAGCACGTAAATATCGCTTTCGTACTTCGCTGGCTCATAGACTTTTGGCAAATTCATCCCATTCATCATATCATCAGATGAAGCTTGACGCGATAATACCAAAAGTATATACTACTGGTATGAGTGATTACGCAGTGATTAATCTTAAAACCGACCCAGCCCTGAAGCGGGCGGCTGCCAAAGTGGCCGAAAAGCTGGGTATTAGTTTAAGCGCGGTCTTAAACAACGAGTTACGTCGTTTTACCGCTGAGCAGAGCGTTAGTTTTGAAGTGCCCGAGGTTCCGAACGCCGCAACGGCCGCTCAGCTTAAGAAGAGCAGGGAAGAGATAGAACGGGGGGACTACTACAAATTTGGGTCGAATGAGGAGGCGCTCGAGTTTTTGGCTAGCAGGCGCAAGAAATGATCGTCAGATACTCCAAGAATTTTGTTAAACAGTACGATAAATTATCTGCCAAAACACAAGGTTCAGTACTCGAGAGGCTCGAGCTATTCCGGCAAAATCCTTTAACACCGAAGCTACGCAACCATCAGTTGCAAGGCAAAAACAAGGTTTATCGCAGTATCAACATTACTGGAGATGTCCGAGCACTGTATCTGTTGCGTGATGACGAAGCTATCTTTGACGCTGTTGGCACGCACAGCCAGTTGTATGGCTAGTCACATACTCAGGTTGGGTTCAATACCGAGCGTATAGGGGTCGGCCTGAGGCTGACTGAACATGGCCTTGAAACAGCCCAGTGCGGCGATCATAGCGCCGTTGTCGGTGCAGAGTGCCAGGTTAGGGAATTCGATAGGTAAAGGGAGGGCCTCTGTTAATTGGCGGCGCAGTTCTTGGTTGGCAGCCACGCCACCGGCAATCACGACTGACTTAGGCGAGAACTCGTCGTAGGCCAGTTTGGCCTTGTCGACAATAGTTTCAATGGCCACGCGCTGGAAGCTGGCGGCAATATTGGCTTTCTGAGCCTCAGACAGCCGTTCTGCCAGCTTTGTGGAGGGGAAAGCATAACCTTCATTGATTTCGGCTTGGGCCAGGCGCAAAACGGCCGTTTTTAGCCCGGAAAAGCTAAAGTCATACTTGCCCATCTTGGCCTTGGGCAGGGAATAAGCCTGGGGATTGCCCTCTTGGGCGGCTTGTGACACTGACGGCCCGCCAGGGTAGGGCAGGCCAAGCATTTTGGCAACTTTGTCGAAGGCTTCGCCAATGGCGTCGTCATAGGTTTGGCCGAGCAAGGTGTAATCAAAGTGATTCCTAAATAGCACCAGCTGGCTATGCCCACCAGAGACAATCACGGCCAACATCGGGAACTCCGGCTGGTTGTCGCGCAAGAAGTTGGCGTAGACATGGCCTTCGACGTGGTTACAAGCGTATAACGGTTTATTGTGGACAATGGCCAGCGTGCGAGCCGTCAGCACGCCGATTAAGAGGGAACCGCCCAGGCCGGCGCCGTAGGTCACGGCAATACCGTCAATGTCGTCCCAGGTGCACTGGGCGTCATCCAGCGCCTGCTGGATCACCGGTAAAATCACCTCAATGTGGCTGCGAGCGGCAATTTCCGGCACGACGCCGCCGTACTGGACGTGCAAGTCTATGCTGGAAGCGATGACGTTAGAGAGCAGGCGAGCGCCATCTTCCACCACCGCGGCGGCCGTCTCATCACAACTGGTCTCAATCCCCAGGACTTTCATCAGGTTACAGTATACTAGAGGGCATGAGTTTTCGTAGTCTGGTGAAACGGTTTATCCCAACCAGCCTGTTTGGGGTGGTTGAACCGTATGGACATTTGGCCGAAGCAGTGCTGCAAAACGTGGTGCGCGGTTTTCCGGCTCGCGGGCTTAATGTAATAGGCGTGACTGGTACCGATGGCAAAACCAGCACCAGCCTGTTGATTTACCGGATGCTGCAGGAGAGCGGCCTAAAGGTGGCTGTGCTGACGACGGTCAGTGTCGACTTTGCTGATGGCCGGGGGCTGCGGCCCAGCCCGGCACGGATGCACATGACTACCGCCAGCACCGGCCAGCTTTTGGGCATGCTCAAAGAGATCCGGCGAAACCAGCCGGATTGGGTGGTGCTGGAAACGTCCAGCCATGCCTTAGCGCAGCACCGGGTATGGGGCGTGCCTTTCTCGGTTGCCGTTATGACCAATGTGACGCACGAACATTTGGATTATCACAAGACATTTAAGCGCTACGTCGAGGCCAAGGTGCGGTTGTTTCGCCAAGCAAATGGCAATCGCCAGGGGCTGCGGGCCGGGATAATTAATGCCGAAGACCCCAGCGCGGCCTTGTTCGCGGCAGCCATTGCCCACCCGGTGCAATATGGGTTAGAGCAGGCCGAAGTTCGGGCTGAAAAGCTGCAGATTAACCAAAAGGATGTGCGTTATACGGCAGTGGCGGGCAACGATAGGTATCAGATCCGTTGCCAGTTGCCGGGTCGCTTTAATGTCTATAACTCGCTGGCGGCAGTGTGCGTGGGGCGGGCCGTAGGCTTGAGCCCGAAGCAGATAGAGCAGGGGATCGCCGCACTAGACCAAGTGCCCGGGCGGATGATGCGGGTGGAGGCTGGGCAGGATTTTGAGGTATTGGTTGACTATGCCGTAACACAGACAGCTTTAGAGAGTGTACTGAAGGCAGCCCGGGAAATGGCCGGCGGCAAGGTAGGGATTGTGTTTGGGGCGACCGGCGACCGCGACAAAACTAAGCGGCCGGAAATGGGCCGGACGGTGGCTACGCTAGCGGACCGTATTTACTTGACCGACGACGAAACCTATACAGAAGACGCTGACAGTATCCGGCAAGCTGTCTATGCCGGAGTCAAAGCGGCTGGCGGGGCAGGCAAGTGCCAGGTATTTGATGACCGGCGCAAAGCCATTGAGCAAGCTGCTCGTGAGGCGGGCAAAGGAGACATCATTTTGATTACTGGCCTTGGCCACCAGCATGACCGCAACATGGGTGGCAAACGGCTACATTGGGACGACGCCGAGGTCGCCAAAGAAGTTATCCTGACCTTGATGCATTAGTTAATTGTGGTATTGAAACCATAATAAATAAGCGTATACTTGTTAAATAATTCACAGACAATGTGGGTTATCATTGTTTCCTTGAGTCACTTTGATTCGGAAACAAGCACCTTGAGATTGTGAGTTAGCTTTGGAAGCAAGGAACGCCTGTGTGAGACAGAGACGCTGCTTGCTTCCAAAGTGGAGGCTGAGGTGGTTTACCACCGCACAACACTATGCCTGGGGAGGCAAAGTGAGCAAGGGAGTACGAAGCCGGAAGTTGGAGAAGCAGATCGACGAGGCCTACGCCAAGCGCGACAGCCAGATCGAGGCTGACTACCGCATTGAAGTCGAACAGATGCTTGGATCGCAGACTGCAGACCTTCCCCCCTTGGTCGGGGTTCCCGCCCAACGATCCATCCGCGCCCACCACCCCTCCCGACCTAGCACCCATCGTCCCATCGGCGGTGACTACTACAGTGCTGCCAGGCGGCACCAGCGCCACCGGGTCATCGACCTGCGCGACAGCGTTGTCGCAAGATTCGAACTCAAGCCGTGGCTGGCCTCTAGGTCGGTTGACGAGCTGAGCTTCGGCTAGAACTTCTTTGCAATGGGCGCCCGGGTGGTGTGCCAGGGGGGCGACTGGGGAGTACGGCGGGCAGCCGGGCGCCAGCACATAGCCTCCCTCGCCGCGCGTCTCAATGGCCGTCTTGAGTCCGGCCCAGGCCAACTTGCGGTTGCCCTCGGGCGGCAGCGGCAGCTGGTAGTAAACGTGCCTGCCGTTGCCGGGGGTGGCGACAACGGGGAGTTTTTCGAGCAGGCCCGGGAAGTTCTCTCGCATGATCGTTTCCCACATCTCGAAGGCGGTCAGCTGGTCGAAGTCAAGCACTTCCAAATTGCCGCTGACCGCTCCGCAGACGATGGCCAGCCCGTAACTGGTAGAGGCGAACCAGGAGCCTAACTCCTCGGGCGTGGCCCGCC
>CAZOYN010000048.1:0-6153 GCA_964584135.1 uncultured Candidatus Saccharibacteria bacterium | reverse complement strand
TTAAACAAGCGCTAATCTTTGATGGGCGTAATATTTTCCAACCTGAGGAAATGAAAAAAGCCGGCTTTACGTATTACAGTATTGGTCGCTCCCCCGTTATCGCTGACCAAAAATGATAAACTAATCATACTGTGCGCCCGTAGCTCAGCTGGATAGAGCGTTGGTTTCCGGTACCAAAGGTCGGGAGTTCGAATCTCTTCGGGCGCGCCAGGTAGCTTGCGCGGTTCCGGCTGGCATGGTTAACTGGATCTAACAGGAGGCAATATGCCTGAAGCTTGGCACAACCATACAGTAACCAAACCAAGTAGCGACGACGAATATTTCGAGCGAATGTGCCGGGTCATTTTTATGGCGGGCCTAAACTGGCGGATCCTGGAGAAGAAGTGGCCAGGCATTCAGAAAGCTTTCGCCAATTTTAAGATCGATACGGTGGCCAAGTTCCAGGAAGCTGAAATTGAAGAGCTAGTTATGAACCCGGATGTCATCCGTAACCTGGCCAAGATCCGGGCAGTCGTGGCTAATGCCCAGGAAATGCAAGCTATCGCGGCCGAGTACGGGTCCTTCGAAAAGTATCTTGCGGAACTTCGCAAATCTGGCGGTGAAGACGGTTTACGCGAAGCAGTCACTAAACGCTTCGCCTTTTTAGGCAAAGGTACGACGGTGATCTTTCTTTTCTCTGTTGGCCAAGATTTACCAAAAGCACACCAGGAATGGAAAGCGCGGCATAGCGAAAGCTAACGACGTTTTATTTTAGTTTGCCTGTTTCGACGTGATAAGGATAAGTTTTTACTTTTTATTCTTAAGAGACGGGGCTTGGGGGTTTGTTTGTTCTGCTAATGTCTGAAGACTTTTTAGCATCTTCTCGAGGGTCATTACTCGCCTTTCTATTATGTTGCCCAAAACCGTATAAGCATAAGCCTGCTACAGTATTCGCGCTGTAACAATTCTTACAGTTGGTTTTCAGGGGAGTCAGTAGTCGGCGGCAAGGCTTTTGGCCCCCGCAAGTATTTTGCGTGCAGCAAGGCCTGTTGCAGTGTGGCCAGGACGTTTTCAGCCTGTTGATAACTCATACCCAGCCGAGCCACAGGTGTTGGCTGCCCTTGGCCAGCCGATTGGTTGAAACTGAGGGTAACCCCCGCCTGATTGCAGTTAATATCAAGCCCGTCGCTATAAATCGTGCGCACGTCCAGGGCTAGGAGCATCACAATTGATTTACTGGCCGGTGTCACATCAGCGCGGATCTGTTCAGGGACATCGCCCTCGTAGCCGGCCATTTCCCAGAGGCGGACCGCCTCCTTGTCTAGCACGTCAAAATGGCTTATTAAAAGTAATAAAATATCTTCGGCTGGCCGTACCTGGCCTGCCTCGATGCGCTCCAGCAGCCCCTGGTCAATTTCAACCGCGCCCGACACTTCTGCCAGGCTTTGCTTAGATTGCTCCCGTAAAAACTTCAGCTGCGAACCGAGCGTTTGAAACGGCGCGTTGGCTGCATTGTGCTCGTTCATGTAATTCATAGTACCTCCTTGTCCCGTCAGGATGCAAGCCCGGGCGTTCCCTGTATAATGAAGCACATGCAATTTCTGGATAATGTTTCCCTGGCCGATTACTCCACCATGCACCTGGGTGGCCAAGCCGCCCACCTGGTTGCAGTCCACGACCGCATGGAACTCCTCGAGGCCCTCAGCTGGGCCCAAACGCTCCGGTTGCCAGCCATTATGATTGGTGGTGGCAGCAACATAGTCTGGCGCGACGAAGGCTTCCCCGGCCTGGTGATCGTCAACAAGATCCTGCGCTTTGAACTGTTTGATGAAGACGCCACCAACGCCTATGTGACCGCCGGCGCCGGCGAAGTGTGGGATAGCGTGGTGGAGCGTACCGTACAGGCCGGCCTGACCGGCATTGAAGCCCTGAGCCTGATCCCCGGCAGTACCGGCGCGACGCCGGTACAAAATGTGGGGGCCTATGGACAAGAAATATCTCAGACCTTGGTCAGCGTCGAGGCTTTTGACACCCAAGTCGGTGATTATATTACTATCCCGGCCAGTGATTGCGGCTTTGGTTACCGCACGAGCCGTTTTAAAACCACTGACCACGGCCGCTTTTTTATTACCGCCCTCACACTGCACCTCACTAAAGGCAACCCGCCGGGCCCATACTACCCTTTGGTTCAAACATATTTTGACGAGCATGGCATCAGCGATGTTACGCCAGCCGTTTTGCGGGCCGCAGTGATTGATATCCGCAGCCACAAACTGCCCGACCCGGCCGTCATACACAATACTGGCTCATTTTTTGCTAATCCGATGGTCCCTGCCAGCAAGTTACTAGAACTGCGCGACAACTATCCCGACATTCCAAATTGGCCGCAAGCCGACGGCTCGGTTAAGTTACCGGCGGCGTGGCTAATCGAAAAGGCCGGTTTTAAAGATATCCATGACAGCGAAACTGGTATGGCTACCTGGCCGTCGCAGCCGCTGGTACTTATCAACGAGCAAGCCCCGAACACGGCCGCACTTCTGCACTTCAAGCAAAAAATTATTGACGCCGTACAGGCTAAGTTTGGCATTACTCTAGTGCAGGAACCGGAATTACTGCCATGAGTGCCGGCAACTCAAATAAACCACTGGTCGAAAAACTCGGGTTGGCCGCTAATAAGTATTGACTTGACCTAGACTTACCTTTATTATATAAATAATGACTGCACACGCTAGGGGCGAGGGCGCACCCAACCCACCAAGCCTGATCTTTCCAGATGAGATGCCTGAACTCTTGCAGTATGTTAGCGCATTTGACGCGAGCCAAATAGCGTTTAAAAGAAATTGCACACGTTTCTTCTACAATCCGACGTTCGAAAACATTGATGATGCGCGCAACGGCCGAGAAGCGGTAGTTGACGCCTACCGTAGCCTAACCAAAGCCATCTTTGAAAGCGAAGAGGATACGACTGCGCGGATTACTTCATTAGCCAATTTACATATTGATGCCATCGCTAAGCGCACTAAGCTTTTCAGCCAACTTTCTGGTTGTCAAGAATATGATACCTACCAAGGCGGCCCAGACAATAGTGTTTTACGTGGCATAACTGACTTATTTATTGATACAGCCAGCGACATTGTATTTTTAGACAAGCTGGTTGAGATTTTCGATTATGACTCGGCGGCAGACCTGGACCACTTCTTTGGCGATGTTCTATCACAACAAAGTTAGTCATCACTCGGCAGCGGGAAGCCCAGGGCAAAGGTTTTCACTTCGTCTCTTAACACGTTAAGTTTGATCGGTTCTTCCCTGTTAATGATGGCTTGCTTCATCCAGCTGGCTACTTGAGCCATGTCTGACTCAACCAGTCCGCGGGTAGTTATAGCCGGAGTGCCAAGACGCAGACCACTTGGTCGGTACGGCGGTAACGTGTCATTTGGGATGGCATTGCAGTTGGCACTCAGATTAATTTTATCTAGTAGCTCTTGGGTTTCACGGCCATTAATATCAAAGCTTTTTACCATATCGATTTGTATCAAATGATTGCTCGTGCCATTGGTGACTAATTTAAAGCCTTGCTTTTGGAGTTCGTCTGCCAAGCGAGAAGCGTTTTTGAGAATCTGTTCGGCATACACTTTAAATTCAGGTAATCCGGCTTCGCGGAAGCTAACGGCTTTAGCGGCAATAGTGTGCTCGTGTGGGCCGCCTTGGAAACCAGGGAAAACTTCACGGTCAATGAGGGTCGGCAAGTTCTCAATTGTCTTGTCAACCGCTTTTAGTGGATTACCTACTTTGCCCTTAGTGAGGATCATCCCGCCACGAGGGCCGCGCAGTGTTTTGTGCGTAGTAGTAGTAATTACATGAAATCCATAATCAAAAGGGTTCTCAGCTACACCGGCAGCAATCAGGCCAGCAATGTGGGCCATATCGGCCATAAGCAGCGCACCGACTTCGTTACCAATTTCAGCGAATTTAGCATAGTCAAGCATGCGCGGGTAACCACTAAAGCCGGCTAGGAGAATTTTTGGCTTGGTTTTTAGGGCTACTTCGCGCATCTCGTCGTAGTCAATTTCACCAGTCTCAATGTCTTTCATGCCATAGCGTACAAAATTATATAATTTGGCGCTGCTCGTAATTGGTTGGCCATGCGTTAGGTGGCCGCCTTGGTCAAGTTTCATAGCCATGACGGTGTCGCCTGGTTCTAGCCATGCCTGGTAGACAGCGATGTTGGCGGGGGCACCGGATAATGGCTGGACGTTAGCATGGTCGGCCTTAAACAATTGCTTGGCGCGGTCAATGGCCAGCTGCTCGACTTTGTCGGTATTTTCCTGGCCACCATAGTAACGACGGCCGGGGTAACCCTCGGAATACTTATTGGTAAAGACACTGCCCATGGCAGTCAACACGTCGCGGCTCACGTAGTTTTCGGAAGGGATTAATTCCAGCCCTTCACGTTGCCGCTTTTCCTCGGCGGCAATCAATTTGGCAACTAGCTTGTCAATCATGTGCTATCATTATACCAGCCCGACCGAGACAAAAAGCGCACAAAAACGACGTTGTTTTGATATATCATATATGGTATTATCCTTAGACGAATGTCCGCAACGAATGAGAAAATTGGCCAGTTAATTGCTCAAATAAGGCAAGAAAGAGGCCTCACCCAAGCTGAATTTGCCCGACGGCTGAACACCAGCCAGTCGGCGGTAAACCGTATGGAACACGGCCGGCAGAACCTGAGTCTGGAAACCTTGGGACGGGTTAGTGACGTATTGAATAAGTCGCTCATTAATTTGAGTAGCGGCGCGATTAACCTACATGTTGAAGGTGGCCATGAACTCCGCGGCACCATCACGACTAAAACCAGCAAGAACGCCACGGTTGGGCTGCTAGCAGCCAGCTTATTAAATGATGGCACTACCCGGCTGAAGAACGTCCCCCGGATCGAAGAGGTCAACCGTTTAACCGAAGTTTTATCAAGCATTGGCGTCCACATCCGCTGGCTTGGTAGCGACCTCGAAATCAAACCGCCAGCCCGGCTGCAACTCGAGGAGATGCATAAAGAAGCGGCCCGCAAAACCCGCAGTGTCATCATGTTTATTGGCCCCATGATGCACCGCGAAAAGTCTTTCCAGATTCCTTACGCCGGCGGTTGCGAGCTGGGCCGCCGCACGGTACTACCCCACTTATACGCTTTGGAAGAGTTCGGCGTTGACGTTGTCACCAAGAGCGGCCACTACAACGTAACGGTCAAAAAACAACTGCCCGGGCGCACCGTCGTGTTATACGAATCTGGCGATACCACGACCGAAAACACCTTAATGGCGGCCGCTAAAACTCCCGGCCTCACCACCATTAAAATGGCCAGCGCTAACTACGCCGTGCAGGAGCTGTGCTTATTCCTGCGCAAACTCGGCGTCAAAGTGGAAGGCATTGGTACCACGACGCTGCGTGTTGAAGGCGTTGCCAGTATCAAGCGCAACATTACTTACGCTCCCAGTGAAGACCCGGTCGAGGCTATGACCTTTATATCGGCCGCCGTGACGACTGATTCATCAATTACCATTAAACGGGCGCCGATTGAGTTCCTGGAGCTCGAACTGCTCAAACTCGAAAAAATGGGTTTGCGCTATGACCAGAGCCAGCACTACAAAGCCGAAAACGGCTACACCGACCTGGTGGACATTACCATCCATAAACACCATGGCGAACTGGTCGCCCCTATAGATAAACTCTACGGCCGGCCCTTCCCTGGCCTGAATATTGATAACCTGCCCTATTTCGTGCCGATTGTCGCTGTCGCTAAAGGCCGGACCCTGATACACGACTGGGTCTATGAAGACCGGGCCCTTATGTATACTGAGATGAAAAAAATCGGCGTCAATGTGGAACTGGCTGACCCGCACCGGGCCTTCATTGACGGCCCGACCCGCTGGCGGGCGGCTGATGTGGTTTGCCCCAGCGGCATCCGCCCAGCCGTTATGTTACTCATTGGCATGCTGGCAGCCAAAGGCAACTCTATGTTGCGCAATGTCTACACCATCAACCGTGGCTACGAAGACCTGGCCGATCGCTTGAACTCTTTGGGAGCCAAAATTACCGTGCTGCACGAGCTCTAGCCTGTTATTGTGGTATAATCACCTCTGTTGCGCGGGATTCGTATAACGGTTAATATGCAAG
>CAZOYN010000047.1:0-6153 GCA_964584135.1 uncultured Candidatus Saccharibacteria bacterium | reverse complement strand
TGCCGGACTCTGACCCTACGGGGCTGCTGGCCGTATTGCTGCCAACGGCCGGCTATTTACCGCTTCAAGGTTATGACCTGCTGGGACCAAACCCAGCTTTGCGAACGATGACGGATGCGGAGCTTTCCCGCCTAGCTAGCTCTAGTGTATGGATTAACCCTACACCTATAAATACTCATCCTGACGAGATTGTGGATAAACATAACGTTTGGCGTTCCAAGAAAAACCCGGCAGCCAGTGATGGTTACTTTGGGCCAGTCCATAGCTTCTTAGCAGCACTGCTGGTGGAGTATGCCCCTGAGACAGACGAGTATCAAGCCGTGGGCGAAGCGTTTGCCGACACGCTTAATCCAGAGCAGGGATTTTCGATCCTGCGGGCCGCAGCCCACTATTTGACAGAGAATTTCACAGTCGGTGGCCAGTCGGTGGCCGAAAAGTACTCCTGGGCCTACCTTAATGGCCGGTTAAAAGAAAATATTCCACCAAACAGTGCAGATTATATGCTCGGACGGATCGGTACCCGTGCCGCTCTGTATTATGTCTTCCAAAAACTCGCGGATTCGATCAAGCCGGACGAGGCTCAGGCCGCTTGACCAACAGGGGTGATTAGGGTATACTCAAACGTACTATAAACTTCAGCTTGTGACCCCTTGTGTGCACAGGCTATAACCGAAGGAAGGAGAACAGTTTGAATCAGGACGAACTGGCTGTGCTGTATCACCCCGACCTGGAAGTCGACCTGTCCAAAGCCGAAGACCGGGTTAAGAAAATTGTCACCGATAACGGCGGCAAGGTGGTCAGTACCGACAACTGGGGCAAGCGCAAGCTGGCTTACCCGATCAAGCGTAACGACTACGCTGTGTACGTTTTCTACACCCTAGAATTGCCTGGTGAAGGCGTTCAAAAGGTGGAAGCCTCACTGAACATTACAACTGAAGTCATCCGCTTTCTCATCACCCGGCCGGACCTCAAGGCTGCCGCTAAGGCTGAAGCCGAAAAGGCTGCCAAGGCCGCTAAGGCTGCCGAACGGGGTGAGACCAGCGACGACGAAGACAAAGATTCCGAAGAGTAATCTTAAGTTATTCTTAAATATTTGCATTTTTAATAAGCTTACGCTTGACGCATGTTCAGGCAGAAGCGTACCGTGGGGGTAAAAGGAGTACATATGGCACGTAGTCTCAACCAAGTAACATTAATGGGTAATTTAACCCGCGACCCAGAGCTTCGGCAGACGCCGAACGGGCAAAACGTCACCAGCTTTAGCTTAGCGCTGAACCGTTCATATAAAGATGCCAGTGGTGAATGGCAGGAAGTTACTGACTACATTGACATCGTAGCCTGGGGTCCCTTGGCCGAGCGCGTGGCGCAGTACCTTTCCAAGGGCCGTCGCTGCCTGGTACAGGGTCGCTTGCAATCCCGTTCTTGGGAACAGGATGGCCAAAAGCGCAGCAAGGTAGAGGTATTAGCCAACGATGTAACCTTCCTCGACAGCCGCGGGAGCGGTGGTGGTGACGAGGGCGGCCCAAGTGGCGGCGCTCCTGCCGAATCCGACAAACCCGCCCCCTCTAAGAAAGCCAAAAAAGACGACGTCGTCATTGAAGACATCGGCGACGAGCCAATTAACCTAGACGATATTCCATTTTAAGTAGGAGAAGATAATGGCAAAGATTTTTAAGCACCGTACGGACGTGGCATATTTTGACTACAAGGACTTTAAGACCTTGCAGCGCTACGTAAACATGTACGGCCAGATTGAAACCCGCAAGAAGACCGGTTTAACCGAGTCACAACAACGCCGGCTAGCCACCGCCATTAAGCGGGCCCGCCACATCGCGTTGTTACCATTTGTCGCAAACAACTAAACCGAAGGCTTACAATGGCAACTTTAGAAAAATTAGGCGAGTTTATAGATTCGGGCAACCTTGAAGGCAAAATCCCAGAATCACTGGAAGAGCTGCGCCAGGCGGCGTGGGAACAAGCCCGGTAATGGCGTTAAGCATTACGAACCTCAAAAAGGGGACGCTCTTCCAATGGGAAGGCGAGCCGTTCCGCGTGGTCGATTACTCGCAAAAGGTCATGGGTCGTGGTGGCTCGATTGTGAATGTGCGCATTAAAAGTTTGCTCGACGGCAAGGTGCTGGAAAAGACCTTTAAGGGCAACGAACAGCTCGACACCGCTGACGTCACCAACCAAACCGTGCAATACCTGTACTCAGACGGCGCCACTTTCCATTTCATGAACGAAGACAGCTTTGAGCAGTTTGAAATCTCGGCTGATTTAGTTGGCGATGGTGCGGGCTACCTAAAGGAAAGCGATCGGGTCCAGCTACAGTTTTTTGACGGCCGGCCAATTAACGTTGAACTGCCAAAAAACGTGCCCTTATTGGTTACCTATACCGAAAACGCCGTTAAGGGTGACACGAGTTCGTCAATCACTAAAGACGCCACGCTTGAGACAGGCCTGACTATTAAAGTGCCAGCTTTTATTAAGCAGGGTGATATTATCTCGGTTGATACGGCTACGAGCGCCTACCGCGAACGTGTCAAGGGCTAATCTTCGTAACTATTACCAAGGTCTTTAAGCAATTGCCGGTTGGCTATTAGTTCTTTCCGGCGCTTTAGGGTTTTTAAGATTTCTTCCGGATCAACTTGCTTCAGTTGCCGGCCTTGAGGCTGCAAGTACCACACCAGGGCGGCCCTGATAATATCGCTGCGGCTGGTAAAATCCTCTTCGGCGGCTCTATCAGTTAAACCCAAAAGCCCCTCGGGAATACTGATAGCAATGCGCACCATCTTGACTTTGCGAGCTTTACGATGCTTGATCTCTTTTGCCATTCGATTTACCTCATAGTTTAGGCATACTAATGATATCACTAGTATGTCTTTAGTATATCACTTTAAGAAAGTGTTTCAATCGAACATATAGCAAGGTGCTAGACTTGAGAAATGAAGAGTCGCTTAGACCAAAGTCTCGTGCAAAGAGGGCTGGTGCAAACACGCTCCCAAGCTGAAAGTTATATTAAGCTTGGCCTAGTAACGGTTAATAAAAGACTGGCCGCTAAACCAGGCCAAATGGTGCAAGAAACAGATGAGATAAGCCTGCAAGCCAGGGAGCGTTATGTGAGCCGGGCGGGGCTGAAGTTAGCCAGCGTGGCGGCCAAATTACAGCTGGATTTTGCCGGCAAAATCGTGCTGGACGTGGGCAGCAGCACGGGCGGCTTTACGGATTATGCGCTGCAGCACGGCGCCCAAAAAGTGATTGCCGTGGACGTTGGCACCGAGCAGCTACACCCAAGTTTGCGCACTAACCCGCAGGTTGAGTTGCACGAAAAAACTGATATCCGGGACTTTAAAACAGATCAGAAAATCGATTTGGTGGTGGCTGATGTGTCGTTTATCAGCCTGCGGGAGATCTTGCCGACAGTTGCCCGGCTAGCCGGGCAGCAAGCGCAGGTCGTGGCCATGGTCAAGCCGCAGTTCGAAGCCGCCCAGAGCGGTCAGAAGCACAAGGGCGTTATCAAGAACGATACAATGCGGCGCGATATCCTCAAGGATTTTGAGCAGTGGGCCAAAAGCTATTTCGTGGTCCAGGCCAAGGCGGACTCGGAAGTCAGCGGCGGCAAGGGCAACCAGGAGCGTTTCTACCTGTTACACTTATAATATGTATTTTGCTTCCCGGATGCAGGCTGGCCGGATGCTGGCGGCCCAACTGGCCCAGAAGTACCGCTACGAAAACTGCGCGGTGGTGGCGCTGAACGACGGCGGCGCCATGGTGGGAGCCCAGATTGCTATCCAGTTGCACTGCGTGCTGACCATGCTGCTGAGCAGTGAAATCACCTTACCGCGCGAGCCAAACGCTATCGCCGGGATTACCCCCGAGGGCAGCATGGCCTACAACCAGGGGGCGTATTCAAAGGGTGAAATTGACGAAATGGTCGGTGAATACTACAGCTATATTGAGCAAGAAAAGCTCACCCGCCTGCACGATATGAACCGGCTACTGGGCAGCGGCGGGCTTATCAGCAAAGGTTTGTTAAAAGGGCATAACGTTATTCTGGTGTCTGATGGTATGCAGAATGGTTTTCTGCTGGACCTGGCCCTGGAGTTCTTAAAGCCAATCGCCATCGAAAAGCTGATTGTGGCAGTGCCGTTTGCCAGCGTGCAGGCCGTGGACCGCATGCACGTCGTGGCCGATGAAATCTATTGCTTAAGCGTGATTGAAGACTACATCGGGACCGACCACTACTATGATAAGCAAGATGTACCTGACCACGAGACGGTAGTAAAAACCATTGAAGATATTGTGTTGCACTGGAAATAGTTTATAATTAACATATGTTGGCTACCCTCAAACAGATGGCCGAACTGGTGGAACTATTCAGGCATAACGGAGTTAAGCAGACGTTCCGCAAAGGGGATTTCATTATTCGCCCGGGCGAATCGCCACCGGGCGTTTTTTATATATACCAGGGTTTAGTCAAAGCCTATGACATTACCAAGTACAATGAAGAAAACCTGTTAATTATCCGTAAAGAGGACGAGTTGTTCCCGTTAATTTGGGCAATTACCGGGCAAGAGCGGCAGGTGATTTACCAGGCTCTGGCGCCGACGGTTACCTGGCAGATTGGCCGGGAAAAATTTCTAAAGTTTATCCACCAGGAGCCGGAAGCAATGGCGCCGCTACTCGATATGACGCTGGAAATGTACCGTTTGCACAGCGAGCGCATCCTAAACTTGGAGTATCGTACGGTCCGGGAGCGGATTATTTCGTTCCTGTTAACCATGAGCCAACGCTTTGGCAAGGTTACACCCGACGGCTTGTTAATTGAAGTTCCGCTGCGCCACCAGGATATTGCCAGCTCGGTTAATGCTACCCGTGAAACTGCCAGCCGTGAGCTATCGGCACTGGAGCGCAAAGGCCTGCTCGTGAACCACCAGTCGCTGATACTGCTTAAAGACGTCGAGACTTTAAAAAGCCATATCACTTGATCTGTGTCCAAAATATGTGATGAATATCTCATCGCCCTGGTGAGGATTTTCACGGTTAACAACCCAGGTTTACAGGTATTATAAGAGTGAACTAAGTGGAGGAGGTTCCATGGTCAGCACTCAATCGATTGATGAGCAGCTCAAACGGCTGAACTTCAACCAACACGCGTGGGGCCGGACGGAGGTCCAGGAGCTTCATAATATTATTTTGCCCGAGGAGGAAATTTACGAGTTGGTGAACGGTATATATGAGGGCGGTTTCGCCCTATTGGTGACTACCAATGTCCGTGTACTGTTGATTGATAAAAAGCCACTCAATTACTTGACGGTTGAGGATCTACGCTTTGACATGATTAACGAAATTGATTACAGCCACCGTTTGCTGGGAGCCAAAATCATCATTAGCGCCGGTTCAAGAGACTTATCATTCCGTAGCTACAACCAGCCACGGTTGCGCAAGGCCATTAACCATGTGCAGAACTGTATGGCCGAGGCCAAAAAGAAACAGGATAACCAGGCCGAAGACCAAAAACAGCACCTGGAGCGGATTAACCAGCAATTACAGATATATTTGCTCGCCCAGCACCAACAGCAAGAACGGCTACGCCAGCAAATTGAGGAAGCTAAGCAGAAGGGCCAGTCAGTATCTATCCGAGAGCCAGAAATCATTAAGCCCGAACCAGAACTGGCTGATTACCTATTTGCCCAAAGCTTACTGCGGGAGAGCCAGCTAGCCGCGCCGGCAACGCCGCCATCAGCACCTGTATCTCTGCAACCCCAACTAGCTGATCTCTACCGTGAAGGAGTGCAAGAAGTTTTTGGCAAGCAGCAGGCTCAAACGGCCTCGCCACTTGAAATTAACCCGTTGCGCATTGCCTACTCAAAATTGCCGATGGCCTTACGCAACCGCAAATTTGGCCGCCCATCATTCCACGCCCATAGCCAGGCCCAGCCAGCTATACGTTAAAGCGGAACTCCACGACATCGTCCGGTTGCATACTGTAGGTCTTGCCTTCAGTGCGGACCTTGCCAGCCGACCGGGCCACCGCTAGTGAGCCGGCAGCCGTGAGGTCTTGGTAGCTAACAATTTCGGCGGCAATAAAGCCTCGCTCGAAGTCGCCGTGGATGACACCAGCAGCCTGAGGGGCAGTGGCGCCTTTAGTTA
>CAZOYN010000046.1:0-6314 GCA_964584135.1 uncultured Candidatus Saccharibacteria bacterium | reverse complement strand
TAATACCTGGTCTACTCCGGCTTCTCTTGCTACGGCAATACTATTATCGTTCGATCCGTCATCAACCAGTACGGAAACTATCTGATCTACACCTGGAATCTCCCTAGGTATTCCTTCAATTACTTTAGCCAGAGTATTCGCCTCATTAAGGCAGGGAATTTGCACAAAAACATTCACAATGTTGTAATTATAGCAAAATTATTGGAAAAAAGAAAAACTCCTTACAACGGAGGAGTTTAAGCGTAAGCGTTATTTGTGGGCCCGACCGAATTCGAACCCGTGGACAGAAATATTTCAGAAATAGCTGATTTGCTCTGAGGCAAGCAATAGCGCTATACTACAACACAAGATGAACGGCTCTGCCCAAGAACATTTTATCGGCCTGGATATCGGCACGAGCGCGGTGCGCTGCGTGGTAGGTATGTTCGATCCCAACGGCAGCAGCATGCCGTCAATTATTGGCCATGGCTCCGCGCCGAACCAAGGCATGCGCCGCGGCGCCGTGGTGCATGTGGACGAAGTTGCCGAGTCGATCGTGCGCGCCATAACCGAAGCTGAGCGCATTGCTGGCGTAACCATTAAGCATGCCACCGTTAATGTCAACGGCTCACATGTTGGTGGCATAAACTCTGAAGGCGTGATTGCCATTAGCGCCGCCAACCGCGAAATCACCCCTGAGGACCGGTTGCGGGTAGAAGAAGCGGCGACCATCGTGTCACTGCCACCCAACCGCGAAATCATCCAGTTTTTCGCTAAGAATTACAGCCTCGACGGCCAGCACAACATCAAAGACCCGGTGGGTATGCACGGCGTGCGGTTAGAAGTCGACGCCCATATTGTCACCGCCGCCTCACCCAATTTACGTAACCTGGATATGGCGCTGGACAAGGCCGAAGTCCAACCCACACACCACACGGTCTCTGGCTTGGCCGCCGCCGAAGCGGTCCTCACTCGCCAACAGCGTGAAGCCGGCGTGGGCTTGCTGGACATTGGCGCCGGCACCACGAATTTAATCGTCTTTGAAGACGGCGAAGTCCAGCACGTGGCCGTACTGCCGATTGGCAGCCAACACATCACCAACGACCTGGCGATTGGCCTTAAAACCGACCTTGATGTGGCCGAGCAAGTCAAACTGGAACACGCCGACCTGCGCTCCAATGCTAAAAAAACCAACCCCATGGTCAAAATCGGCGACCAGGCCCACAATTTCCAATCTGAAGAAATCGCCATGATTGTCGAAGCCCGGGTGGACGAACTTTTGGAATACGTTGACAAAGAACTGCAAAAAATTAAGCGCTCCCGCAAGTTACCGGGCGGGGTAGTCCTGACGGGCGGCACGTCCAAGCTGCCGGGTATTGATGAGTTTGCCCGCGACAAGCTGCAGCTGCCGGCCCGTATTGGCAAACTGCATAATGTCGGCGGTTTGGTGGATACAGTCGAAGACCAAACCTACGTGACAGTCGTGGGGCTGATGTTGCTCGACATGTTATTATTACCAACCCTGCCACCCATCCACGGCACGCGTTCGCTGGCCGGTCCGGGTGCCAAAAAATTATTGAACAATTTATTCAGTCGCTTTAAAATGTAGCGCCCAGCCAGACTCCGGGGCCGTACAAATTTGTTGAACTTCCTTCGTACACCCTGTATACTGTGAACTAATATGTCACAAGTTGTAGAGCCAGCTATCGAGACGTTTGCCCAAATTAAGGTCATCGGCGTGGGTGGCGCCGGCGGCGCGGCCATCAACCGCATGGTTGATGCCGGCATCGAAAATGTTGAGTTTATCGCGATTAATACGGACGCCCAGGCGCTGCATCACTCCAAGGCACATACTAAAATCCACATTGGCAAGGACGCCACCCGTGGGCTTGGCGCCGGCGCCGACCCAGCCGTTGGCGAACTCGCCGCCCAGGAATCTAAAGACGAAATCCGGGCTGCCGTTGCGGGTGCTGACATGGTTTTTGTAACGCTTGGCGCTGGTGGTGGTACGGGCAGTGGAGCTGGCCACGTGGTGGCCCAAATTGCCAAAGATCTCGACACGTTGGTAGTTGGTTTTGCCACCAAACCGTTTGCCTTCGAGGGCGAAAAGCGCCGGCGCAATGCCGATGTCGCCATCGACAAGCTGCGCGCGGCCGTCGACACCCTTATCATTATTCCAAATGACCGTTTGTTGCAGACGATTGACCGTGAAACGCCACTCATGGAAGCCTTCAAGGTGGCCGACGACGTCCTGCGCCAAGGCGTGCAGGGCATTTCCGACCTCATCACGGTCCACGGCTTAATCAACCTGGACTTCGCCGATGTCAAAACCGTTATGATTAGTGCCGGCACTGCCCTGATGGGCATTGGCCGCGCTTCTGGCGAGAACCGGGCGGTGCTAGCTGCTCAGCAAGCTATCGAATCGCCTTTGCTTGAGGTTTCGATTGACGGTGCCCGCGGCATCCTGTTTAACGTGATTGGCGGCAACGACCTATCGATGCACGAAATTAACGCCGCCGCCGAAACCATTACCAGTGCCGCTGACCCCGACGCCAATATTATTTTTGGCGCTACGATTAACCCCGATCTCGACGGCGAAGTCATTATCACCGTGGTCGCGACTGGCTTTGATGTTTCGTACTTTGCCAAGCGCGCCGACGAACCCGGTACTAGCGCTAGCACGCGGGTGCCACGGGAGCCAACCATGGTAACTACAACCCGTAGCAGCAAACAAGAAGAAAAAGCCCTGTCAGAAATCGATATGAACCTAGATGATGAGACAGAACCAGCCCATGACTTTAGTAAAGACACGCCCATGCCCAACATCTGGGCCATCGACGAAGACGATAAAGACGATGACAAATCCGACAAGCCCCAAAAAGACAAGGATGAAGCCGACATTGTTATCAGCTCATTGGAAGACGACCTCGAAAAGCCATCATTCTTACGCCGTTTAAGCTCCCGCCGCCGTGGCCACGCTGAAGATTCCACTGACGACAGTTCGAAAAACTGATTAGTCAATTGTTTTAGTTGTTGGTTTTGATACCTGCGCAGTTAGTAAGTATACTTACTAACTAAGAAGTAGGCCAAACCCGAAGTACTAACCGCATTCAGGAGGTAGTTGGTGTCAAAACATAGGCCTACTATTATAGATAGTCCGAGCTACCTGGTTTGGCGGGCCAATAATCTTTGGCAACGACAAATAAAAGCCCTATTGCAGTCGCATGAAATTGGTTATGTTGAGTTTATGCTGTTGACGGTCCTGGCTTTTGATATGAATTGGCGGTGTGGCCAAGACCAACTGGCACGTGCCCTTCAGTTAAACAAAATGGTAGTCTCACAAGGCTGTCGGAAGCTAGAAGGCAAGGGATTAGTGCGCCTTACGCAAGGTATCATAGATGGTAGGGCTATAAGTTTGCAACTAACATCCAAGGGCTTCAAGGTTGCTGCGGCAGCCACCAAAAAATTGGGCTTGGTTGACGAAAAGTTTGCCAAGGAGATGCCCAAAATTCCTGAAAAGTAGTCGTCAAACACCTTGAATTCGTACTAAATAATACACCATATAATTGGTTGCAAAGCGCTACAGCTGGGGCTATAGTAAGAGCACACAACGCTATATGTAGAAAAACACAAACTCGAGGCAGTCATACAGCGTTCGCACATTAATCATTAATGCTCCGCGAAAATGGGAGCTTAAGGAGGTAGCATGAAGTGCAACCAATGCCAAAGCGAGGACATCAAAGTGATTGAATCGCGCGATGTGGCAGAAGGCCAAGCAATTCGCCGCCGCCGCATGTGCCTAGCGTGTGGAAACCGTTTCACGACGTATGAGCGCCTAGAGCGCCCGCAGCTGATCGTCGTTAAAAATGGTGGCACGCGAGAACTGTTTAACCGCAGCAAGTTACTCGGTGGACTGTACCGGGCCTGCGAAAAAACGCCCGTCACCAGCTTGCAGTTGGAAGAAGTGGTCAACACCGTGGAGCAGGAGCTCTATGCCTGTGGCGACCAAGAAGTCAGCTCCAGCAGGATTGGCGAACTGGTCATGGACCAACTGGCGCGGCTCAACGAGGTGGCCTATGTGCGGTTCGCGAGCGTCTACCGACGCTTCAAAGACATTGCCGGGTTTGAACGCGAGTTATCGTTGGTCAAGCAGGGCAAGCACATCCTAGATTGACAGCTCTCTCCGGTTTCGAATATACTTTCGATGTCGCAGAGAGCTCAAAGGCCAAGAGAGACGGTCGCAAGAACTCTAACAAAAACCATAAAAAAACAATAAAAAACGAGGTAATGAGGGTAATACTATGGGACAAACAACCAGCTTGGGGGTGGATCGGCTTTTCACCCCTAAAAGAAGCAAAGCCTACGACCAATTAAAGTGGTCTAAGAAGACGTCGCTGATCACCAACCCGGTGACCGGCAAGCCAGTGTTTGAGCAAAAAGACGTTGAGTTTCCGGAGGGATGGTCACTGAACGCGATTAATATTGTGGCGCAGAAATACTTTAGTGGCACGCCAGGCACGGCCGACCGCGAAAGTTCGCTGCGACACCTGGTTGACCGGGTGGTGGACACCATTACGCGCCATGGCTTACAAGAAAGCTATTTTGAATCCGAACTGGAGGCCGAAGACTTTCGCGAAGAACTGAAGTACGTGCTAGCGACACAGCGCGCGGCCTTTAACAGCCCGGTGTGGTTTAACATCGGTGCCATGAGCCGGGCCCAACAAGCCAGCGCTTGCTTTATTTTAGGCATCGAAGACACCATGCCAGCGATTCTTAACTGGTACGTCGAAGAAGGCATGATCTTTAAGGGCGGTAGTGGTTCAGGCATTAATATTAGCCCCATCCGCTCCAGCAAAGAGACTCTGGGCAAGAGCGCTGGTACGGCTTCGGGCCCCCTCAGCTTTATGCGTGGCGCTGACGCCTCGGCTGGAGCTATTAAGAGTGGTGGCAAAACCCGCCGGGCTGCTAAAATGGTTATCCTAAATGTTGACCACCCAGACGTGGAAGAGTTCATCTGGAGCAAGGCTATCGAAGAACGTAAGGCCCGCGACTTACAGGCCCTCGGCTGGGACATGAGCCTAGATGGCAAAGACGCCTTTAGCGTGCAGTACCAAAACGCCAACATCTCAGTCCGTGTGACCGATGAGTTTATGCAAGCTGTCGAGAACGATGACGACTGGGACCTTAAAGCGGTTACCAGTGGCAAGACTGTTAAAACCGTCAAAGCCCGCGACTTGCTGCGCCAATTTGCCGAGGCCGCCTGGGAGTGTGCCGACCCCGGTATGCAGTACGACACCACCGTTAACAAGTGGCACACTACCCCTGTGGCTGGCCGGATTAACGGTTCCAATCCCTGCAGCGAGTACATGCACCTCGACAACTCGGCCTGCAACTTGGCCAGCATCAACTTGCTGAAATACTTGCGTGAGGATGACACCTTCGCTATCGACGAATTCAAGCACACTGCCGAACTCATCTTTACCGCCCAGGAAATCCTGGTCGGCTACAGCCAATATCCCACTGAAAAAATCACCAAGAATGCCCGCGCCTACCGCGAACTGGGTATTGGCTACGCCAACCTCGGCGCCTTGTTGATGGCCCTCGGTTTGCCCTACGACTCCGAAGAAGGCCGCGCCTGGGCCGCTGCCATTACGGCCTTAATGACTGGCCACAGCTACGCCGTTTCTGCCAAGTTAGCCCGCCGGGTTGGCCCGTTTGCCGGCTTTGCCAAAGACCGCGAGGCTATGCTCGCTGTCTTGCGCATGCACCGCGCCGAAGTTTCCAGCATCGATGCCTCATTCGTTCCCGAAGAACTTTTAAGCGCCGCCGCCTCCTCCTGGGACGAAGCGGTCGAGCTTGGTGAATTATACGGCGTGCGCAACTCGCAGGCTTCATTGCTCGCGCCAACCGGTACCATCGGCTTGATGATGGACTGTGACACCACTGGTATCGAGCCAGATCTTGGCCTGGTTAAGGTGAAGAAGCTAGTTGGTGGTGGCAACATGCACATCGTCAACCAAACCGTGCCGCGGGCGCTCAAAAATCTCGGCTATTCCAAGCCGCAAATTGACGCCATCATCCGTTACATCGACGAGGAAAAGACTATCCTCGGTGCCCCTGGCCTCAAGAAAGAGCACGAGCCAGTCTTTGCTTGTTCGATGGGCGACAACGCCATCCACTACCTGGGACATGTGAAAATGATGTCGGCCGTGCAGCCCTTCCTGTCCGGTGCCATCTCCAAGACGGTGAACATGCCCGAAGACGTCACGGTTGAAGACGTCGAACAGCTGCACATTGACGCCTGGAAAATGGGCCTCAAGGCCGGCGCTATCTAC
>CAZOYN010000045.1:0-6406 GCA_964584135.1 uncultured Candidatus Saccharibacteria bacterium | reverse complement strand
AGTCGGTCTTGGCAGAACACTTTGGTTTACCTGCCCAAAGCCTTGAATCGGCAACTATGAGCACCGACAAACAACAGATGCGCCAGGCTTTCATAGCGGCTGACCCTACAATATCGCCAGCTTACCGAGCAGTAAGCTCTCTGGAGGATGCACTGGCCGCGACTAAATTACTGGGTTATCCAGTTATGCTAAAACCGACTGGCCTGGTGAAGAGCTTGCTGGTTATGAAGTGCGCTAACGAAACAGAGTTAATAGAGAGTTTCCTTCATGCGAATAACAAGCTAGCCGGACTTTATAAAAAGTACCACGTATATGGTCGCGAGCCGCGTTTAATTGTGGAACAATATATATCTGGCAAGATGTACTCAATAGCTGCTTTCGTGGACAGTGAAGGCGAACCGCACTTTTGTGAGGGCATCGTCGACTTAACAAGCGCGCAAGAAAAGGGAGTGGACGACAACTATATCTACGCCCGGAAGTTGCCAGCAGCTATAAATAAAGACCTGGTTCGTGAGGCTTTTGCGGTTGCCACTAAGGGAGTTAAGGCTTTAGGCATGCGGTCAGTCCCTGCCCATATAGAGCTTATTTTTAGCCAGCATGGTTTTAAAATCATCGAGATTGGAGCACGCATTGGCGGGTATCGTTCACGCATGTACAAAACTAGTTATGGTATTGACATGCTAGGAGCAGAAATAGCCATAGCTACTGGTAGTAAGCCAGCTCTTGGCGGGTCGTTCGGGTCGTATAGTGGTGTCTTTGAAATTTTTCCAACTAAAGAAGGTGTTTTTGATGCGATAACTGATGTGGCAGAGGCTGCGAAATACGATTATTTCTCGGTTAAGGCAAAATCCGGGCAAGTGGTGGGTCCTGCCAAAGACGGGTATAAGGCTTGTGCCGTAATCATTGTCAGCTCGGCTGACCAGCAGGAGTTCAACGCTTTATGTGAAAGTATTAACACTATTCAGGTAGCTCTAACATGAAAATAGCCCATTTACTTCCCCACTCCGCTCACTTTCCGCTGACCAGGCATAATGGCCGGTATGAATGGGTACTACGCTTGGCCAGCCTGCAGGTCTCCCAGGGGCATCAAGTAACTATCTTTGCGGGGCCAGACTCATCTGGCGGCGCTGAGGGCTTAGAGTGGCGAAGCCATAATGAGGTTTTTAAAGATTCGACCGTCAATAACCTGGCTAATATACGGTTGGCACTGAATGATTCGGGCTTTGATATATACCATAGTCACTTCGACTTCCTCCATTATTTTCTTGCAGGCTTAACTGCTAAACCCTTCGTTTTCACCCAGCACTGGTTTCCTAATGCCGATACACAGCAGGCTGCCCGTTACGATACCAAGAACCGGGTTTTAGCGGTGCCGGTCACGAAGTTTATGGCTGATAAAAATCAAGAGCTGGCTATTGTTTCGACTAAGGTTATTTATCACGGGATTGACCTTGATTTGTTCCGTTATGCGGCGCAGCCTGCCAGCGGGCGATATGTATTTGTCGGCCGAATCACTCCGGCAAAGGGCGTCAAAGAAGCTGTGGAACTTGCCCGGGCCGCACATATACAGCTTGATATAATTGGCAAGGTCAACGCCTCTGACCAGGCTTACTGGGACACCATATTGCCTATGGTAGATGGCGAGCAGGTCCGTTACCTCGGCCCTAAAACCCAGCCGGAAGTGGCCGGCCTATTGGCTGTTGCTCCTGCGATGATTTTCCCTGTCAAAAATACTGAAGCTTTTGGACAGACAATAGTAGAAGCTCAGGCCTGTGGCACTCCAGTGATTACACAAGCTATGGGAGCGGCTCACGAATTAGTGCAACACGCCAAGACTGGTTTTGTTGTAAGTTCGTCCGACGAGTATTTAGAGGCAATCAAGGCTATAGGTTCTTTAAGCCGAGCCGATTGCCGGGCCTTTGCTGAGCGATTTGATGTAAACGTCATGGCCAGAAATTATCAGGAACTTTATAAAAAGCTCGTTGCATAAATTTGAACCGAGCTACATTGGAGGTATGGTCACCTACTGGTGGGCGTGGAGCACGCGGAAGTAGGCAATGTAAATAATTACTACGACTACGGCCAGAACGGTCAGTAATAGGGGTATAAAGCCGTCCTGGTCAGACGCGAGCTTTTTCATGTTAAGATAGATTATAGACAAAACGACTAAAAACAAAAATAATTAACTTATTATTATGACCGAGCAAATTCCACCACAAGGCATAGATAAAGAACCTTTTGACCTGGCTACAGCATCTGAAGTAGCCAAGTCTATGCTGGAAGCTGGTTCAGATCCTGGCCTATACCCACAGTTTTCTTCTAAGCCGAGTGGTGAATCCGTTCCGCGGACTTTACCATTTGAGCAACAGGAATCCCAGTTAGACGCCCGCAATGAACAGTTAGAAGGGGAAAACGAGAGCCTGCGAAAGAGTGTAGAGCATAATCACTACATGGCTACACATGACGAGCTAACTGGCCTACTTAACAGACGGGGACTGCAAGAGTTTTTGGACGGTCTCGACCACACGGAGGTAGCCCTTTTATACTGCGACGTCACACGTTTAAAGGCAGTCAACGATAAACTGGATCATGCCCGGGGGGATAAAGCCCTGATTGGTACGACCGACGCCCTGCAAGAAGCCCTCCGGGAGGGGGACCAAGTGGCTCGGGTGGGTGGCGATGAATTTATCGTGGTCTTGACTGAAGCGCGTGATACGAAAGACCCGAAAAGTCAGCCTCAATTATCATTAATCCAGCGGATTGGCGCAGCACAGATGAGAGTATCAAGCAGCTTGCAGCACTTTTTAGAAGCTAACGATGATATAACCGAGCAGGGTTTTGACCTGGCAGTCGGCTATGCCGTATGGCAACCCGGTAAAACCATAGAAGAAATCATGGGGGTTGCTGAAAAAGATATGTATACTGTAAAGTCAAAGCAGCATAAAGTTAAGGCGAGATACCGCTAGCTCCATAGCTTGCGCTTGGCACTGGAATTGTCGTCGAATGCCTGCAGCAGCTCCTGCTGACGTTTTGTCAGCTTCGTGGGCGTATCAACTACCAGGGTCACAATGTGCGCGCCACGGCTGCTGCCCTTTAAGTGCGGCACGCCGTGGTCACTTAGCTTAAAATCAGCCCCCGATTGCGTGCCGGCAGGGACACGCATGCGTACCGACCCATCCACTGTCTCGACGTCAATTTCGGTGCCTAGGGCAGCGTCTACCATGCCAATATGCTCTTCGCTCAGGATAAGGTCGCCCTCACGGGTGAATTTTTTGTGGGGCTGGACGCGGACGTTGACGTATAAATCGCCTTTTGGCCCATTGGCGACTGCCTCACCGTGCTCCCGCAAGCGAATCGTGGCGCCGTCGTCAATGCCGGCCGGGATTTTAAGCTCGATCGTCTGCTTTTTGACTTGCGTGCCTTTGCCGTGGCAGACGGTACACACTTTTTCGGGCACTTTGCCCTTGCCGTGGCACTTTGGGCAAACATTGGCTTGCTGGATATTACCAAAGATGGTGCGCGTCATGGTTACTACTTGGCCTGAACCGCCACATTGGTCGCAGGTTTTTAGTTCATGGCCGGGCTCCATGGTGGTACCTTTACAGTGCTCGCAGGTATCTTCAAGGTTGAGGCCCAGTTCGACTTCAGTGCCAAAGATAGCTTGTTCAAAACTAATCTCGACCCGGGCTTCCACGTCGCGGCCACGGGCTTGGCGCTGGGCGCCCTGTCCGCCGCCAAAACCACTGCCAAAAAAGCTGTTAAAGATGTCGCCCAGGCCAAGGTCGCCAAAATCAAAGTTAATATTTTGGCCCTGACCATAGCCGGCGAAGGGATTCCCCCCATTGCCACCCAAACCGGCATGTCCAAACTGGTCATAACGCTTACGTTTGTCGGCATCTTTCAGCACTTCGTAAGCCTCGTTGATCTCTTTAAACTTGGCTTCATTGCCGCCCCGGTCGGGGTGGTGCTCAATGGCCGCCTTGCGAAAGGCCTTTTTAATTTCGTCAGCACTGGCACCCTTGCCAACGCCTAGGACTTCGTAGTAATCACGCTTGGCTGGCATGTCTATCCTCAATGCCTTCAGTTGGCTCAAATTGTTCAAAAACCCTGTCTATACCATAGGGAGTAAGGCCAAAGTGGTCTTGTAAGTAACGTCGCAAATTATCTTTTGTACCCCTGCGATGGCTAAAAAAACGTTGGTCCTTAAAATAGTTTGCGACCACGGCATCTTCAGTGACCAATCCTACCACCAGATCTTCAAATAACAAATCCCATATAAGGTTACGCGGTAACTTATTATAATCAATGGCAGCTGTGCGCAAATACTGCCTTAGTTCTTTCTCTATTTGTCGGCAAGCCTCCGGCTCTTCTTCGGCAGTATAGATTACTGCATAACCCTCCTCGCCTTCTGCAAAAGATAGCCTCGAATAGTTTTCATCAAAATATATATATTCAGATTTTTCGTTAGCCGAGGTAACCTTTAGTTCATAAATTAGAACAGCTTCGTAGAGTTCGGAGGTCAATGTAAAATCTTTACCTAAAGTAAAAGATGACCAGGAGGTTTGCCAAAACAGGTCATCATCGGGACTATTATCATAGCCAAGCTGTTGGATAATTGCTTCGGCTAAGTCGCGATTATCCAGCGCCTTGGCATCATCTACGCCAGAGTAGGGGCTGATTTCCGGTGTATTGCTCTCGGACATGATTTATATTCTATCAGTTAGTTGTCTTTAAGACCTGTAGCTGAATGCCGTCTTGGTCAACTTGGCGCAGCAGGTCCGCCAGTGTTTCCGCTAACTCGGCTGTAGCATCAAAGTCAGGTTCAACCCGTTCAGATCCCCGGGGAATCTTGCTGGTTTTTTCCTGTTTGGCCAAATAGGTGTGCTTGTCGGAAGTATTGTCGCGTAAAAACGTTCGCCGCAAACGATGAAAGTCAGGGCCGGTGCCAAACAGCGAAAAGTTATCAATTGTGACAAAAACCGGTTCGCCATCAATTTCTATGTCAAAGACAATTACGTCGCCTACCTCGAAATCAGGCTCAACAGCCCTTGCCCGTGCCTCAAACTCTTGAAAGCCAAGCACAACATGTGCTGAGGGGGCTAATTCAACCTGGGGCAAGCCGGCTGACTTATCAGGATCATTGTTTGCCACTCGTCACCTCCTGTAGCCACTGGGCAGCACCTTTAGATATACGGCTCAGCGGAATTTGTTGTAGGACGAACGTTTCGTAGCTGTGCAGTTTTTTGACTTCGGCCTCAACTTTGTCGAAGTTTGCAGCCACTGTTTCCATGATCAGTTTGATTTCATCAGCCTCGTCGATATTGCCCTGCCAGTGGTACTTCGACTTAATCTCCATAAACTCCACACAGGCTACGAGGTATTTTTGCAGCAAAACGTCAGCAATCTTCTGGGCTTCCTGCCAGCTTCCACACGTCAAAACCAGTTCTACAAAATCAGGCTGCATCTGCTATTATCGCCCTTAAAGCCTGCATTATCTTTTTGCTGCTCTCCTCGCATGCCGATTCTGATTCCTCTGGGTTGTCAACAAGTACTGCTTGGTCATCAACGCTATATTCTTCAGATTCATCATTATCCCACCAAACAACTAAACGATGATCTCCCTCCGCCTTTCCGTAACGATCTGCCAAGGCATGAACTTCTACCACATGAACGTCGCAACCAGCTTCGGGATCAAAGGCGGCCTTATATCTCCATGATCCGGATATAATAATCTTATCCTCAGCATCGATTGGCATTGGTTCAAAATCTATGCCGTGAAAAGCAAGCTCTAGCGCATCAGAAATCTGCCCCACGGTGCGTTCAGTGACCCGGGCTACTTCTGTCATATCTAATCTTTCTTGTCGACGACTTCGCCTTCGATGGGCTCGTCGCCTTTATCGGACTTTTTATCATCAGTGGAGGCGTCTTCGGCAGGGGTTTCCTCGGCGGCGTTAGCCTGCTCGTATAGTTTAGCGCCGATGGGCATGAGTTTGTCGTTCAGCTCTTTGGCAGCAGTTTCTAGGGCAGCTTTGTCGGCCTTGTCGTCAGCAACAATCTTTTTGGCGGCTTCAACGGCTTCGTCCAGGGTTTTTTTATCGTCATCAGATAGTTTATCGCCGTTGTCGTTCTTGAGTTTTTCAGCTTGGTAGACAGCGCTGTCCAACAGGTTGCGGGCTTCCACCAGTTCTTTCTTGGCCTTATCTTCTTCGGCGTGGGCTTCGGCGTCTTTGGCCATTTTTTCGACTTCGGCTTTGTCGAGATTGCCAGAGCCGGAAATAGTGATATTTTGCTCTTTGCCACTGCCTTTGTCTTTGGCGGTTACGTTCAAGATGCCGTTGGCGTCAATGTTAAAGGTAACTTCAATCTGCGGCATGCCACGGGGCGCGGGTGGGATGCCATCCAGGAT
>CAZOYN010000044.1:0-6406 GCA_964584135.1 uncultured Candidatus Saccharibacteria bacterium | reverse complement strand
ACGCCTTTTACAAAGACGAAGGCGCCTACACCGGCGAAGTCAGCTTTACCATGCTACGCGACTTGGTCGAATATGTGATTGTTGGCCACTCCGAGCGGCGCATTTACTTCGGCGAAACGCTTGATACCGTCCGCGACAAAGTCCAGGCCGCGGTGCGCAATGACATCATGCCTATTTTATGCGTCGGCGAAACCAAGCAGGAGCGGGCTGGCGGCGAAACTAAGCGGGTGATCCACGACCAGCTCACCACCGCGCTGGCTAACTTGACTTCTGAAGAAATTGAAAATGTCGTGATTGCCTATGAGCCGGTGTGGGCCATTAGCACTTTTGAAGGCGAACTGGCCAAGCCAAGTGACATTGAACCCATCCTGGCGCTCATCCGCCATAACATTAGTGAATTGTACGGCGCCACAACTGCCGAAAATGTGCGCGTGCTCTACGGCGGCAGTGTTGATGGCAGCACGGCCAGCGGTTACCTGGCTATCCCCGGCTGCGACGGCACGCTGGTTGGCGGAGCCAGCGTCAATTACAAACAGTTTTCCGAAATAGCTAACAGTGCTTACCGTTTACGCCATGCCAGGACTGAGCATGCCTGAAGCCAAAAAACCCGCCAAACCAATTGTTGATGTGGTCCAACCTGGCAAATCAGCTCCGGCTGGCACTTCTAAACCAGTCCTCGTCACTAACCGGCCAATCCTGAAAGACCCGATGGTCGTACCCGAGGAAGAGCCAGCCGTACAGCCTCCTGCCGACGACCTGCGCAAACCCTCGGTTAAACCCAAAATTGAGCCATTGGTACCAGAAACAGCGCCGGCTGCGGCCCAAGTCGACCAATCGGCCACTGAACCACCGTCAACCGAGACCGCGCCTGAAGAAAAACCCGAAGAGCAACCCGCTGATACTACAGCCCCTGACAAACCAGATGCAGTGGCTACCAGCGCCCAAATTGAGGCCGAGGCTGAAAAGCAAGTCGCCCAAGAAGCCGAGACCCAAAAGTTGGTCGACAGCAAACAGTACTTCCTACCCATTAATAGCGTTGAAAACCGCCGCACTAAGCGGTTTATTATGATTGGTATCTTGCTCAGCCTGGTCCTGGCAGCTGCTTGGGTAGATATCGCCCTGGACGCCGGCCTGATCCATCTCGGCGGCCTGAAGAGTTTAACCCACTTCTTTAGCAACTAAGTTACAACAGTTCTCACGGGCTGGTTTTGCTAAACTAGTAAGGTGTTAGAGAAACTCTTACAGGGGCTAAACCCCGAGCAGCAGCGGGCGGTCGAAACCACCGAGGGCCCGTTATTGATCCAGGCCGGTGCTGGCTCCGGCAAAACCAAAACGCTGACACACCGTATCGCCTACCTGCTGGCCAGCCGCCGCGCCGCGCCGCATAACATCCTAGCGGTCACCTTTACCAATAAGGCCGCCAAAGAAATGCGTCTGCGCGTCGCCCGCCTGTTGGGTGAAAACCCCGACAGCCGCAGCTTCATGCCCTATATGGGCACCTTTCATGGTATTTGCGTGCGGCTGCTCCGGCAAGACGGCGAATACCTGGGCGTGCCGCGTAGTTTTGTGATCTTTGACGAATCCGACCGTCTGGCTGCAGTGAAGCGGGTCAGTAAAGGACTGATGATCGACGAAAAAGCCTTCCCGCCACGGGTGATTGCCGGCTTAATCAGTAGCGCTAAAAACGAGATGCTCTCACCCGAAGCCTATAACCAAACAGCTGCTAGCCCTGCCCAGCAAGTGGCGGCCCGGGTCTACCCGCTCTACGAAGCCGCCGTCCGCGAAGCCGGGGCACTGGACTTCGATGACTTAATTAACCGGACCGTAGAACTACTCAAGTCCCAACCGGCAATTCGCCAAAAATGGCAGCAGCAGTTTAAGTACATTATGATTGATGAATACCAAGATACCAACGCTGCCCAATACCAATTAGTTAACTTGTTAACTAACGACCAAAAGAACATCGCGGTGGTGGGTGACGACTGGCAAAGTATTTACAGTTGGCGCGGCGCCGACTTCCGCAATATCTTAAAGTTCGAGCAGGATTACCCGGCCTGTACGGTTATTAAATTGGAGCAAAACTACCGCTCTACCAAACATATTCTCGATGCCGCGCACGCGGTGATTACCAAGAACCTGCAGCGTAGCGACAAACACTTATGGACTGAAGCTGGCGATGGTCTGCCCGTGCAGCTACTGCAAGTCAGTAATGAACGAGCCGAGGGTGAGACAATTATCCGCCGGATTCGCTCGGGCCTAGATAGCGGCCACCGTCACTACCAAGACTACGCCGTGCTCTACCGCACGAACGCCCAAAGCCGTTCCATCGAGGAAGCCTTTGTGCATTACGGCATCCCGTATCGGGTGGTCGGCGGCGTGCGTTTCTACGACCGCAAAGAAATCAAGGATGTCCTGGCCTATCTGCGCCTGTTGTACCAGCCGGAAGACCGGATTAGCTTCGAGCGAATTGTAAATGTGCCGGCCCGTGGCATCGGCACCAAAAGCCTGCAAGACTTCTTTGCCTGGCAGCAGGCTTCCGGCTTGAACCTGCAGACAGCATTAATAGAGGTGGCAACCTGCCCGGACCTCACGCCCAAGGCTCGCAAAAGCCTCGGCGAGCTCGGCGATATCCTCGCCAGTTTGCGGAAGGTGAGTACCGATGCTTCAGTTTCCGGCCTAATTGACTCACTGCTGCGCCGGATTGATTACTTGCACTTCCTGGATGATGGCACCGTGCAAGCCGAGGCCCGTCAGGAAAACGTTAAGGAACTTCTCAGCGTTGCCCAAGAGTACCAAGAAGTCGGGCTGGACGGCTTCTTGGAAGAAGTTGCCCTAGTCAGCGACCTTGACCAAGCCGATTTTGGCAATGACGCGGTGACACTCATGACGCTCCACGCTGCCAAAGGGTTGGAGTTCCCGGTTGTTTTTATGACTGGTCTCGAAGAAAGCATTCTGCCGCACTCCCGGGCTCTCTATGACCAGAGCGAAATGGAAGAGGAGCGCCGGCTGTGCTATGTTGGCATGACCCGGGCCCGCCAGGAACTATATCTGTTATATGCCAACAGCCGCCTGCTGTATGGGGGCGTCCAGCATAATCCGCCGTCGCGCTTTTTGGCCGAAATCGACGGCGACTATCAAACAGTCAACTCTTATGAACAGCCGCACGCTGCCCTCAATCAGCCAGATGAGCCGCGCTATGTGCCCGATTTAAATGAGGGCGATGGGGTGCGGCACCAGGTTTTTGGTGTTGGCACGGTGCTGGAGATCGAAGGTGACACAGCGGTGATTTACTTTAAAGGTAAGGGTGCCCGCAAGCTCAACATTAGCTTCGCGCCCCTCGAAAAACTCTAGCGACGGATAGCTGAGAGAAGTTGTTTTTGATACAATGAAACCCAGGCTTTTGACCTGCTTATGCGCAAAAAACTTGAGAGATTGAAAATTCGGATGGCTCGCTATCGCCGGGTGCGTTTACCCAGGCGGATTCGCAAACTGAAAATTATGAGCCGCCATCCGTTCGCCGTGCCATTCTTTACATTCGCGGCACTCATCGTATTGACCCTCGGCATATATTTCCTGGCCCGCCAAACCAATAATTTGCCACCGGACCACAACGCTAAAATCGTGATTATTAAACACGACGGTGTAGAGCAGGTGGTGCCAAGTAAGGAACCAACCGTTGGCACACTCCTGAGCAAGCTTCATCTGACGCTCAACCAGGGCGATGTGGTTGAGCCAGCCGCTTCTACCCCTATAAACCAGGACGATTTCCGGATCAATATTTACCGCGCCCTGCCAGTTGACATCATTGATGGCAACCACCGCATGTTCACCTTCAGTGCGGCGACGACGCCGCGCAGTATTGCCGCCCAGGCTGGCGACCGGGTTTTTGCGGAAGACGATGTCGAAGCTAACCCGGTCCAGAACTTTATAAAGAACGGTTCGCTTGGCCAGGAAGTGGTGATTGAACGGGCCACGCCGATTAACCTGAACCTCTATGGCACGCCGCTCGCCATCCGTACCCACGCCAGCACCGTATCGGCTCTCTTAAAATCCAAACGCATCAAACTGGCTAAGGACGACCAGGTAGTGCCGTCACTCGATACACCGCTGACAACCAATGCCCAGGTGTTTATCATCCGCAATGGCACCAAGATTGAATCGGTAACCGAAACCATTCCGATGCCCGTCCAAACCATCGATGACCCCACATTGGCTTACGGCACTAATGCCATCCGCCAGGTAGGTTCGGCTGGCCAGCAGGTGGTTACCTACCAGGACAATTTACAAAACGGGAATGTAGTGAGCCGCACGGTCATCCAAAAGGTCATTACCCAGCAACCGGTTACGCAAATTGTCGTGATTGGTACCAGTCTCAGTGGTATTAAGGGTGACATGGCCCTGGCTGGCATAAGCCCGGATGATTACAATTATGTTGATTACATCGTCAGCCACGAATCTGGCTGGTGCCCTACGAAAGCCCAGGGCCAGTACGGCAGCTGTCCGCCGTATAGTGGCTATGTGCCTCCGTATGGCGGCTACGGGCTCTGCCAATCCACGCCGGGCTCTAAAATGGCCACCGCTGGCGCCGACTGGGCCACTAACCCTATAACCCAGCTACGCTGGTGCTCTGGTTACGCCCAGGGCCGCTATGGCGGCTGGTATAATGCCTACCAGCACTGGCTGGCCTACCACAACTGGTAAGCCATGGCCGAACTGCCTTTCGCCAAAAAATCACTTGGCCAGCACTGGCTCACCGACCGGCCCAGCCTGGAAAGCATGTGCGAGGCCGCTGAAGTTACTGCCACGGACACGGTATTAGAGATTGGTCCGGGCTTGGGCGCGCTGACGCATTTACTGGTCCGCAAAGCCAAACGGGTTATTGCGGTGGAGTTTGACGCTAAGCTGGCCCAGGAACTACCGAGACGGGTCGAGGCCGACAACCTGGAAATCATTTGCCAAGACATTTTAAGTTTTGATTTTACTGGCGTGCCGGCACCCTATAAGGTCGTGGCTAATATTCCGTATTACCTGACAAGCAACCTGGTGCGGGTCATAAGCGAAACGCCAAACCCCCCGCAAACCGTGGTGCTGCTGGTGCAAAAAGAAGTGGCCGAACGGATTGCCGCTAAGCCTGGTGACCTATCGATCCTCAGCGTCACGGCCCAGTATTACTGGAAAGTAGGGCTTGGCCCAATCCTGCCAGCCTATTTGTTTACGCCGCCGCCTAAAGTTGACTCGCGAATTATTATTCTCAAACAACGTGTCCAGCCGCTATTTAGTGATATCGACACAAATGCTTACTTTCAGCTTGTAAAAGCCGGTTTTGGACAGCGCCGAAAAACACTCGTTAATAGCCTCGGCAACGGCTTGCACCTGAGCAAGCAAACTGTCTTGGACCTCTGTAAACAAGCCGACATCGAGCCGTCCCGCCGGGCTCAAACGCTCAATTTGGAAGAGTGGTATAAGCTCTACCAGGCCTGGCATACTTGATGTGTTAAGTGTTTAGGCTTAGACTGTAAATACTATGGGGCCAACCAACAATCTGGGGTATCTTGTACAGCACCTTGCAGCTGTTATGGGCAAGCAAGCCGATCAAGTGCTACAGGAACAACTCGGCATTGGCCTCAGCCAGTTTAAAATCTTGATGATGCTGGAATGGAACCCCCGCGTCCAACAGCGAACCATCGCCGACAGCCTCGGCCAAACTGAGGCCAGCATCAGCCGCCAAGTCAAATTACTGCAGGGCAAGGGCCTGATTTCCGTCCGCCACGATCCCGACAATCGCCGTAAACACATTACCGCACCCACACCCATCGGCATGCAAATGACCGAAGCCGCTACCGCCATCATACGCCGCAGTTTTGGCCCGGAATACTCAGCCATGGGCGAGGACCAACTGCTGCAACTTATCGCTGGCCTGCAAAAACTCCACGCCGCCGTCTGCCGCCCAGGCAAACCCGGCGCCTGCGACCACCCCCTGGGCCTATAAGCACTAGCATAAACTCGGCAGAAGTGGTATAATCATAGATACGGGGCTGAATTTTAAGCTCGACGTTGGACTTTATCGGTTAGATCAGCAGGTCGCTTGTCAGCGTATAGGCAAACCTTTTTAACTGCAAATGTTAAAAATTCGCTGGTAGCTGCATGGGGCAACTTCAAACTTGCTTCTGCTAAGCCAGCGTTCGCTGTAGTTTAATTACCACAGCCGCGCTGAACGTGACGCCAGATAACGCGAAAGCGCGCCATATTTTCTGGATGCTCAAGTATTACTGTCCATAATGCTTGCTAAGACCAGGACTGCTGCGGCGGAATGTTTGTTCGTTTCGATACCCGTCGCCTAAGATCCTAAAACGGACTATGCCTGTAGAAGACTAACCAGATAAACCGGCGGACGCGGGGGCAGTAC
>CAZOYN010000043.1:0-6531 GCA_964584135.1 uncultured Candidatus Saccharibacteria bacterium | reverse complement strand
GAAGCGGCCCGCGGCGCTACCCCCCTGTTGCTGCTTGACGACGTGTTCAGCGAGCTGGATGGAGCCCGCCGCCGCGCCCTTACTAGTTATTTGCGCGACTACCAAACATTCATCACCACGACCGACGCCGATGTAGTAATCCAAAATTTCACCGAAACCACCCACATAATCCCTCTCAACATCCCCAGCCTTTAATACTAAAGTGACTTGCAACTATGCACTG
The DNA here is from genome assembly GCA_964584135.1 of uncultured Candidatus Saccharibacteria bacterium. Taxonomy (GTDB): domain Bacteria; phylum Patescibacteriota; class Saccharimonadia; order Saccharimonadales; family UBA4665; genus CAZOYN01. The sequence continues at coordinate 6,308 of CAZOYN010000043.1, read as the reverse complement.
TTTATGGTATTTTTACCTTAGTTACCAAGGCTGACTAGTGACATGGCAATAAAAGAGAAGCATCTTACACGCCACCATTACGACGGTGAGACACAACCGCCACCACTATATAGGCGTCGGTCGGTGCAAGTGGGCGGCTCGATAGTGGCCTTGGCAGTTGCCGGTGGCCTTTACACTATACTTAAGCCCTCACACCACGGGACAGAGAATATAAAGCTTTCTCGTCCAAATCCTACGGCCGAAGCTACTAGTTCGCCATCTGCATCGCCACTAGGCGTCCAGCCGACCGAGAAGTCTGCGGGCACCCAAGCTAAAGCCCTGAAACCGCTCTGCACCACCGTTCCAGCAGAGGTTTTTGCTTCTGTTCTTAGTGACGCGTCTTGCAGCCCCACCAATCGGGATGACCAATCAACTTTGCCCTTTCGTACCACTGACCTGGCTGACTCGGAATGGGGCGGTCCAGAAGGCCGGGCCGACGAAGTTATTGTCCAAATTCGCCCGAGCATAGAGTATGGATATGATCAATTCAAAATCCAAAAACAGGTCAATAGTAGTAGCCGCCCAGAAGATGTAACAGTCCACGGTTACGCTGGTATTTATATACCAGAACAAGACTTTACTACCGACAGTGGTTACCAGGTCAGGGCTGAGATAGCTATAGTTAAGGCCGGGCCTTATCTGGTAACATTGGTCGCAGAACAGCTGTCCCCCAATGAAAGCCCCTTACCGGAACAAAACGTGACGAACCTAACGGGAGCTATTATTAGTCATGAGCTGCCGACACGTCCGTGATTCCATAATTATTGGTTAGCATTGAGGATGCCGGAATTAAACACGACCTTGTGGCTATTATCTTCTAATACCAAACGTGCCTGGCTGATATCTATACACTCAAAACTAGCCGCATAGCTGGTTTTTCGGTCCAAAACTACCTTGAAGTACACTTGTTGTAGGTCGTTTGGATATTTAGGGTCATTAACCACTGTCTTAATACTGTCTACATTTATACTAACTTCTTTTATTGCTTTCACCGTTTGGCTGTAACTGTTCATGGCGGACTTGAAGTCACTGAGCTGGTCATCTGTGACGCCGTATTTAAGCAAGTCGCTGATACCTAAGAATATCGGCTGATTCGGCGCAATACCGTAGCTATCTGGACCTTTTTGGGGTTCGTCGGAAATGGTCTGGTGTGAGTTCGGGTCATAATACTGTGATGCGCCAAGCGGTGATGTAGCTTGCTTGTGATGGCTCCCAAGCCATACTAAGCCCCCAATAACAATAAGCACAACTAGCACAATGGCCGCAAGTCGCCGCTGGCCAAGTCTATTTAGAAATTGCATATACACTCCCATCATTCATATTTGCAACGAGCTGGGCCGGATCCCAGGCAGTGGTGCTGGCATCTTTGTGGGCTGGGTCGGGGTCGGCAATCTTCCACTTGCCGTCGGCTGTAACACCACGGATAACTATGTAGTGCCCGCCCGGTGTGTAAGGCACAGGGCCCTGCCCCGCGGCTATTACTAAGGCACCGGCCTGCAAGGCTGCGGAGATGGTGGCAACGTTAGCTCCGACAGCTTTTGAGCGGAGGCCCCAATGAGTTGCCAGTTTGCTAGCAATTGCCCAGCTACTGCCAGAGCCGACTACGTAAAGACCCTGGCTGTCAGCATAAGAAGCTGTTGCCGGTGGGGTGACCTGAGTGCCTGTTAGATTGGTGATAATCATTGCCATTGCCGTTGGGCCACAGCCGCTTGAGCAAATGGTGTCGGTGCCATATGGCTGCGTAGCCCACGCCGGGTCACACTGGCTGTAGAGTATGAAGTTGTTGTCCACGAACTTGGTGTCCTGGCCGGCCCCGGCAATGTTGGAGCAGCCGCCGCTGGCGACGCTAGTGGCGATATTGCTTGTAGCTGATGCGCCACCACCATATTTCTCTAAAACTGCTTCAGCATTTTTCTCTCTTTTTGGAGCTTCTATATCAGGATACTGTGGATTTTCATAGCCAGGAGGACCTCCGGTAGAGGACCAACCCATGAACCCTGAGGCGGCATCATCAACGTTTTTTGCGGCCTTTAGCTGGCTTAAGCCAGCTTCGTGCCTTGCAGGAGCTATACCATTCAGTTCATCCCAAACATATTCTAATTGCAGGCCTAGGTCAGTGATAGGTATGTTCTTGTCTTGAGCCAACTGTACTAAAGGAGCCTGCCGCGCTGTGAATGTCCATTGAGCAATACCGAAGCCCACACCATCCTTTGGTGGGGGTGCTACTACGGAAGGGTTAACACTGGACTCTGCCATTAAGTTGCCCACAATTGCCGCAGACTGATACGGCTCCAGACCCTTGCTAATAAAAAAGTTGAAAGCTTTTTGGATGTTGTCGTTACCACTCAGGTTGATATCTACTGCCACGCTGCAGCTGCTGTCTTCGGTATTGAAGTACACTGCACCTTCGCTCAGAGCCTCGAGCTGGTCTTGCGATAACGCGCGGGCCACTGCAGGGTTAGCAGCCCATAGTAAGACAATGCATAAAACAGTACTAGCTATCCTTGTGAAGACAGGTCGAAACAACACTTTTACCATGTCGGCCATCCTGCCGGCAGCGCACCAATCGCGCTTGATGCATCGCTATTACCCTCCGGGGCACCAAGTTTCTTCATAAGTTGGGAGAAGTTAACACCAAAAGCAGTAACATCACCTTCGTGATACACCGACTGCGCCATTGCCAGATCAACACCCTGTTGTGCCCAGCCGGTCTCAATATAAGGAAATTCATTATGCATAGTGCACAGTACGGTACTGGTGTTTACGGTATCGCCCACCTTGACTTTAACATCCGTACAGTTCTCTGCCACATATACAGTTTTGCCCGCGGCAAGACCGTCGCTAAGTGTATACCCAATAAAGGTGCCGGGTGTTTGATGTTGCGGAGTAGAGCCGGGCCCTGGCCACCCCGAACCGGTGTTTACATATGTTACTTTGGCATTGCCAATTGCATAAACGGGCCCATCGCCGCCGTAGTCAACGCCTTCGTCTATGCGCATTGGCACAAGGTTCTTTACGTCACGCAAAGGGTTTTGGTAATTGCCGACTGTTGTGGCGCCGCTTGCGGAAGTGCCGTTGAGCCCATCATTGGCACAAGACTGGTCGTCACCCTGTTGGCAGGCATAACCTTCCATGACACCCGTATCAAGGATAAAGAAGCGCATTTGCAGCCAGCTTGTGGCATCAAGATTGCCCGGATGGGCGCAATCATCCGGGTTGTAGTTGTTTGGATCGTAAAAGTTAAAGGTTGTAGCATTATCCGAGGCGCCAGGTATGACATCCCAATTACTCGGGCCACCGTTAATAGTTACGTTGAAGCACTTGAGCGCCTTATCTATATAGTCTTGCCCGCATGGATGGACCTCCACAGTCTTACCGTTGATGACCTGGGTGCACGGTATATTAAGGGTGGCCGCAGCCTTATCTGCGTTCGCGTACGGGTCACCCACCTTATCCATGTCCGCGGGGCTGAAGCCATACTGTGCGATTGGGTACGGGTAGGTGGTGGTTGAATCAGCGTGGGCGATGCCACCTAACAGCACGGCCGGGATGTGAATAAGCGAACTGCCAAGCCGAGAAAAGCTACCAAACAGGCTAGCCACGTTCTGTGGTACGTTTGGGTTTTGCTGGTCAATGACGTGCGAGAGTAGCGAGCGGCTATCGCCAGCGTTTAACAGCCTATCGGCCACGCTTTCTGAAGCAAAACCGGCCTGGTATCCGGCTGAATGCTGGGCATCGAGTTCAGACACGGCAGTATCACTTAGTTTAGTGCCGCCTGACTGCACCGCCATGGCATTGCCATCGTAAATTGCCCCATAATTAATATCATTTCCCCACTCTGCTCCTTGTGCTAGTACATTAACAGCATCACCAGCAAGCAAGTGTGAAAGCTTATCCATCACAAGCGGTCCTCCTAGAAAGCTAGCAGCAAAGCCCACCGCCGTGCTTATAGTGCCGCCAGAAAATATTCCGATAACAACGCTCGCAACGGTTGTTATTCCTTGACCGATACCACTACAAAGACCTCCGATGCCAGGCGTGTCCTCTACCCAGCTGAGCCAAATCGGTGAACCACGACTCTGCAGAGTTTCCTTGACACCTGAATTCATGTCAGTCCCAGTAAGCGGTTCGTTTGAATCAGCCTGAAATGTCTGCGCGTTAGCCCAGGAAGCATCCGAGGTACCCTTCTTACTTTCGTCGAAAAACTGCTTGGAGAGTTTGCTAAGCTCGTTAGTATCAACATCCTCCCCAGCCATTATTTGGTGGCCAACCGTAACAGCATCAAAACCCATGCGCATGAGCGGCATGATGTCATTCACATACTTAATCAGACCAATGTGTTGATCGACCGCGCGCATAGTGCAAAGCACGCCGGCTATGGCAGCTGCGCCACCGGCCAGCTTCACTGCCCCACTATCGGAAAACGTGCCAAGCTTTGCCTTAAGGTCTTCGGATGTGGGGATGGTTACATCGCCGTTGGCTGACGTGGTCGTGGTAACGTCTTTGCCATTTGCATCCTTAGCAGTCTCCTCAAGTCCTGCATTTCGCGTATCTACCTCAGCCGGTGCAGTTTCCCCTGTCTGGAGTCTTTTCTCGCGAGCTTGGTCCCATATATCGTAAACCTTGGAGTTCAGCTGGGCGTCCAGTATCTTTAGTGGATGCCAGGTTACAAAACCATACTTGGCAAGTATACGTACGCGGAGAGCGCTCGGTATTTTGGATTCGTGCATATCGCTAACCATGGCACGCAGTGACGTCTTTTTGGCTATGTAACCATCCGCAGATACGGTCACTTTCCCGCCCTCTGCCGTGATACCGGTAGTTATGCCTTTTGATGCTAAGCGGTCACGTATTTCTTGCTCATTCATTTTGTAGTAAGGGGAGTCTGGGTTGGTCGTGTCGATGGTAAACCCTTGGTACGTAGTAAAACTGCCATAATCGGGCTTGAGGCCGATGCTTTCGAGGTCTGCTAGCATCTTCGTTTTCAGGCTGCTGCTTAAGTGGCCAAGACGGGTCTCGCCAGGGTCGCCGCCAGCACGCAGAAACCGATACATCTTGCCCATTCGCTCATCAGTGGCATCGTTTTGTGAGGCGATAGTACCATGGCTGCTAATGAGCTGGGCTATATGGATGAACTGGAAAGGACCGGATAAAAACGACAGTCCCAAAAAGCCTCCACCAACCAGAATGCCCGCTACCCCACCGCCTACAGCAGTCCGCCGGCGGTTCTCGCTTGCCCAAAAGAACTTGCCGGCTTTCGACAAAAAGTTAGCTGGGTTTTCTCCACCTACGGCGGCCATGCTCGCGGCACTACCAAGCCCTGCAGCCACTGCTTCTTTATTGTTTTCGGATTTTTCTTGGTCGCCGCCTTCATTGTACAGGGCCTCTTCTTCGTCAGGCACGGCGGAAAGGTTGCCCTGGGGCACACCGTCGCCCTCACCGCCTCCTTCTAGAGCACGCAAACGGTTGCGATTAAACTCGGGTGTAATGTCCGACTGGTCTTCTGGCGGCAAATTGCGAGCTGGTTCGGCCATAGTTTTGGGTTTTGCCTACTTTTAAATCCCTAATGCTTACATTGTACCTTACATGCCTGGGTATAGGCGGTTGTTGAGGTCGATAGTTCCCTGCGGTTGGGCCGCGCCGCCAGCTTGCGGCTGCAATGGTACGTCCACCTGTTGTTGGGCTTGCTGCTGATTATCCCCGGGGTTAGTGGTTATAAGACCGGCCTCACTGGGGCTAGCTACTACTTGGATGTGCACGTGGTTCTGGCCGGCAAAGAACAGGCCCTGGCCTACCGGGAACTGGCTAAGGCGCTTCTTTTCCTCGCTAGTTAACTTGAACACATCACTCAGCACATCCACGGCGCTTGGGGACTGTTTGAGTAGGAATTGCATGCTAGCGTTGGCAACGATAGCCCGGCCCATCCGGGAGCCCATGAAGTCTTCAACATCCTGGGTGATAGTCGTGATGCCCAAATTATACTTACGTGCCCGCTTAGCGACTGAAAATAGGAAGTTGGCGCTATCCTCGTATTTCATAAGCTGCCAGGCCTCGTCGACGATAAGCAGACGCCGCCGCTGGTCGGTCTTGGTTTTGTTCCAGATGTAATTGAGCACGATATACATGGCCACCGGGCGGAGTTCGTCTTCCAAATCACGGATATTGAATACCACGAGCGGATTATTGATGTCTATGTTGGACTGCTGGCTGAATATGCCGGCAAAAGTACCACTGGTATATTTGCGCAGCCGCTGGGCCAGTTGTGGGCC
>CAZOYN010000042.1:0-6559 GCA_964584135.1 uncultured Candidatus Saccharibacteria bacterium | reverse complement strand
CCCACTGGCGAAGAAAACTACAGCAAGCAGCTCAACACCCAGGCCAAGCGCCTGGCTATCCGCCAAGCTCTCAGCCTGGCAGCCGACGCCGGCAAAGTTGTCATTATCGAAGACGTCATTACCAAAGGCAAAACCAGCGAAATTACCAAACTGCTGGCTAAAATTGGTGCCGACCGCAATTGTCTACTCGTGGTTGAACAAAAGTCACCGGAACTTATCCGTGCTACACAGAATCTATCAAAGCTAAAAGTTGTCAGCGCCCGCTATGTCAACGTCTTTGATTGCTTGAACGCCGACTGCATTGTCTTTAGCCAGCCAGCCCTTACAACCGTCAGCGACTGGCTGTCGCCAGACAGCTCGCGCGGCAAGGAGGCCAAGTAATGGATAAAACAATTACTTTGCGCCCTCGCCTGAGCGAGAAGACTTATGGTCTCAGTGCTGGCCGCGTGTATGTATTGGAGATCCCTAAGAGTGTTAACAAGCTGTCTGTTGCTAAGGCTGTCGAAGCCCAGTTCGAGGTGAAGGTTGATACGGTTAATATCGCCAACATCCCTGGCAAGGCCAAGCGCATTATCAGTATTTCCGGCAAGCGCTCTAAGAACGCTGAGGGCCAACGCTCTGACCTCAAGAAGGCTTATATTACCTTGGCCGAAGGCCACAGCCTACCATTCTTCGCGGCTATCGAGGAAGAAGAAGCTAAGGAAGAGGCTGTACAAGAAAAGGTTGAAAAAGCGGCGGCCAAGCAGGCTGAGAAAGCCGAAAAACCAGCCCGCCGCGGCCTGCGCCGTGCCAAGAAAGCCGAGGATACGTAATGGCTATTAAGCAGTACAACCCAACGACTCCCGGCCGCCGTGGCATGACCAGCCAAGATTTTGGCGAGATTACCACCAAGAAGCCGTTGCGTTCGCTGTTGGTTGCCAAGCGCCGCGGCAATGGCCGCAACAACCAAGGCCGCATTACGACTCGCCATCAGGGCGGTGGCGCCAAGAAGTTTTACCGCTTGGTTAATTTTAACTTGGCAGGTGTGACTGCTACGATTGAGCACATCGAGTACGACCCAAACCGCAGTGCCCGTATTGCCCGCATTAAGGAGTCCAACGGCACCTACCACTACATTCTGGCTGCCCAGGGTATGAAAGTTGGCCAAAAAGTTACTGCTGGCGAAGAAGTTGCCATCGAAACCGGTAACCGCCTGCCACTTAAGAATATCCCTGTTGGTAGCACCGTGCACGCCATTGAACTCAAAGTCGGCGGCGGGGCCCAGCTCGTCCGTAGCGCTGGCAACAGCGCCCAGCTTATGGGCCGTGACAATGGCTATGCCCAAGTCCGCCTGCCCAGCGGCGAAGTCCGCTTAATCAACGAAAACTGCACGGCTTCCTTAGGTGTTATCGGCAATGAGCAGCACCAAAACGTTAAAATTGGTAAAGCTGGCCGCAACCGTCGCAAGGGTATCCGCCCCTCTGTCCGCGGTGTGGTTATGAACGCTGCTGACCACCCACATGGTGGTGGTGATGGTGGCCGCCACGGCATTGGTGGTGGCAAGAACCACGGTGCCGCGCCAAAGACACCCTGGGGCCAGAAGACCCTCGGTTACAAGACCCGCCGACGCAAGAATACCAGCCAATTTATTGTAAGAAGCCGCCACGCGGCTAAGAGGAAATAAGATGAGTCGATCACTGAAAAAAGGACCATTTATAGATTTCAAACTCGCCAAGAAGGTGAATGCGCTTGGTGCCGATGACCGTACCATCATTAAGACCTGGGCTCGAGCCAGCACCATTGCGCCTGAATTTGTCGGCCGCACCATCGCGGTGCACAACGGCAAGGTCCACATCCCGGTATTTGTTACTGAAAACATGGTTGGCCACAAGCTCGGTGAGTTTTCGCCAACCCGTAAGTTCCGTCGTCATGGCGGTAAGTTAGCGAAAGGTTAAAGGAAGGTATTATGGCAGTTCAAGCAATCGCTAAAGGAGTCCGGATTAGCCCACGCAAAGTGGCCGTGGTAGCTGCTTTAGTGCGTGGCCGCAGCGTCGCGGACGCCCTGACCATCTTGGAGCACACGCCCCGGCGTAGCGCGCTGGCGGTTAAAAAAGTTATTGATTCTGCCAAGGCTAACGCCGACCACAACCACAACCTCAAGCCCGCCAGCCTGCAAATTACCGAAATCAGCGTTACCGCTGGCCCCCGGCTCAAGCGGTATCGCCCGGCGGCCCACGGGCGAGCCTTGCCTTACCAGCGCAAGACCGCCCACATCCGGGTGGTGGTGGATGGCGATATCCGCGAGGCTAAAAAGCCTGTGACCAAGAAGGAGGCCAAATAATGGGCCAAAAAGTTAATCCGATTTCAATGCGCCTCCAGGTCAATAAGAACTGGACCAGCAAATGGTTTGTGGATAAGCGGGACTACGCCAACTTCCTGAAGGACGACCTGGCCGTGCGCCGCCTAATCCAAACCAAACTGGGTAGCCGCGCGGCGATTAACAAGGTAGAGATTAACCGTACGCCAAACTTGGTGACGGTCACTATTTCGACTGCCAAGGCTGGTGTGGTTATCGGTCGTGGCGGTACCGGTGCTGCCGAACTTAAAGAAGGTATCGAAAAGATTTATGGTGTACCAACCCGTGTCAACATCGAAGAAATTAAGAAAGCCGACCTCTACGCCAAACTAGTTGCCGAAAACATCGCCCACCAGTTGGAGCGCCGTATGAGCTTCCGTCGGGCTGTTAAGTCGGCCGCCGCCGCCAGCATGCGGGCTGGTGCCAAGGGCGTGCGTATCCAGGTTGCCGGCCGTTTGAATGGCGCTGAAATGTCCCGACGCGAAAAAGAAGTGGCTGGCTCTGTGCCACTGCACACCCTCCGCGCCGATATTGATTACGCCCAAGTGAACGCTAAAACTGTGGCCGGTATCATTGGCGTTAAGGTCTGGATTTACAAGGGTGAGGTAGTCTAAGATGTTACTGCCGAATCGCACCAAATACCGCAAGGTTCGCAAGGGTCGGATTACGGGTGTGGCCACCAGCGGTACCTACATTGCCTTCGGTGATTACGCCCTGCAAGCCCAAGGCAACGAGCGTATTACCGCCCGCCAAATTGAGGCTTCCCGCCAGGCTATGACCCGCTATATCAAGCGCGGTGGCAAAATTTGGATCCGTATTTTCCCACACACCCCCGTTACTCGTAAGCCGCAAGACGTCAAGATGGGTAGCGGCAAGGGTTCGCCGGAATTCTTCGTGGCTAAAGTCCGTCCGGGTACCATTCTGTTTGAAATGCAGGGTGTTTCCGAGGAAATTGCCCGTGAGGCGATGCGCTTAGCGGCTCACAAACTGCCAGTCAAGACCAAATTCCTGATCCGGGAGGAGGCGTAATGAAAGTCGCTGAAATCCGTAAACTGTCCACCGCCGAACTGACTGCCGAGACTACCAAGCTTCGTGAAGAGATTGTTGAGTTGAAGCGCCGCCTGCATCTGGGTGAAATTCAAAATGTACGCACTATCCGCGGCAAACGCAAGGACCTGGCTCGTCTGTTGACTGTCCTGGGTGAAGCCCTAATCAAGGAGGCCAAGTAATGGCTAAAACTATTATCGGTATCGTGTCTTCGAGCAAAGGTGACAAGACGATTGTGGTAACTGCTCAGACCCGCAAAACCCACCCGTTGTACCGCAAGCAATACACCGTCCACACTAAGTTCATGGCCCACGACGAAAAGAACGAAGCCCAGCCGGGCGACAAGGTCGCTATCGTAGAATGCCGCCCTATCAGCAAGCGCAAGCGCTTCACATTGGACCGGATTATCGAAAAGCCAGTCCTGCGCGAAGATACTCTGGCCGCTACCAGGGTTGAAGAGCCGGTTAAGGAAGAGAAGGAGGCCACCACATGATCCAACAAGAATCTCGCTTGATAGTGGCCGACAACAGCGGCGCCAAAGAAATTCTGTGTATCCGCGTGCTGGGTGGCACCCGTCGCCGTTATGCCCGGGTTGGTGACATTATCGTGGCGACAGTTAAAGACGCCAACCCCAGCGGCAACGTTAAGAAAAAATCGGTAGTGAAGGCAGTAGTCGTTCGCACTCGCAATCAGATCCGTCGTAAAGACGGTTCAACGATAAAGTTTGATGATAACGCCGCCGTCATTATTGATGAAGCAAAATTACCACGCGGGACTCGTATCTTCGGACCAGTCCCGCGCGAACTGCGCGACCAAGGCTATGCTAAAATCATTAGCTTGGCACCGGAGGTCCTGTAATGGAAAAAGTCTATAAGATCCGATTGAAGAAGGGCGACCTGGTTATGGTGCGAGCTGGTAAGTACAAGGGCCAAACCGGCAAGGTGGAAGCCACCCATCCCCGTGAGAACAAGGTTACCGTTACCGGCATTAACATCATTAAGAAAGCAGTTAAGCCGAACAATAAGTACCCCCAGGGCGGCATCATTGAAATGACCAAGCCACTGTGGGTCAGCAAGGTTTCAATTATTGAACCAACGTCTAAAAAGCCCAGCCGCATTGGCTACCAGTTGAATAAAGACGGCGCCAAGACCCGCGTCTACAAGAAAACCGGAAAGGAGATCAAGTAATGCCAACCGCAACCGCTAAACCCGCTAAAAAAGCTGTCGAAACTGGTGCTCGTTTGCGCCTGGCTTACAACGACACCATTGCCAAGGATCTCCTGAAGGAACTGGAACTTAAAAATGCCCACCAGGCGCCAAAACTGGAAAAGATCGTGGTTAACATCGGTCTCGGCAAAGCCAAGGACGATAAAAAGATCATGGAAGTCGCCACCAATACGCTCCGCAAGATCACCGGCCAACAGCCAGTCCAAACCACGGCCAAGAACTCCATTGCCGGCTTTAAACTGCGCGAAGGCAACAAGATCGGACTAAAAGTCAGCCTCCGCGGCGAGCGGATGTACGAATTTATGGACCGTCTGATCAGCATCGTGCTGCCTCGTTTACGCGACTTCCACGGCGTCAGCCCGAAGGCTTTTGACGGACAGGGCAACTATAGTCTGGGCCTGACCGACCAATCGGTTTTTCCGGAGCTGAGCTTTGACGAAACCACCACCGCCCACGGCTTACAAGTTGTATTCGTGATTAATTGTGAACAAAAAGCGCATGCCCGGGCTTTGCTCGAAAAGTTCGGGATGCCATTTGAAAAGGAGGCCCGGAATGGCTAAGAAATCCATTGTCGTGCGTGACGAGAAGCGCAAGCGCATGATAACCCAGTATGCCGCTAAGCGAGCAGAACTGAAAGCCTTAGGTGACTTAGAAGGCTTGGCCAAGTTACCACGCAATTCCAGCCGCACCCGTTTGACCAACCGCTGCGTTGAAACCGGCCGCCACCGTGGCTACATACGCCAGTTTGGCCTGAGCCGCATTAGCTTCCGTGAACATGCTTCCAAGGGTGAAATCCCTGGCGTAACGAAATCGAGCTGGTAAGGAGCAAATATGAGTATGACATCTACCGACCCCATCGCCGATATGCTAGCCCGCATCCGCAACGCCATTGCCGTGCGCAAGCACACTATCAGCCTGCCGCACTCTAATATTAAAGAGTCCGTGGCCCGCTTGCTCAAAGACAACAACTTCATTGACGGCGTGGCCGTCGGCGATGCTGCTGTTGGTAAAACGCTCACCCTGACGCTCAATGACGAGAGCGCCAACGCCCGCATTACCGAGATTGTCCGTCTGAGCAAGCCTGGCCGCCGCCACTACACCCGCGCCCAGGAAATTCCCGTCGTAAAGCGTGGCCGCGGAATCGTTATCGTTTCCACTTCCAAGGGCTTGATGACTGGCGATCGCGCCAAGAGCGAGCGCGTTGGTGGTGAACTAATTTGTAAGATTTATTAAAGGATCAAGGATTTAACATATGAGTCGTATAGGAAAACTGCCGATCGCCATTCCGAGCGGTGTGACAATCACTGTCGACCCGGCCGAAATTACCGTGGCTGGCTCTAAGGGCACGTTGAAGCAATTCACCATGCCTGGCGTGACGGTGGCGCAAGAAGGCGAACAGCTCGTCATCACCCGCGTGAACGATGAGCCAACCAACCGTGCCAAGCACGGCCTGATGCGCTCACTGTTAAATAACATGGTGGTGGGTGTCAGCCAGGGCTTTTCCAAGAAATTGGAAATTAATGGCGTCGGCTACCGCGTCGCCCAGCAAGGTACCAACCTGAAGCTCAATGTAGGTTTCTCACACGATGTGATGTATACAGTGCCAGCTGGCATTACGGCGACTGTTGAGCAAAACACCATTACGATTAGTGGCATTAGTAAGCAACAAGTCGGCCAGATTGCCGCCGAAATCCGCGCCCTTAAGAAACCAGAACCGTATAAGGGTAAGGGCATCAAATATGAAGGCGAACGCATTATCCGCAAGAGTGGTAAGAGCGGGAAGGAGAAATAAATGGGTAATTTGGAGCACAAATTGCACAACCGTAGTCAGCGCAAGAACCGCATCCGCGCCACTGTTATTGGCACCGCTGAGCGTCCACTGCTGAGTGTTTTTGTTAGCAACCTGCACATTACTGCGCAGCTGATTGACGATGAAGCCGGCAAAACGCTT
>CAZOYN010000041.1:0-7113 GCA_964584135.1 uncultured Candidatus Saccharibacteria bacterium | reverse complement strand
TATTCGGCTCTGCAATTTGCTCCGGAAAACTCGCCGGTGCTGGGTTTTGGCGTGAGTATTGGCTTTCTGGGTTTGCTGCACATGGACATCGTCCGCGAACGGCTGGAGCGCGAATACAACCTCGACCTGGTTGTTACCAACCCCTCCACGGATTACCAGCTGACGCTGTTGAATGACGAAGAATTGGATATTAAAAGCGCCGCCGATTTGCCGGATCCGGCCAAAATCAAGGAAATCCGCGAGCCGTGGATTAAGGGTGAAATTATCGTTCCCAAAGAATACCTCGGGCCGGTTATCCAGCTCATTTCCAATAAACGTGGCCTGCAGAAAAACATTAGCTACGTTGACCAACGAGCATTGGTTAATTTTGAAGCCCCGTTGGCTAACTTACTGACTGATTTCTATGACCAACTAAAAAGTATTACAAGCGGTTACGGTTCATTCAACTACGAACTTGACGATTACCGAACCGAAGATCTGGTGCGCCTGGATTTTTATGTGGCCGGTGAAATGGTCAGCTCGCTGAGCCTCATGGTGCACAGGAGTGAAGCCCAAAAACTTGGTCGGGAAATCGTCGAGAAACTCAAGGAAGTCATCCCGCGCCAGAATTTCCAAGTCAGCTTGCAGGCGGCTATCGGCGGCAAGTTCATTGCCCGCGAAGATATCTCGGCTTACCGCAAAGATGTCACCACCGGGCTGTACGGCGGGGATGTCTCCCGTAAAAAGAAAGTCCTGGCAAAGCAGTCTAAAGGTAAAAAGCGCATGAAACGCTTTGGTAAGGTGGACATTCCGGCTGAAGCCTTTACCGTCATGCTCAAACGCGACTAATTTACTTTTCGCTTATGGCTAGACTACAATGAGGCCTAGTGTCCAGGCAAACCCGGCGATTATTTAGCGTATCCAAGCACGACAAGCTGGTGCTCAATTATTTGTTGTTGCCATCCTGGCTGAGCGGCCTATTAGTCGGCCTGGCCAGTGTCCTAATCGTGGCTGTGGCTGTGAGCAGTTCAGTCCGCTACTACGGCAATAGTTTAGGCGGCACCCTCCAGCAGCTGTTTAATCTCTACCATGCCGGCCACCCCCCAACTTCGGTCAGTACTACCTACCAAACATTAGGCAATAACTTTTCGGCCAGTACCTTGGTAAGCGACATCCCACTGTTTATTTTTTGGGCAGGCGTGGGGCTGGTGGTTTATTCGTTCGCGGCCAATATTTTTAACGCGTTGCAAAACGTCGCTGACCTGAAAGCCGAGCTGACCTATGTGAATGCCGACCGGCATGAGCTACTCTTGGCCGCCTTCGAGCACTTAGCAATTCGTCTGGCGGTGCTGGTGCTTTGGGTGCCGTTCCTGCTGCTTACCGGTCACGTACTTTTGCCGTATACCATCGCGGTGGCCCACGCTGGTACCGGCACTATCAGCAGTTGGCTGGCTGCCGGTTATATTATTTGGGCGGTATTCCTGCTGGCTCTGTGCCTGCATATCCATACCGTGCTCTTGCGCGTATTGCTGCTCAAGCCGCGGGTCTTTTGGCAGTCAACCTACGATTAAACTTGTTATACCCCTGTAAATCTGTTATTAATTAACGGTGGAAAAGAAGCGCATTATCACCATTGCCGGCCGGCCGGGCAGCGGCAAATCTACAGCCGCCAAAGCAGTTGCAGAACGCCTGGGCTTCCGCCATTTCTCATCCGGTGACCTGTTCCGAATACTTGGGCAGGAGCGGGGGGTTGATGTGCTCCAGGCTAATGTATCAGCCGAAGAAAATGCCGAAATTGACCACTTAGTTGATGGCCGCCTACAAGATATTGGCAACAGTGAAGACCGTATCGTCATTGATTCGCGGCTGGCTTGGCACTGGATGCCATTTTCTTTCAAGGTATTTTTGAACCTGGACCTGGGAGTAGCCGCCCAGCGGATTTTAGGCAGTATGGATGAGGCCCGGCTGGCCAGCGAGCATATCAACCCCGACCCTACCCAGTACGCCCGGGTACTCCAAGACCGCCTGAGCAGTGAAACCCGGCGCTATAAAAGCCTCTACAATGTTGACCCCTACGATATGGCTAATTATGACCTGGTAATAGACACCGCGGCCAATAACCCCGAGCAGGTAGCGGGACTCATCCTGCAGGGCTACGAAGATTGGCACTCTTGACCTCAGAGTGCTATTAGTTGTAAAATAACACCTATAACTAGTGGTGAAACCATGACCGACCGCCAACATAATATTTTAAGTGCCATTGTCGAACAGTATGCTGAAGTGGCCAGTCCGGTAGGCTCCAGCCTGCTGGCTAAGGTGTTTCATGTCAGCTCTGCCACTATCCGGGCCGAAATGGCCGAACTGGAGCGCCTCGGCTTTATTATGCAGCCCCACACCAGTGCCGGCCGCGTGCCGACGGATAAAGGTTACCGGTTTTACGTCAATAATTTGAATGAAGCTAGCGCCATGGCGTTGCCACAGGGCCGGGCTGAGAAAGCCCTGGCCTCACGCGTGCAACATGCCGGTGCGCCGGAGCGCATGATCCGCAACGCTGTTGACACCCTCGTAGAACTCACGCACAACCTCGGCATGGCCACCATCGGCAACCAGTTGTACATGAGCGGCCTGTCCAACCTGTTTGGCCAGCCGGAGTTTATGAACACTATCCAAGTACAACAGGTTGCTCAACTACTTGATAACCTTGAGCCCTGGTTGCGCGAAGCCGCCCCCAACGAACCACTCAGCGTCTACATTGGCGCCGAAAACCCGATTGGCCGGGCCGCCGGTTGCTCGCTGATTATTAGCCGTTTCCGCAGCCCGTTTTCCGACCGCAGCTACATTGGTATGCTCGGCCCGACCCGCCAAAGCTACCGCGACGTTATGAACTTAGTCGCCCGGGCTGGCCAGGAACTCGAGGAAGTGCTCTATGACTAAATCCCGTCTTTACGTCATTGAGGGTGGACTGGATCCTGCTGAGAAATTAGCAAAGGTTATCCCGCTGCAGAGACAGGGCCTCCCCCAAGAAGACATTGCAGACAACCTTGGTAGCATGCCAAGCGAAACCGGTAGCTTACTTACGAAAGCCTACTTCGGCACGCTACATACCGTAGAACGTCTTGACCATCGGATAGCCGATTTTGCGCATTGGCTAGTGGAGGTTATTGATGGCAAACTCTAAAGCAAATAAAGATACTGCCAACCATAAACGTGCAGATTTGCAGCAGCAGATTGCCGCACTAACTGAAGCCTTGCAGCGCGAGCGGGCTGACGCCACCAACCTGCGCCGCCAGCACGATGACCAGCTAGCCAGCCTGCGCACAGTTGTTAAAGCTAACGTGATCCGCGACCTCTTGCCGGTTATTGATAACTTCGAGCGGGCCCTCAAGCACGTGCCGGCTGATTTAGCGGATAATGACTACATTAAGGGCGTCAACGCCGTTGTTAAACAGTTCGAGAAAACCCTGGCCGACATCGGCGTAGCCCGCATCAAAACCGTCGGCGAGGCCTTTGACCCCCGCTACCACGAAGCGGTGAGCATGGAAGAAGGAAAGGGCAGCCATGAAGTGATCAGCGAAGAACTCCAAGCTGGCTATAAACTCGGCGACGACGTCATCCGCCACGCCATGGTCCGCGTCAAACTACAGTAGTTGTCGAGCGAAAATATTACAGAACAAACACCCAGATCTGGTATGATAAATCTTTCTTTTCCAGTGAAGCGGGAGTCAGCAAGTATGGGTGAAAAATTGCCAATAGAGCTCTGTATTGATTGCCAACTGCGCGGGGCAGATATTCCTGGCGCGCAGCTGCCATCTGTCTGTTTTAACTTTATATTAGCCGGGAAGCTTCAGGAACTTAAACCACAGGATAATCTTATATTGGTTCGTGCTGTATTTGACCAGCTAAGAACCGCTCACGATTGGCAAGAGGCGGACTCTGAAGGCCAACCTCCTGAAGCCGTCATAGCCTTGCGTGCTTGCCTACAACGGGTTGGTGTTTCAGCCTGCGATATTGATCCATCCCAGTTCGTTGATATTGACAATATCGTCCCCCCTAATCAGCAAAACCCGGCTTTGCCCCTGGAAAATCTTGGCACGCACTAGCTAAAAATTAGACGTTTTATGGCTTGTATTTGTGGATTGCCTGCACTACTTGGCTGCTGTCCTTGAGGTTTTCTATAAACAGTACCTGTCCTTTAGGTATGTACATGTAATCCTTGGGGCCATGGAGCTCATTGCCTAATTTAACTAACGAAGTGTCACCACCGCTTGGGTCTTTCAGGTAGTAAATGTCGGTCAGTGAAAAGAAATTTGCATTGATTTCCTTTAACTTACCAAAATAGACCTGCTGGTTCGTTAAAAATACCGCCTGATAGCCATTAGCGTTAATTTGGTCTTGGATTTCTTTAGGGGTTGGGCTATTTTGGGCCGTCGCAATGCTTGCCAGCTGCTCGGAGCCTTGCTTTTGGGTGTTATTGATTTTGCCAAGCATGGCTGTCTGAGCCCCTAGTATTACTAGTAGTAGGCCGGTTGCAACGATTTTTAAAATTTGGTTCATAACCTCTCCTTAGTTAGCTTAAGTATAATATTGTAGCCGCCGCACAACAACTATTAGCAAGTACTTACCGCATTTACTTTTTGCTTGCTGGTTGAGTCAGCGCTTCAATTTGTTGCCCAATGTCGTTTATTTGAGAATCGTAAGCCTTTGAGTCTTCGGCGATAGCTTTCTTTATTAGTTCGAACATCTGGATACGTAGTTCCGTATAGTTTCGTAGCCTGGCATCATCTTTTTTAATGACTGCCGGTATGTCGTTGAGGCTGTCAATTTCGTTAATCAGTGTCAAATTCTGCTTATATCGAGTAATGCCTGTATCTAAACTACTTAATAGTTGGACTTTTGGAGTAGTAGCAGGCAAGCTAAAGACCATAATTGATTGCTGGTCATTTTGGGTTATCTGGGCTATTCGTTGGGCGTAAGCATTTGTGTCATAGGGCTGCGTCAGCCCTATAGCCTCGCTTATGCTCAGATTTGAGTGAGTGGCTGTAATAACGATTTGTATAAAGCCCAAAAATAAGGCAGCCGTCACAATGAGACTCACTAGTGTAACAGCTGCACCCCGTGACTTATAAAACTCACCTCCCGCTTGTTTGTGTTGATTTACAGCTGCCCCTTGAAATTTAACAAACAAACCTTTCGTGATGCTCGCTACTAATGGAGGGTATACTAACCTCGGAATAGTTATACGAAAGACACTTTCAATGAGGATGGATAGCCCAATAAAAGCCACAAATATAATTACTCCCCAAAGTATAGACAGTTTAGCAGCACGCCCATTGCCTTGAACCTTGAAGTTCTTATAGAAAAAATATATTGGCGCTATCGGACCACCGACTATGGCGCCACCTATAAAATCTCTTTCTGGGAATAGTTTAAAGGATGGATTGGGCTGAGGCTGGGGTTGAGCAAGCACATCAGGACTATCAAGAACAGATTTCATAAGTAACAATGTAGCACACCAAGAGCCAAGGCTACGAGTGCCAATTGGCACTCTTGACTAACGAGTGCCAATTTACTATGCTAGGAGTACATTAGCACTCTAGTAAACTATCTGCTTAAGAGAAAGGATAAGAGCATGGCAAAGATTATTGGCATTGACCTCGGTACAACCAACTCGGCAATGGCGGTAATGCAGGCCGGTAAACCGGAAATTATCGCGAACAGCGAAGGCGCCCGCACCACGCCGTCGGTGGTGGCGGTTAACAAAAACGGCGAACGTCTGGTGGGCCAGGTTGCCCGCCGCCAGCAGGTAACCAACCCCAAGAACACCATTTATGAAGTTAAGCGCCTGATTGGCCGCAACTTTAGCGACAAAGAAGTCCAGCGCGACCTCAAGCTGATGGGCTACGAAATCCTCAAGAGCGGTAACGGCGTCAAGGTTAAAATGGGTGACAAAGAGTATAGCCCTGAAGAAGTCAGCGCCATGATCCTCGGCAAGCTCAAGGCCGACGCCGAAGCCTTCCTAGGCGACAAAGTCACTGAGGCTGTCATTACCGTGCCGGCTTACTTTGACGACTCGCAGCGCCAAGCAACCAAAGACGCCGGTAAAATTGCCGGCCTGGAGGTGAAGCGCATTATTAACGAACCAACGGCCGCGGCTTTAGCTTACGGCCTGGACAAAGCCGACAAAAAAGACGAAAAGATCGCCGTTTACGACCTCGGTGGTGGTACCTTCGACGTCTCCATTCTGGAACTTGGTGATGGCGTCTTTGAAGTTAAGGCCACCAACGGCGACACCCATCTCGGCGGTGCCGACTTCGACCGCGTGTTGGTTAACTACTTTGCGGATGAGTTCAAAAAAGAGAGCGGCATTGACGTTACCGGTGATAACGCCGCTATGCAGCGCCTGCGCGACGAGGCCGAAAAAGCTAAAATCGAGCTCAGCTCCGCCCAAGAAGTGAACGTCAACTTGCCCTTCCTGACTGCCGACGCCGAAGGTCCCAAGCACTTCGAGCACAAGCTTACCCGCGCCAAGCTAGAGAGCCTGGTCGGCGACCTCATTACCAAAACTGCCGACCCTTGCGAGAAGGCTCTCAAAGATGCCGGCCTGAAAGCCAGCGACATCGACGCCATTGTGTTAGTCGGCGGTATGACCCGTATGCCGGCCGTCCAGGAAAAAGTCAAAACTATCTTCAGTAAAGACCCCATGAAGGGGGTTAACCCGGACGAGGTCGTGGCCATTGGCGCGGCTATTCAAGCCGGCGTTCTACAGGGTGATGTTAAAGACGTGCTATTACTCGACGTGACACCGCTGAGCCTCGGTATCGAAACCATGGGCGGCGTCATGACCAAGCTCATTGAGCGCAACACCACCATTCCCACCAGCAAGTCCGAAGTATTTTCCACGGCCGCCGACAACCAGCCGCAGGTTGAAGTCCACGTTGCCCAGGGCGAACGCGACATGATCGAAGGTAACAAATCCCTCGGCCGCTTTATCCTGGATGGCATCCCACCCGCGCCCCGTGGCATCCCGCAGATTGAAGTTACCTTTAACATTGACGCCAACGGCATCTTGAACGTAACTGCCAAAGACAAGGGCAGTGGCAAAGAGCAAAATATCACTATTTCCGGCTCTGGCAG
>CAZOYN010000040.1:0-7578 GCA_964584135.1 uncultured Candidatus Saccharibacteria bacterium | reverse complement strand
CCTGACCAACTAGTACAATCTTTTCCTTCAGCATTTATTATTCTCTACCTATTTATAATAAACTTTATTCTGACTCTTATCTTCAAGAAAGCCATTCATGTTAGCAATAAATATTTCTTGCTTGTTAATACGTGCTTCTGCCGTTATAAAGCCTATAGCTGGCAGTAGTAGACAGTTAGAATACTGCTTTATTTTGCTCAGGTTGTCTTCGGACATCTCATCACCGTGATCTGAAACAAAAGTGATGTCGCCTTTAGCTAATCTAGCCGCTAAAGCATCTGTATTAGTAACCTCTGGTGGCACCGTACTGATAACTACCGCGCCGGACTTAATTAAAGGGATCGTTTTATCGTTTAACAGGTTTTCGGTATCCGAAGTCTGGGCTACGTTAATAGACAGGTAGTCTGATTCGGCAAGCAGTTTATCAAGCTCTTTGTAGGTAAATGGCGTTTCTTTTTTATTGCGTGACCAATAGCTTACGTTTGCTCCAAAACCAGCAGCCAGTTCTGCGACCCTGCCACCAATACTGCCAAGTCCGACTACGCCAAAGTTACCATTTTTAAGCTCTTTGGCAGACATACCGTCAAAGTTATAATTGCCAGCCTTGCCGCGCTTCACGCCTTCTTCGAGCTGTCTGATCTGGTATAGCAAAATTGCGATAGTGAACTCGGCAACTGCCTCAGTACTATAACCAGCCAGGTTGCAAACGGGTATATTTCTTTTGGCTGCTTCGTCTAGGTCTACTGTCCCATAAGCCGTAGCCAATATGTTGATAAGTTTGAGATTAGGAGCTGCGTCAAGAATGTCTTTGCCAGTTGGAACTTGAAAACCAATCAATAACGCATCACAGTCTTTTAGCTCACCCATTAGCTTAGGGTCATCACGGCTCAGTAGTACTTTTTGTTCGTAGAGATTGTCTAGTTGTTCCCAGTAGTTTTGGTCAAAATGACCTTCGGTGATATTTATAAAGACTGCTTTTTTGAATTTCATACTTCCCCCTTTGCTTTAACCCCTCTTACGCACTTATCATATCACTAGAGCATCAACACTTCTCGTTAATCTTGCCCTACGTAGCCCTCAGAGCTTTTCTGCTGCACCACTATAATTGCCAGTTTCCAAGCTAGCTTTTTTGTTGCGTACTTCATAGACAAAAACACGATGAAGGATAAAATGTTTTTAGACATTAAATGAGGCTGTAATGACATGAGAAAAATAATCGTCTTATCATTTATTAGCTTAGATGGGGTCATGCAAGCACCGGGTGGGTCCGAGGAAGATACGTCAGGCGGTTTCAAATATGGCGGTTGGACCGCGCCATATTTTGACGAAGCTGCTGGCAAGGTCATGCAAAAACAGATGAAACCGGCCGACTTGCTGTTGGGCAGAAAAACCTTTGAGATTTTTGCCGGCTACTGGCCAGAGCACGCGGACGCTTGGCCAGGCATCAATGATGTCACAAAATACGTCATGAGTAGGACCATGAAAAAGTCAGATTGGAAGAACTCAGTTTTCCTCAAAAGTTTGGCAGATATCGAAAAGCTCAAAAGTTCAAAAGGTTCTGACCTGCAAGTTCACGGCAGCGGCGAACTCATCCAGTTGCTCCTTAAGCATGATTTAGTGGACGAACTGTGGCTCAAAATATTTCCCATCACGCTCGGCACGGGCAAACGTTTGTTTGGCGAGGGAACCATCCCGGCAGCTTTTAAGCTAACTGAGAGTTTGGTGACACCAAGCGGCGTGATTATTGCCAATTACAAGCGAGCTGGAAACGTCAAGACAGGCACTGTTGGGGCTTAAGATGGATGAAATTACCGATGGACAAACAGTCGAAACTGAACACGGCATAATAAAAAAGTTTCATTCCCCTTTTATCGCTCTCGCAACTGGTCTGATAGTCGTGGCCTTGTTGGGTGGCTTGCTTGCATCTGGACACCTTTTGCATACTCAAAACACAAAGTCGACGCTAAAAAGTACCAATAAGCATGCACTGAATACTGCCGCCAGTTCAGTACCCGAAGCTCAAGCGACAAGCACTCCGACGCCAGCAACTGCACCATCGCCTAACCCAACGCCGAGTACTACCAAACCCAAAGCTCCCGTAGTAAGTTCTGCCCCAACGCCTACCCCTACACCAACTCCTAGCCCTGCGCCAAACACGACAAATTGTCTGCCGCCAAACCCAAACTCCTATCAAACCTACTTCGCGAATGACACGAATTCGCAGTACCTCCAGACGAACTCGTATGCCAACACGACCAAACTCTATGCTGCGCTGCAGTTCGCCGGCCTCATTGATACCATTAACACGAAGCAATATGTCGTGCTGGCTATGGACGACTCCCAATGGAATAACTTTACGCAGGCGCAGCTTAACTGGATGAATGCCAGCCCAGCCAACATGAAATCAGTGCTTGGTTGGCAAATTATTACCAGCTGCATCACGTGGGATGGAGTAAACCCAGTCAAAGACATACCTGCCGGCAATACCCAGACGGTCAATACGCTGAATGGCTCAGTTATTTTCACCTCCAAAGCGAATGGGGAAGGTACCTTTGGTAACGGGTCTGTCGGCATCTGGGATTGGTTCACGAGCAACGGATCCGTGACAATCGCTGGTTTTGTCAATACGTCCTCGATACCTTAGCATCAGGCCTACAACCTAATGGTGATAGCGTGAGTTTTTGCTTACAACACCAACAAAAAGCGTCGAGAACTAGCTCGCTGCTTTTTTCTTGCATCCGACATCTTATACGGTTATGCTAAGTTCGTAAGATCCACTGGACAGTAATGGAAGTTAGTCCTATAGAAAGTTATCAAGGATACAAACATGAAAATCGGAAACTTAGTAAATCACGCAAAAGGCTTTCTTAACCAGTATAAGAGCGAAAGCCCAGCGGCCTATGCTGCAGCCCAGCAGGCCATCGGTGGCTTATTGATCCTGGACGGCTTTATTGGTATTGACAACCCATTGGGCGGCAAAAAACGGCCAGGCATTTTTGGCTCGATTGCTGGCATGGTTGTCGGTGTGGTTTTCTTGTTTGTCCCCATGCTTTTTGGTAACTTGACGGGCGTCACCAAAATGACAGCCAAGACCAACGCGACCATCGTATCAATCAGCCAGCACCAGTCAACGACAACTTCAAACGGGTCACAGCAGACCAGCACAACCTGTTCGGCCATTGCAAAATATACAGTTAATGGGAAAGAGTACACCCGGCAGTCGTCATTTAGCTCAAGTAGTTTGTGCGGCTTTACTAGTGGCGAAACGGCACAGATTAACTATAATCCCAATAATCCCAGCCAGTGGAGTAATGATGTTAAGCTTATTGGCATATTTTTAAAGGTCTTCTTTTTCGCTGGCATCTTTACCATAATTTCTAGCCTGTTCATCTTTGCAATCCGATTATTAAGCATTATCTTTGGCTGGAAGCTATTGAAAAGCGGTAGGTCTTTGGCAAAGACGCTGCCTCAAGGCACCGACTTAACAACAGCCGTTAAAGAGATAGAACAACGTTTTAAAACGTCTTTGTTCGGCTTTGGGGCTGGAGGCTTGGCAACGCCAACGCAAGTTACATCGATACCCGAAACCCAGGATCCAAACGCCTCGCCAGATAATAGTCAGCCGCCGCAATAAGTATTTAAACTAGAGTGAAACAAAAACGTACCTAGCTAGGCCTATCTTTTCTTAGATTGCCCAAGAGGATGAAAGAAATTGAAAAAACGTATTACATACTGTAAAATGTAAGACATGAAATACACGACAACAATCACGAGTAAGGGTACTATAACCATTGCCGCGCCGCTACGCAAAGCATTGGGTTTTAAGCCGGGGCAAAAAGTTAGCCTTACGCTTGATAAGAACCGCCAGGTTGTTATTGGAGGTGGTACTAGTGTCGCGGATTTTGAGAAGTTACGAGATGAGATCACTAAAAAAATACCAAGCCACAAAAAAGGTTTAACCGGCCAAGCCTTAAAGGAAGCGGCAGCAAAAGCCTGGGTTGCTGATAACCTGTGAATAGTCTCGATACAAACGTAGTACTGCGCTACCTGCTCAACGATATTCCGGAGCAGAGCCTTAAAGCTAAGAAAATTATCACCGGCTCGGCAGCATACGTAACTGATGTTGTGGCCGTAGAGATAATCTTCGTGCTGGAAAGGGTTATTAGTATGGAACGCCCAGATATTGTAACGCTCGTCAAAACGTTTTTGAGCTTACCGAATCTGATATATAACGATTATTTTCTTGACCAAACTATTGACTTATACGGTGCAAAGCCAAGCCTATCCATCGTAGACTGCTATGCTGCAACCGAAGCCAAAGTATATGGAAATTCTCTTGTTACTTTTGATAAAGAACTGATAAAGCATGGTGGTAATCATGTCACAATGTAATCGAGTATACTGTAGCCAATGTATATCTCGATTGATTTAGGCGGCACCAACACACGTATCGTCGGTTCAGCAAGTATCGAAGAGCCTGCCTTCATAAGCCAGCCGGTGAGGTATAAAAACACCCAAATATATGAGAATGACCTACGGGCTATGATTGACGCCGTTAAACAAGTTTCTAATGGGCAGAAACTAGACGCAATCGGCCTTTCTACGCCCGGTACTCCTAATGAAGAAAAAACCCAGATCACTTCGGCTAAAAATATCCCCCAATGGAACAATAAGCCCCTGGTAGTTCCAATTTCTGAGAGCTTTGCCTGCCCGGTCTTTTATGACAATGACGCTGTTGCGGCTGGCTTAGGCGAGGCCTATTACGGCAACCAGGTTGCTGGTGATTTTCATTGTATCGTTTGGGGTACGGGAATTGGCGGGGCTTCCATAAGCCGTTTAGAAAATAGCGATACATTAGATGCCAGAAAACTGCTCTGGAAAGCTCATTTTGCAGACTGGGAAGCGGCCTGCAGCGGCGCTTCGCTAACCAAACGGTTTAACGCTCCTCCGGAAAGTTTTGATGAAGCTAGGTGGCGAGTAATAAATGATGATTTCCACCAGCATTTATTACGCTATATTGATACCTTCCAACCCCAAGCCATAGTTTTCGTAGGCGGTTTGGCTGTTAAAAATGCCGAGCTGCTGCAAGGCATTGGCACCATTCATGGGACGACCATAAAAGTAACCCAATTTGGTAACGACAGTGGCTTAATGGGAGGCTTTGGCCTGATTAGGCAAGGCCTTGCCTTTACTCGCCCTGGTTGAGCAGCTCGTGCTGTTCGGGGTACTTATGCTTGTGTTCCTTGTGCAGTTGGGCGTGATTTGCAACCGTGGCGTGCTTGTGGCAGGTTTTGTAGGGTGTGCCGTCCACCGGGTGGTGGCCGATCCGCCAACAACCTTTTACGCGGCAGTTATGTTGCCGGTATAAACCGACCAGCGAACCAATAATGACTACTTCGCCCAGGTCACTGCCAAAGCCGGACCAAAAGTTATACCATTTGCTGCCAGTGGCAGGAATGTTGGTGCCGGTTACGTTCAGCAGCCAGTGCCAGACGAGTGAGAAAATATGCATGTTTTGATAGTACTAAATTGTCGGTTTTTCCACCAGGCCAGCGGCTAATACTAACCAACAATTTCATCAATTGTAAAAGCGGTGATTCAGTTGCGTTGTTGGGTGTACCACCTTGACGCAGTATGTAATTAGACTATAATTGTACGTTATGAGCAAGAGGACTAAAGAGTTAGTCACAGGCGTGAGTGCGGTAGTTGCTTTAGCGGCCGGCGTTACTGCCTGTGGCGGCAGTAATAAAGCCGAGCATAAGCTATCGGCTGAGGCTGCCCAAAATGCCCGCGGCCTGCAGCAAGTTGCTGGGCGTATGATTGAACTTGCGGCTAAGTCGCCTACACGTTACGAAGGTAAGCCACCCTACACTATTACATTTACCGAGACCACTACTGCTGGTGGTACAATCAGCTTTACGCTACAGACCGCAACGCCGAAGCATAACACTGGCCAGGCGCAAATGGTAGAAGTTCAGCAAACTGGGTCAAATGAACCCAATTTTGACCTATCGCTTGACGCCAAAACAGATGGTACTTGGAATATGTATTGCAACACCAATGCTTTTTCCAGTGGCGGCCGGAAATTAGCTGTACTGGGTGAGAAATCTATCCAACTCAACGGCAAAACTTTTGACAAGCAAGCCATTGACGCCGAAGCCATGCTGACTGACGAGGTTACTAAACTGAATAATTTACTAGATACAGCAGCACAACACCAGGCGGGCAATATGCCCGCCAGCCCCAATGTCTGTGACATAAATCTTGGCTAATAGTCCCAGTGCGGTAGCCTGAAAACCTGGACTATTTTTCGGGTATTATCAAATGTCTGGTCGTGTTCTATAGGGGTCTTTGTAGTCATTGAAGTGCTCACTGCCGTGCCACTACCGACTGAAAATCCAATATGTTGTTTTAAGCCATCATCGAACTGCCGGGCTTCCCAGACTAGCACGTCGCCGGCTTGGGGCTCATCTACTAATTGCCAGCCCGAGTCTTGCAGATCTTTGACCGTGCTGGCCACCGTACCGTGGAAACCGGCCAGCTTTTTGAAGATGACTAACACGGCGCTGACGTAAAAGGCGCATGAGTTATAGCCATCATCGAGGGCGTCAAAGACGCCTTGTTCAGGGGTTTCTACATAAAAGTTACGGAAACTGTTTGTGCCCACCGAATTATGGACGAATTTTAGGTACGACTTAAAATATAGTCGTTTTGGCTTGTCGTCGTTTGCGCTCGCATCGTCCATAGATATATCTTAGCAAATTATTTGGTGAAGGGACTGTACCGGCCGCCTATAATCTGTTAGAATCAATAGCTTCGCCTAGCGGCGTAATTGTGGTCTCGAATAAGCGTGCCGGTGATATAAAGCCGGCTCGTTTTAATGCTAACGAACACTACACGCTGAGGGCAAGCAAAATTTTTACTTACAGCAGTAGAACAAAACCGTATATTTAAAGCTTAATTCAAGGAGGCGCTATTGACCGAGCAAAACGAAACCAGCGATTTTAGTATCGCAAGAACTGTAGGCGCGGTAGCCAAGACGGCAGGCAGTTTAACAGTTGGTGCTGCCCGGGCCGCCACCCATGTTGTCGTGCCGCCACCCAACATAGCTGAACTACAGGCACGCGATGCTGCCGAGCGACGCGATCGGGATTTTGAAACCTCCCGCTACCTGGCGCTGGGGATCTTAAAGAAAAAAACAGAAGATGGCAAAAAGCCAATTGGCGACTTGCTTGGTGCCGACCATACCAGCGTATTCCGATCGGTAGCAATGATTGGCTTGTTGGAGTTAGGCTATGACATGCCTGAAATCGAGAGCTTTTTGAGCCACGAAGACGAAGCGAGCCTGACTGTCCCCGACCACGGTATGACTAGCGAAATAGTACCTGACCCTGAAGTAGCTATGAAAGAAGCCAGCACGCATCCCCTGGTTGATGCCATGGATGAGTTTATGATCAGCCACTAAGTTTTGCGAAAGCTTGGTAGATCGCCGGTAACCCCGCTATAATAACCCTGTTAAACAGGGCGCCTTGGCGGAGTAGCTACGCAGCGGTCTGCAAAACCGCGTACACGGGTGCA
>CAZOYN010000039.1:0-7882 GCA_964584135.1 uncultured Candidatus Saccharibacteria bacterium | reverse complement strand
CGAAGCGAAGACTACCACCAGAAATTCACCGAAAAAACCGGTCGCGGCATGTGCCACATTCCGTATACGCCGGTAAGCTAGTTTCCGGTACACTGTAGGGGTGGGTGTAATCATCTTTGATTTTGATGGGACAATTGCCGATAGCTTTGACTTTATCGTCAATTTGCTAGCGACCGAGGCCGGCAAGGGGCCTTTGAGTGACGAGCAGCGCCACGAGTTACGTGGCATGTCCATGACGGCCATTGGCCGGCGGTTTGGCCATTCCTGGCTGCGCTTGCTCCGGCTGTTTTTCAGGGGCCGGCAGCTAATGGGCGACTCCATCCAGCTCGTGAAACCATTTACCGGCGTGCCGGAGGTCATCAAAAAGCTGCACAACGAGGGCCACGAGCTCTTCATTGTTACCAGTAACAGCGTGCACAACGTGCACGTTTTCCTGCACCAGCACAATTTGCATACCTATTTTTTTGAAGTGTATGGCAGCGTCAACTTGTTTGGCAAGGCTCCGGCCCTGCGCCGCTTGCTACGCGAAAATAATTTAGACATCAAGGATGCAGTCTATGTTGGCGACGAGCTGCGTGATGTGGAGGCCGCCCAATCGTTGAAGCTCCGTTCTATCGCCGTGACCTGGGGCTTTGCCCGGCCGGCGGACCTCAAAGCGCTCAAGCCAACGGCGATTGCCAACAAACCAAAGGACCTGGTTCGCATACTGGAAGAACTCTAAGGTACAATAGTAGCAATGGCCTATACGAGAGAGCGGTCGCTGCCATACCAGCCGGGGCAGGCGGCACCGTACAAAATTTCGCGCTCCAAAATCGAGCTGTTTATGCAGTGTCCGCGCTGCTTCTGGTTAGACGCGCGTCTCAAAATTAAGCGCCCCGACGGGCCGCCGTTTAACATCAATAAAACCATAGATGAATTATTTAAAAAAGAGTTTGACCGCTACCGCGCGGCCGGGCAACCGCACCCCATGATGACCGACAACCAGATCAAGGCCGTGCCCTACCAACATGCTGAGCTTAACAAATGGCGCACCAATTTTACGGGGGTGGTGGCCGTGCATGAACCAACAAATTTGCACATTTTCGGTGCCGTGGACGACATTTGGGTCAACGAGGCTGGCGAGTTGATAGTGGTGGATTACAAAGCCACATCAAAGAACCGCGAGATTGATATTGATTCGGACTGGCAGATCAGCTACAAGCGCCAAATGGAAATTTACCAGTGGCTATTGCGCCAAAATGGCTTTGTTGTCAGTAACACCGGCTACTTTGTCTACACCAATGCCCGTATTGACCTGGATGGTTTTAACGACCGACTGGAATTCCGCACCAAAGTTATCCCGTACACTGGCAGTGACAGCTGGATTGAGCCCATTTTAGCCAAGATGAAAGCCTGCTTGGAATCTGACATGATGCCACCCATTGGCGAAGCCGCCATGGGCGGCCCCTGCGATTTTTGCAGCTATGCCCGAGCCCGTACTGAGCTGACGCTCAAAAGTCTGCGTCAAAGCTGAGAGCTGAGGTAGTTTACTGCCCGCACGCTCTAAAATTTGCGTATAATTATACTCCATTTATACTATAAATTTAGAGCGGCAGTTGACCAACAATGAGTGGCTCTCAGGTTTGACCCGTTGCTAGGTTATAATAAGCGCATGCTTGATATACAGTTTATCCGCGACAATCCCGAATTGGTGGCTGAAAAGTCCCAGCAAAAGGGCTACAAGGTTGATGTTGCCCAATTATTAGAGTTCGACACCGAACGTCGGACCAGATTGACCCAAATTGACGAGCTGCGCAAACGGCGTAACGGGCTGGCCGCCGAACTTAAGGATGGCAAACCATTAGCTGAGCAAATTGCTGCCGGCAAGCAGTTAAAGGACGAAATCGCCCAGCGCGAGGCCGAACTGGCGGCCATTGAACAAAAGTATGATGCTTTATTAAAGGCCGTTCCGAACATGCCACTGGACGATGTGCCGGTTGGCGCTTCTGAGGATGAAAACGTGGTCAGTAAAACGGTTGGTCAGCCGCGGAAGTTTGACTTTGAGCCCAAAAACCACTGGCAAATTGCCGAAGCCAAGGGCTGGATGGACAAGGAGCGGGCTGCTAAAGTCACCGGTGCCCGGTTTGCCTATCTAAAAGGCGATTTAGTGCAGCTGCAGTTTGCTATCGTGCAATTCGTGCTGAGTAAACTTACTGACCAGGGTTTTATAGACGAAGTCATCCATGAAAATAATTTACAAGTTAGCAACAAGCCATTCCTGCCGGTCCTGCCACCATTGCTGCTGCGTACCGAAATCTATGACGCCATGGACCGGCTGGAACCGCGTGACGACCGCTACAAAATTGAAGACGAAGATTTGTGGCTGCAGGGGAGCGCCGAGCACGTCCTGGGCAGCATGCACGCCGATGAAATCCTGAGAGAAAATGATTTGCCGCTGCGCTATGTAGGTTATGCCACCAGCTTCCGGCGCGAGGCCGGCAGTTACGGCAAAGATATGGAAGGCATGTTCCGCATGCATCAGTTCGACAAACTCGAGATGGAGTCTTTAACCCTGCCAGAACAGGGGCCGCAGGAACATATATTATTGATAGCAATCCAGGAAAAGCTGATGCGGCTGCTTGGCATCCCGTACCAAGTCATAACCAAATGTATGGCCGACATTGGTAAGCCCAACGCCCGCGGCATTGACATCAACTCCTGGCTGCCCGGGCAAGGTAAATACCGCGAAACCCACACCGCTGACTATATGACTGATTACCAGGCTCGCCGCCTCAAAACCCGGGTCAAGCGGACTGATGGACGCATCGAACTTGTTCATAGTAATGACGCTACGGCCTTCGCGCTCAGCCGCACACCCATTGCTATCATCGAAAACTTCCAAACTACTGACGGCAATGTTACCGTGCCCGAAGTGTTACGGCCCTTCATGGCCGGCCGGTCTGAAGTTTAAGTGTGATGCTAATCAACGCCAGGCTTTGAGCGGGGCGTATAATAGTAAGTGGTAATCGTACATAAACAAGGAGGTCATATGTTCCAAAAGTTTGAAATCCAGGGTGTACACGCCTCTATAGATGACCGTCTCAAAGCTTACGTTAATAAGAAAATCGGTGCCCTCGACCGCTACGTTTCGCGGCACAGCCGGGCCAGTGCCCACTGCGAAGTACAGTTGAAAGTTATCAAGACCAAGGACCGCAACAATTGTCTGTGCGAAGTCACTATTCATTTGCCGCACGAGACCATCGTCATTACCGAAAAAGCCTTGAATATGTACGCTGCGGTTGATATTATGGAGGCGAAACTCAAGCAGCAATTGCAAAAATATAAGGATATGCATCAGTCGGGCAAGCTGCGCCGGCACTTAGCTGCCAGGTTCAAGCGCCAAGCGGCCGGAAACCTTAAATCGTAGTCGCTTTTCCTCTGAAAAGTGGTTATAATAACTGACGATACTTTTGGCCGTAACCTAAGAGGGAGAGACGACTAGTCTTTATGAATATTGTCTTTAAGAAAATTTTGGGAGACCCGCAAGCCCGGACCGTGAAGCGGCTGCGCAAGCGGGTGAAGTCAATTAACGAGCTGGCCGAAACGTACACCAAACTTTCTGACAAGCAACTGCGTGAGCAGACAGTTGTGCTCAAAAAACGCCTCGACAAAGAATCGCTGGACGCGATTTTGCCCGACGCCTTTGCTGTGGTTCGCGAGGCCGCAACCCGAGCCCTTGGCCAACGTCACTTTGACGTGCAGCTGATTGGTGGTATGGTGCTACACGAAGGCAATGTCGCCGAAATGAAGACCGGTGAAGGTAAGACGCTAGTGGCCACGGCGCCAGTTTACTTAAATGCTCTGACCGAAAAAGGTGTGCACGTGGTCACGGTCAACGATTACCTGGCGCAGCGTGACGCCGGTTGGATGGGCCAGGTGTATAACTTCTTGGGTTTGCAGACCGGGGTGATTATCGCCGACCACAGCTACGTGTACGACCCCGAGTTTACCAATACTGATCACGAAGATGAGCGCTTCCGGCATCTCAAACCCTGCACCCGCCAGGAAGCCTACGCCGCCGACATTACCTACGGCACCAACAACGAGTACGGGTTTGACTACCTGCGCGACAACATGGTTCGCGAGGAAGACCAACTCCGCCAGCGCGACTTACACTTTGCCATCGTCGACGAGGCCGACTCGATTTTGATTGACGAAGCCCGGACGCCGCTGATTATCTCCGCCCCCTCAGTCACCAGTGGCAACGCCTACGCCCAGTTCTCCAAAGTCGTGCGCCAACTGGTGAAAGACAAGCATTTCGAAACCGACGAAAAGCGCAAAACGGTTATTTTAACCGATGCCGGCGTTGAAAAAGTCGAGAAAATTCTAGGCATAGATAACTTGTATGGTTCCGAAAACATCCGCACCATTTACCACCTACAGCAGGCGCTGCGCGCCCACGCGCTGTTCCACCGCGACAAAGACTATGTCGTCACGCGCGACGGGGAAGTCGTGATCGTTGACGAGTTTACCGGCCGCCTGTTGGCCGGCCGCCGTTATAACGAAGGCTTGCACCAAGCCATCGAAGCTAAGGAAGGCGTCGAGGTCCAACAGGAATCCATGACCCTGGCCACTATTTCCTTCCAGAACTATTTTCGATTGTATACAAAATTAGCGGGCATGACCGGCACGGCCCTGACCGAGGCCGAGGAATTCCATCAGATTTACAAGATGGATGTCGTGGAAATCCCGTCCAACCGGCCGCTAGCCCGGACCGACCGACCGGACCGTATTTACCGCACCGAAAACGCCAAATTCAAGGCCATTGTCCGTGAGGTGAAGACGCTGCACACCAAAGGCCAGCCGGTGCTGCTTGGTACTGTTTCAATTGAGAAAAACGAGGCGCTGGGCGCCATGCTCACTAAAGCCGGCGTGCCGCACCAAGTACTGAACGCCAAGAACAACGAACGCGAGGCCAAAATTGTCGCCCAAGCTGGCGAAACGGGTGCCGTTACCTTGGCCACTAACATTGCCGGGCGTGGTACCGACATTGTGCTGGGCGATGGCATTAAAGAACTTGGCGGCTTGTTTGTGCTGGGCTCCGAACGCCACGAATCACGGCGCATTGATAACCAGCTGCGCGGCCGTTCCGGCCGCCAGGGAGACCCCGGCGTCACCCAGTTCTTTGTGAGCACCGAAGACGACTTGATGCGCATTTTCGGCGGTGACCGCATCGCTGGCATTATGGAACGTCTGAGCGTTGATGATGACACGCCT
Source organism: uncultured Candidatus Saccharibacteria bacterium (assembly GCA_964584135.1). GTDB lineage: Bacteria > Patescibacteriota > Saccharimonadia > Saccharimonadales > UBA4665 > CAZOYN01. The sequence goes on along the minus strand of CAZOYN010000039.1, from coordinate 2,626 downwards.
ATCGAGAACCGCTTAATCAGCAAGAGCCTGGAGGGCGCCCAAAAGAAAGTCGAAGGCTTCCACTTTGACCAACGTAAGTCCGTAGTCCAATACGACGACGTCATGAACCGTCACCGCAAAGCCACTTATGCCATGCGCCGCGAAATCCTGCGCTCGCAAAACATCCGCAAGCGCGTTAACATTTTCGTTGAAGAGGAAGTGCACAGCCTAGCCACCTCGCCGCTGGTAACTACCGACCAATTCGAAGACGTCTTACGCGAGTTATTTCCGTTTGACGAAGCCACGTTGGATCGCTTGTTCGACACCGATGCCACCAAGTTCGAAAAGATGCTCTTAACAGAAGCCAAAGAACTATACAACGCCCGGGAAGTGGCGTTTACGGCTGAGGTTATGCGCAAAGTGGAGCGTGACATTTACCTCCAGATCTTAGACAACCTTTGGATGCAGCACCTGGAAAACATGGATCATCTGCGAGAGGGCATCCACTGGATGAGTGTTGGCCAGCAAGACCCATTGGTGGAATACCGCCGCCGCGGGCAACTCTTATTCGAGGACATGCAACACAGCTTGCGCCATGACGTACTACGCACGCTATTCCACGCCCAGCCAATGAGCGAAGAAGAGTTGAACCGGGCCACCGAAACCGAACTAACTCGCGCGGCCCGCGCCTCCATCGAAAATGCCAGCCAAATCACCGACGCCGAAACCGAATTTGAAGCCCGCGATTTTACCGATAAACAAGCTGCCAACCAAGCCAAAAAGAAGCAAACCACCGAGCGTAAAAAGGCCCGTAAAACCGAACGCAAACGCAAAACGGCCGCCAAGCGGAGGCGGCGTTAGCGCCCGCGGCCACATGCGACATACTGTCAGTGAGCTTGTTTTACCAAACGGCGCCCACGGCCTGCTGGTGCATATTCCGCACGCCTCGGTCATGACCTTTGACCTTAACTTCCGGGCCGGCGAGTACTTGGTTGAAGCGGCAAAATGGGAAGTGCCGCACCTCATGGAGCACGTCCTGCTTGGCGCCAATGAGCTGCTGCCCCGGGCCCGTGACTTCCAGGCCGAGCTTGAAAAAAACGGCGCCTATTCCAACGCCACAACCGGGGTGTACGACATCACCTATGAAGCCGAATGCGCTGATTTTGAATGGGACCGCGTGCTTGGCCTCCTGATGATTGCCATCACTAAGCCGCTGTTCCTGGATGAAGAATTTGAGGCCGAATTCGGCAACGTCCAGGAAGAAATGGCGGCCCGCAGCAACAACCATTTCCGCCGCCTCAGCCTGGAAATGCGCCGCGAACTGGGCCTGATCGCCAAAACCGACGCCGAGCGCCTGGAACTCATGCAAAACGTGACCGTCAATGATGTGCGTGAGCATTACCAGCGCACACACCACACGCCCAATTTGCGGTTTGTAATTGGCGGCAACTTTACGGCCAGCCGCCGCGAGGCCATAGAACAATTGTTCGCCAATATTGACTTGCCCAAACAAGGCCAGCGTTTCGCGCTGCCGCGCGAAAAACCGCACCGCCTGGCCGCGCCGGTCTACGTGCCCAACGACACCGTTGAGAACCTGTACTTTTACATCGATACCTTTATGCGCCGCCGCTTAACAGATCCAGAAACCGATTCGCTGAACCTAGTCAATACCATGCTCACCGAAACGTTGTACTCTAAAATTTTAGGCACCGCCCGTGAGCGGGGTCTGGTATATGGCATGAACTCCGGCCTCAGCCAAACCCGTGACGCCAGCAACTGGTGGTTCGGTGCCCAGGTCTCCGATAAAAACGCCACGCCGCTGCTGCAGATTATAGTGGAGGAAGTCGGTAAGGTCATGGCCGGCCACATCGGCCGCGAAGAGATTGCCGCCACCAAACAGTACGCCCTCGGCCGCTTCCAGCGCAGCGCCCAAACCGTCGGTGGCACGGCCGCCGGTTACGCCGGCCGCTATTTCTTCGACGGCGTCATTGACGATTACTACCGCGTGCCGGAACGCATCCGCTCAGTTACCAAAGAACAAATCGTAGAAGTCGCCAGCGCCATGTTCGCCGAAAATGTCTGGGGTTTTGGCGTACTGGGCAACTGCGGCGAAGTCTTCGTGCACGAGCTGCAAACCCAACTGGCGCCACTATGGGCAGCCCAAATTAAAGCTGGCACTATATAAGTTATACTCTATAGATATGGATGAGCTAGGCAAGCAGGCCGCTGACCTGCAGATTGAGATTAACGAAGCCGTTGCTCGACTGGGAATTGACGGGCTTAATGAAGAGCTCAAAAGACTTCAGGCAGACAGCCAATCACCAGATTTTTGGGGTGATTCAAACCGTGCCCAAGAGATAATGAAGGAAATCGCCAAGCTTGAAGCCCGCACCAGACCCTGGATCGTTCTTGAAGAAAATATCCAAGAGGTAAGCGAACTGTCACAACTTAATGACAGTAGCCTCAACGATGAACTAACCCGCCAATTAGGTGATGTCCAAGCCGCGTTCACGGCCTTAAAAGAAGAGCTAAAGTTCAACGGGCCCTACGATAGCTACGATGCCATCCTGAGTTTATATGCTGGGGCTGGCGGCACCGACGCGCAGGATTGGACACAAATGTTACTCAGAATGTACGTCCGCTGGGC
>CAZOYN010000038.1:0-8562 GCA_964584135.1 uncultured Candidatus Saccharibacteria bacterium | reverse complement strand
GCACATAGTACGAACCGGGTGCTCAGGGGTTGGTAACACCCGTAAAATCATACGCGGCCGTGCCAACCGCCGCCGGTACCGGTGCCCGGGTCAGGATAATATCGTTGGCCGTCGATGCCGGACTAATAATGAAGCCGGTTGGTCCGCTCTGGCTGGCAAGCACAGCCGAGCTAGCATCAAAACCAGCTGGCGCTGTGCAGGGATCACCAATCAGTGGGTCATTGGAACAAAATTGGATGTCAATTGAGCCAAGCAAGCCTGCCGTAGTCAATTGGAACGATAGGTTATACGCGGCTGTGGCGCTTACCTCATCAGTGCTTAACTGCAAGAACCGTGGCCCGAGTCGCGCCCCGTAAGCTGGCGTAAATACATACTGCCAGCTGAACAGGCCAATAAGCACGAGGCTGGCAAGCGCCAGGGGGTTAGCGCGGAATTGTAGGTGTCGGCGCTGGCTCATTCATTTCTTACTCAGAATTAGAATGTGCCAGTGGCAATCATACTCATGTTAGCCTGGTAAATACCGGCTGGGGTGGTCAGTGAAGCAGTGGCACCAAAGACATACTCGTTATCTACCCGGTAACACGGGGCGGCTGTTGATCCCATCGTGCTGCCGAAGGTACTAATGACGTTGTTATTAGCTGTGGTAGTGTCCCAGCCAAAGAACAGGTCACCAGTGGTGGCGCCAGTCGGGATGGTGGTGTGTGAGCCATTGTGGTAGGCCGCGGTCGGGGTAAGGCTGCCCGTGCCACCAACATCGAGGGTACTGTTGGCCACATACAAACCAAAGGCTGCTGTACCGGCCGTCATGCCTGAAGCGGTGCCAGCACCGGCATTTATAGGCGGTATGGCACAGGTAGCGCCTGCATCGGCACTTAAACCACCGGCGTTTGATGAACAAGCGGCTGTACTGGTATGGATATTTACCACCGCCCCATGGGTCGCGTTGGTAGATAACTGCGTAAACAAATCCCCGCCCCCGGGCTGGACTGAACCACCGGTACCGTTCGGGTACGGACCGGCTGAGGTGTCAATAGTGTTGGCATCAATCACCGGTGTTGGCGAACCGTGGCCGATAGCCACCGCCGGCAAGCATGAAGCTCCTGAGCAGGCAGTAGCTGAAGCAATAGACGTGTCGCTACAGTCGTGGGTTGTCCAGGCGCTCGGGTTAGACTTGGTGACGCAGAAGGTTATCTGTTCCTGGACGCGGGCAGTAATGGTAATCACGCTGGTGGTGCTGAGGGCAATACCACCGTAGTCAACGTAACTGCCGGGAGCCGTGGCGCTGCTGTAGGCAGTCGGGGTACCAAAGGTGGTGTTGGAATAGGTGTAAATACGGGCGTAGAACGTACAAGCAACCGAGGGGCTGGTACAAGCGGCCGAGCTGGGGTTCGTGATGCCGGTCAAGTCAAAGGTGTGGGTACCCACGGCAGCCGTGTTACCGGTGGCCTTAGCCAGTTTAACGCGCGACGCGCCCGGCGTAATAGTCCAACCGGCACTGGTAATGTCGGTTTCACCGCTGACCGTCGAGATGGCAGCGCTCGCGGCGCTCATGCCTGCTGGGCCAGTACAGGTATCACCGATAATGGGGTCTTCCTGGCAGAAATCAATCACCAAGCTCTGGGCCGTATTGGAAGTCGTAAACTGCACGCGGTAGGTTACGTTTGTGCCACTGCCAACACCAGAGGTTACTGATGAGGCGCTGGTGGCTGAGTCGCTCAGTTGGATGCTGCGGCTACTAAGCTGGGCAGCGAGAGCCTGGCCACCGTTCAAAAACGGCAGTCCAGATACCACAAGTAAAGCAGCAGCCACGGTACAGACAATGCGGCCAGCTGCACGAAGATTGATGCTAAAGGGTAAGTTCATCTGTGGTTGTTTTTGTTTAACCTAATATCCAACACATTATCATGCTTACGCTACACGGACAAGTATAACAATACTAAAATCCTGCTAATTTATCCACAGCTTTTAACCTGTCATGCTTAATAGGTGGCGGTCGCTACGAGTACGTGGTGAAATGTATAGGTTCCACCAGGGGTCACGTTACTAACGTTAAAGATATACGAGACGGTGTAATTAGTGTAGCTGGAGCTAGCAGACGAGAGAGCGACGACATCGCCTTTCACATATTTATACAGGTTAGTCGAGCTGTAGCTGGCCGCCACCTGGCCAAAGCTAAAGGTATTGTCCGGCACCTGTACCGGATTGGCACCAAAGGTTGTTGGCACAGTGTTGGCCACTAAGTTGATGCCGAACTGCTCGGTTCCGGCCGAAGAAGTCGTGGGCACGGCTAGGGCTTGCATGGTGTAGCCATTATTAGTTGGCGGACTGGAAGCGTTAATCACCGTATAGCCATGCGACAAGTAGGCTTTGACCGAAAAGGTGGCATTGGTAGTCTGGGTTGCGGTAGGAGTTAGGCTGCCAAGGTTAACGTTTGAGTTACTAACCGTAAACTCAATGTACGGTTCGCGATTGGTATTAAAGCCGCCTTGGGCTTGAAAGTTGGTACTGGCCGTATTCCCCACCCCCGTTTCGCCAGCCGCCTGCTTAGAGCAATAATTAGTTGAGCAGGCATTCAGCTCACCGCCAGCCCCAAAGAAAGCCTCGTTGACTTGGTAGCTGGTTGAACAGGTTTGAGCCCCCGAAGCACAGCTGGCCGCAGCCGTGGCTGGTATGAGCAGCGCCAGCAGTAGGCTCAAAAATCCGATTTTTAGTCTTTGTCTCCACGCACCCATGCCACTTATAATGCTGCAAAGTGGCCCAAAAGGCAACGTGACAGTGCTTACGCTTATCTCTGTTTTCTAGTATGATAGTCGGTGATGGATGAATCAAAAAATCCGCCGCCTGGTGTGCCTCAAGATGATGTCGACGCCCTCGAAACGTCCGAATCGGAACTGAGTGCTAACGCTGCCAACACTACCGGCCGAAGCCCGGCGGAATCTACCGCTACGCAGCCGCCAAAATCCGCCGGCCTCAAGGCTTTACTCAAACGCTTCAACATTTATTTGTTGGCCTTTCTTTTACTGTTGATACTTGCCGGGGTAATTATTGCCATTGCCTACTTCCAAAGCAAAAAGGCCACGACTACAAGCAATCTGCAAACCCAAAGCTTAACCCAAAACGCGCTACAACAGGTAGCCAATAGTGACGCCAATGTTGGCAGTTCGCAGCAGATATTAAATGTCCAGTCCAGCACGGTCTTTGCCGGCAAAGTGCTTATACGCGACAGCCTGGAAGTAGCTGGTAGCTTGCAAGTTGGCGGTACCGTTGCCCTTAACGACATGACCGTTTCAGGCACCAGTGCTTTTGGCCAAGTACAGATCAATAAGAACTTATCGGTGGCCGGCGACACTGGCATCCAGGGGGCGCTCACAATCGCCAAAAGCCTGCAGGTTAATAGCAGCGCTAATTTTAGCGGCCCAGTTTCAGCGCCACAGCTTACGATTGGGTCACTACAGCTCAACAGTGACTTAGTCCTCACCCACCATATTTTGGCTGGCGGTGCGACGCCCGGGCGCAGTAATGGCACGGCCCTAGGCAGTGGTGGGACAGCTACTGTTAGCGGTTCGGATACCGGAGGTACAATCACCGTCAATACCGGTAGCAACCCGCCAGCCGGCTGTTTTATAACCGTTAACTTCACCCAAAAGTACAACTCCACACCGCATGTTTTAATTACACCCGTTGGTGCCGATGCCGGCAGCTTATCGTATTATGTGACTCGAAACAGCTCGGGCTTTAGTGTTTGCGACAGCAGTACCCCGCCAAGCGGTACCAGCTTTGGTTTTGATTATTTTGTCGTTGATTAGGCGGTGAAATAATATCGAGCGCAGCGAAAATATTATTTTGTCGTTGATTAAACGTCGAGGAACACCACTGCCCGGTTGGCTTTGACATGCATAATGCCGCCGGAGATACGAATTCTTTGGTCACCTTTTTCGATAGTACGGACAACAACATCGCAGGCATTTAAGAGGGTAATAAAGCTATGGTGGCTTGGCAAGATATCAAACGGGCCGGTGTCGTTTTCGGCGCTGACACTGAAGGCTAGGCCATCATAGTAATCGTGGAAGGGTGAATAAACCTTGACTTCCATACTCTGGCCGTCGCTACTATCCCGAGCCTTATAGTCGCTGGCGGCCTGGGCTTGTTCTTTCTCGGCTGGCGTTTGGTTGACATCACCGCTCAGGACTTTTTGATCATTCACGCCTGAGGAATCACTCATACAACAATTTCCTCAATGCTTTTAAGCATGTCCTCACGGGCAAAAAAGTCGCCGGCCACGCCGGTGTGTTTGGTCATCACGCTCATGTTCTGAGTAAAGTTGGCAATCAGCTTTTTAGCCTTGGCGTAGTCGGAACGGTCGGCTGGGGACAGCTCGTTTTCGCCAATAATGGCAATGATGCCTTTGAGTGAATCATACTTTTGCAGCAGGGCCTGCACCTGCACGCTCAATAGGTAGTGGCGGTCACCGACAATTTCCGGTGTTAACAGAGAGGAAGTAGTCAGGTTCAAGTCAACCGCCGGACGGATACCCTGCTCAGCTACTTTACGGGAGAGCACGATGATGGAGTCCATTTCGTGCTGGATGAACTGCACTGCTGGGTCGGAGATGTCGTCGGCCGGTACGTAAATGGTTTGCACCGAGGTGATCGAGCCATTCTCGTTCGAGCTCAAACGGTCTTGCAGGATTTTAACGTCCGAGAAGACGGTTGGCTCGTAACCACCTTCGTTCGGTACCTGGTCCAAGATAGTAGACAGCTCGTTGCGAGCCTGGATGTAGCGGAACATGTTGTCGGCAAAGAAGAGGATGTCTTTGTGCTCGTCATCGCGGAAATGCTCGGCGGCAGCCGTGGCCGAAATACCAACTAACGCGCGCTGCACCGGATTTTCATTCATCTGCGCGAAAAACATACAGGTGTTTTTAAGCAGGTCATTTTCTTTCAACGTGATATACAGTTCGTGGCCTTCGCGGATACGTTCACCAATACCAGAAAAGAATGACAAACCGCTGCCGGAGCGGGCAATATTGTTAATGAGCTCCATGGTCAGCACCGTCTTACCCACGCCGGCACCACCAATAATGCCAATCTTGCGACCTTTCACAAAGGGGGTAAAGAAGTCGATAACCTTAATGCCAGTTTCCAGGATTTCCGGTTTGGCACTGGTAAAATTAGCAGTCCGTGGTGGCAGTTTTAAAATGTCTTTGAACTTTACGTCTTTACCAGTGATCGCATCCTGGCCATCGAGCGGGTCCCCCAGGGCATTCAAAATACGGCCAATTGTCACATCGCCAATGGGGATCTCAATACCTTTATGAGTACGCTCAACGCTCATGCCGTTGGTCATACGCAGGTCGTTGCGGACATTGAGGCAGAAGGCTATGCCGCCTGGTTCCAGGTGGTCCACGAGTAACTGTGTCTTATGGCCGTTTTGGACTTCAACCAGTTCATTGACACTTGGCGGGTCAGCGTCAAACTGGGCACGGACAACGAGGTCCTTAACCGATACCAGTACGCCAGCCATTAGACTTTTGCCCCCGCATTGCTCTTTTTCAGGCCGTTAATAATTTCTTTCAGGCGTTCGTCCTTAATTGCCCGGCGGGCCCGGTTAAATTCCAGGTGCAGATCTGAGCGGGACTCGTCAGCCCGCTGGTGTGAGGCGCTCATGGCGCGAAACCGGGAGGCGTACTGGGCCAACTTGGAATCCAGTATCAGCTGGCTGATGGCAATCTGCATCATGGAGCGTTCCAGGTGGGCTGCGACAGCAAAGCTGCTTGGTTCAAAAATGTAGGTATCCTCACTAATAATATCCTCTAGTTTTTCGCTCGAGTTGCCGCGCTCTTTGACTGCCGCCGACAGCTCAATCCGCTTCACGTCCTGGACCATTAACGAGACATACTCCTGGTAAAAGACTTTGCTAGAGCGGTACTGCTGCACCTCGCGTACGATTGGCATGACATTAATGTTCTGGTCCTTGGTAGGTAGCTTAAAATATTTTTTATAGGTGATACCCCGCTGCGCCAGCTGCACGGCGCCGTGGTGGCCAATCACCACGATGTCTTGTTTGTCTTTATCGAAGTCCTTGAGCATCAGTTGCATGAGTTTTTGGTCAATGTCACCGCTAAAACCGCCTTCGGCAGTGATGATAATGTTCAGCTCTTTATCGATTACCCGGGTGTTTTGGTCGCGGCCAAAGCTGAACAGCGCGTCAACCCGCAGCTGCGAGTAAATCTGCCATAGTTCGTTGAAGAATTTAGTCGATTGCAGCACTTGGTTTTTAATCTGGGCAATGCGCATGCTGGCGATGCCTTCAAAGGCGCTGGTAAGCTCAACCAGGGTCGACATGGAGGCTTCCTCGCGGGCTATTTCAACCGGTCGCTTCATGCTTTGGTCCCAGCTGTTTCTTTAGCTTTTTCATCGGCCTTTTCATCTTTTTTGGCTTCGTCCTTGTGTTCTTCGGGCGGCTTGGCTCCAGGCGCACCCATAAGTTCGACCAGGCACTTGGCTTTGAGCTCGTCACGGACGCTATCATAGTCTTCGTCCTTTCTAATTTTCTTAGCAAATTCATTGGCGTTTAATTTCAAGGCATTCAGGTCAAGTTCTTCACCATCACCAAGGTTTAAGACCAAGTCAAGCATCAATTGCTGGGCCGTCAGCGAGTAGGTATCTGACGGGCTTTGGGTCAGGACTTCAAAAATGCGCTTGCCGGTTGCCAAGGCGCGCTTGGCTTCAATGGCCAGTTCCGAACCAAAGTGCGAGAATTCCTCAGCCTGGCGGTAATCGGCCAGCACTTTCAGGGTTTTTGAAGCCTCGTCTTTTTGGCGCTTGTTGTGGCCCACGCCGCCGGCCCGGGTGACTGACAGGCCCATGCTGACCGCTGGGCGAATACCGGCCCGGAAGGTTTCCATATCCAAGATCCACTGGCCATCGGTAATGGACATGATGTTGGTTGGCAGATAGGCCGTAATGTCACCGTTGGCGGCATGCACGACCGGAATACAGGTAAGGCATTTACCATTACGGTCCAAACGGCCGGCCCTCTCCAGCAAACTGGAATGGGCGTAGAACATATCGCCGGGGTAGGAGTCACGGCCAGGGCTAACGCCCGATAGCAGGGCAACTTCACGATAGGCATGAGCGTGGCTGGTTAGGTCATCATAAATGATGATGGTGTCTTGGTCTTGGTCTTGCCAGAGGTACTCAGCCATGGCGCAGGCCACATAGGGCGCAATGTAGCTCATAATTAGCGACTCAAACATGGTTGATACCACCACAATGGCCTTGTCGATGGCACCATTTTCTTGCAAGCGGGTAAGCAGGGTATCAACATCGCTGCGGCGTTTGGCAATTAAGCAGTAAACTACCACTTGGTCAGTATTTTTCTGGTTAATTGTCATCTGTGTCACGAGGGTACTTTTGCCAGACTTGCTGTCGCCAAGCAGCGCCATACGCTGGCCGCGGACAATTGGGAATAGCGCGTCAATGGCCGTCACGCCGCTCTCCAGTTGGTCTTCCACTAAACGGCGTTCGTAGAGTGACGGCGCCACGTTGAACACGGGCCAGGTCTTGTCGGCCGCAATCGGGCCCTTGCCATCCAGCGGGTCGCCAGTGACGGAAACAACCCGGCCAACAAAGTCCTTACCAACCTTACAGACCAGTTCCTGGTGCTGCACCACCGCTACCATGCCGCTCCGTAAACTCTCGGAACCCAGGTGTAAAACCACGGTGTATTGCTCTTGCACCTGGTGCACAAAGCCCTTGCTGCCGTCTTCAAACATAACCAAGGCGTGGACGGCACACGGTTGCAGGCCACGGACTTTAATCAAGAATTTTTCCACAGCAATCACTTCGCCCACGGGATTGCCGGCGGCCACCAGCCGGTCAAAATGTTGGTTGCCGCTGCTCATGCCATTGACCCCTCAGCAACTTGCTGCTGTGGCTGGGCCTCAGGAACCTCACCCAAGGCCAATTGACTCATCAACAGGTCACGCTGCTTGGCAAAATTTTGCTTGAGCGATAAGTCAAACTGCTTATTTGTGCTGCGGACAACGCAGCCGGCACCAATGTTCGGTTGCAAGCCGATGGTCACGAGCACGAGCGGATGGATTTCCTTGCGCAGCCAAGCCATAAGTTTTTCGGTAAAGACCGGCGCCGGGTCGGCACTAAAACTAATATGCAACTTTGGGGCGTTAGTTTTGACGGTTTTCAGGAATTGCAGTAACAGCTGGCGATATTCAGCCTGAAGCAGGTTCAGCTTATTAAGTTCAACGCACTCGTCGAGCATGATACTGGTTTTGGGCAACTTGACGGCCTGGCCAGTTTTACGTAATTCAAGCTGCAAAAATGTGTTGTCAATCGCTTCTACTTCACGCAACAAGCGGCCGACGTCAATGGGACCAGTGACAAGCACTGGCAATTTGAGCTGAGTAGCTTGGGCTGGCTCAGGCGCCATTGGTCAAGTCCTCAATAATAGCTTGTTTGTTAGCTTCCAGATCGCTCAAGATATACTCCAGCTGGTCGTTCAAATCAATCTGGTTGCCAATAGCTGCCAGCACTTAGTGAT
>CAZOYN010000037.1:0-8610 GCA_964584135.1 uncultured Candidatus Saccharibacteria bacterium | reverse complement strand
CGATTTCGTCTTGGCGACGGTAGCGCTTGCCGATGTTGCCGTTGTCGTCCCACATCACGTTGCTGAATTCTTTTTTAAGCATGTCGTAAACTTCTCGGGCCTTGGAAACCAGCTCGGGTTTGTTCTTCAGCAACGGCGAGACCGCAACCCGCACTGGTGCCAGTTCAGGCTTGATCTTTAAGACGACACGGGTTTCACCGTTGATTTCCTCTTCATGGTAGGCGTTAACCAACACCGCCATCAGCATGCGACCGACACCAACGGAAGATTCTATTACATATGGAATGAATTTTTCGCGCGTCTCGTCATCGAAATATTCGAGGTCTTTACCGCTGGCTTTTTGGTGGTTGGACAGGTCAAAATCGGTGCGGTTGTGGGTGCCCCACAGCTCTTTGAAACCCTGTGGGAATTTGAAATAAATGTCATGGGCGGCGGCGGCATAGTGAGCACGCTCCTTGGCGTCGTGTTCGTGCCATTGCAGGTTTGATTCATCAATGCCAAGACGATCAGTCAGGAATTTCCAGGCGAATTCGCGCCAAATTTCATAAGTCTTTTCCTGGTCGGTCGGGCGAATAAAATACTGCAGTTCCATCTGTTCAAGCTCCCGGACACGAAAGATAAAATCGCGCGGGCTGATCTCATTGCGAAAGGCTTTGCCAACTTGGGCGATCCCAAACGGCAGCTTGGCGCGCATAGTCTCGCGGACGTTGTCGTAGTTAGTGAACATGGAGCCGGCGGTTTCCGGACGCAGGTAGGCCGTGGCTGAATCGTCCTGAACCGCCCCAACCCAGGTCTGCATCATCATATTGAAATAGCGCGGCTCGCTTAAATCGTTGCCGTCGGGCGACTTTTTGCCTTTGAGCAGTTTGGCTAGTTCTTTTAGATCGATGGAATCGGTCTCGGCCAGGTGGTCGGCGCGGTAGCGTTTGTGGGTGACGACATCTTCGACCATCGGATCCGTGAAGCTGGCAACATGGCCGCTGGCCTCCCATAACTTAGGGTTCTGAATAATAGCCGTGTCGACGCCAAAGATATTGTCATGATCGCCAACCATGGCTTTCCACCACTCCTGCTTGAGATTGTTTACTAGCTCGACGCCGAGCGGGCCGTAATCGTAAAAACCACCGAGTCCACCATAGATTTCGCTGGCTTGGAACACGAACCCGCGGCGTTTGCAGAGGCTGACAATGTCTTCGAGTTTAAGGTCGCTCATGCTTCCAGATTATACGCGAATGTAAGAAGTTAGCATAGAGTGGACCAGCGGCGCCAAGTCGGGCACCAGTGTTGACAGGCCGCTGACGGAATTGAGCCAGTGCGAATCATGCTGACTAAACAGCAAGCGCAGAATCTTGACGTGTTCTGGCCGATAGCGGCCGATGCCTTGTGGCACAAACGACATGGATTCATAGTCAAAAGTATAGGTGTCCTGCGGACTGAGTTTGCGGCCGGTGTTATCGGTCAACAAATTGGGGCTGTGGCCAGCTTGCCGGAGCAATTGTGCCTCAAACCAAACCGTGATCAGCTCGGTACTAATAGTAAATTCATCGAGCGCCGAGAAGGCCTGGTTTAACAGATCAAAATAAGCTGCTTCAGGATGGTCTTCGGTGGCTTTGTTGAGTTGCTTAATAAGTTGATAGCCCAGCTGCACGCGGTCGATGTTTTTGATGATGTTGCCGTAGTGTTTGTCTAGCCGCGAGGAAATTAGGGTACCAATTTCGCCCTTCCCCGCGATGTAGGTGATACTCGAAACGCTAAACAGCTCAATGCCACCGGCCAGTTTGGATTTGTGTTTACGCACGCCGCGGGCCATCAGGCGTAGCTTGCCATGCTCAGGCGTTAAGACCGTTATGATGCGGTCGGCTTCGCCAAAATCAGTCCGGCTCAGCACGATGCCGGTGGTTACCAGTTGTTTCACGCCGGGACGCTTAGCTGTTCGGTGACGGCACTCAGCAGCTGGCGCAGTGAGGTTGCAGGCTTGTATAAGTAGGCGGTAACACCTAACTCATCGCGGAGCATCTGCCAATTGCCGCTAAATTCCGCGGCCGGCACCTGCGAGTGCAAGAGCACCGGGATATGCTGCCAATCAAGGTAGGAGCGGAACTCGTACAGGAACTCTATGCCGGAATGTTCAATCAGCTGCAGCTCCAGGAGCACCAAATCTGGCATCTGTTGGTCGGCGGCCAAAATCGCCGCTTGGGCGCTGGCGCACGGCACCACGCTATGCCCGGCCACCATCAATGCTTGGCGGTAGGTTTGGGCCAGCAAACGGTCCGGTTCAAGGAGTAAGATGCATGCCATAACTAGACTAATTGCACTTGGTGGTTTGGCTGCAGCACCGCGCCCAAGCCATACAGCCGGTGGTGCCGCGAGACTTTTAATTTCAGTTGCATGGCCCGCAAGATAGTATCGGCCACAAAGACACCGGCTCCGCTGGTATGCGACCAGCCCACCAGCGGCTGGCGGCTATGCGGCTGCAGGCGCTTGCCTTGCCGCAGGGCTTCAGCCGTGATCTGTTCAACATCGGTGTATAACCCCGCCACAATACCGTAGCGGCAGCGATGGGTGGCCAGTTGCAGTTTAATCTGTGGGCTTTCTAGCGCTGGCAAAGCCTCGATTAACGCCGCGCCTAAGCTAACCAAGGCTGATTGCAGTCCCTGCCGGTTAGCCATCACCGGCCCGAACTTGCCAGCAATGTTCAGTTCCAACGCTACGCCATAGCTTTTGGCAAAACTATCTAATTCGTGGCCGGTGTCATAGAGTACTGAGGCTACCGAAACCGGCTCCAGCTCGAGCTGCTCGCCCGCTAGGTTCAGCCGCACGCCTACTACGTAGCTATCCAGTAGCCGGAGCGCGGTGTCGGCCGTGGCTTGGATCATGGATAAATCCGGCTCGCCAGTCAGCTGTCCGTGCTCGGCCTGCCGGGCAATCTGCAGCAGCGGCAGCTTGAGTTCTTCGGCCACATTCAGCAATAGCTGCTGCGACACCACCGCTGATGCACCCTCTTGGCGTCTCATGCCTGCCCTCGTTTACTATTGCTAGTATACTACGGCGAGAAGCTAAAATGGGGCAAGATATTGCTATTAAAATCGCTCAGGAACTGGCCGCCTTCGGTCCAAATCTCTAGCGTTTTGTCACGCAGTGGCAGTACCACCATGGTGCCGCTTTTATTGTTTGGCAAGCTTCCGCTGACTTCGACGCCGACTACTTTAGGCACCTTGGGCAAGGAATAAACCACACTGCTCAGCTTGCCGGCTTGTTGCTGGACTATCAGGTTAGCTACCAGTTGGTTATACGCCTGGCTCAAGACTTGGACGCGCAAGGCAAACACCGATGTCTGGGAAGTGATTGAAGGCACCACGCCAGGGTAAAAGTAACCGTCTACCAACGCCTGGCCATTGCCACTATCATCAACATAGCCACTCCAGGTTTTGGGGTAGCTGATGCTCAGGCTGCCGTAGGCATCGGGTCCGCTATAGGTTTTGAGTGGTTGCTTCTGAGCTTCGGCATACTGTTGATCTTTAGCAGCGCCTTCCTGCTGTTTGGCAGCGGCGACGGCCACGGCTATCTTTTGGCCAACGTTGTTTTTATAATCCTGGCGGCCAGCAAAGGCCCAGACAGCAAAACTGAGGGCACCAACCAGCAAGAATACAGTCACAATGAGCAGCAACCCGGTGACGCCCAGTAGCCCAGCCTGATTACGCTTTAACATAAGGCTTATGGTACAGAATTATTAGTATTCGTACAAGAAGACACCGGCTTTTTTAGCCGACGGCTGTTTGCCCGGAATAGCAAAGGCAAAACTGACCAGCTTAACGGGCCTATGCTTATATTGTATACATTTTTTATTCAATTTTGGCATATACTTTGGTATTAAAAAGGTAAAGATGGCCGCGGCCTCCGGCCAGTCCTTTTTCCAGAAATCACCCCATATAATTCTGACGTTATGCCGGTATTTTCGGGTGCGTAACCAGCACAACAGCGCCAACAGCGGGTTGAGCTCGTAGCCCACCACGTTGATGCCCTGCCGGGCGGCCGCCAGCGCGACCTTGCCGTCGCCGCAGCCGAGTTCCAGCAACCGATCGCCAGCCTTCAGGTCGGCCAGCTCTAGGGCGGCCTGGACTTGCGAGCCGAGCGTCGGTAAATAGGGCGCCCCAAACAGCAAAACACCGCCAAAGCACACCACCACAACTAAAACGGCGAGCAACAACCAGGTCATTCGCTGGAAAACTTCCTCTTAAGCTCGCTCACCTTGTTTTCGGCTGTCTTTAAATGAGTTTCTAGAGCTTGGATTAGCTCCTGTCCCCGTTCATACAGCTTCAGCGCAACATCAACATCGAGCGCCTCGTCCTGAAAGGCGGCGAGTACCTCATCCAGTTGCGCTTGCAGTTGTTTATAGCTCGGCACTTTAGTCTTGGTCATAATCTTTTCATCATAACACTCTTTAGTTTTGTATCTTGGTCTGAGCGATATTCCACATAGGTTATATTATAACGTATATGGAATATCGCTTAACCGATCTATGGCTTGTCGGTAACCTGAGCCCGTCTTGCTCCATCGTGTAATTGAATATCCAAAAGCTGGCCTGGCTGGAGCTGCTTAGCTGACTTAACCGCCTGGCCATCAAGACGCACAATGGCATAACCTTGCTGCAAAATCGCCTCTGGATTGTATGCGGCAAGCAATTGCCGGGCAAGTTCTATTTTTTGCCGTCGCATGTTAAGGAAGTTTTCCATCAGTTGATAAAGGTCGCCGACTCGCTCTGCTAAAAGCCCGGAGGCCGCCTGTATTGCGGATTGAGCATGCATTTGCAGGCGCTGCTTGGTTTCGTCTAGTTGACGCGAGATTTCACGGCGGTCGGGCACCAGAAGTTCGGCGGCGTTGCTGGGGGTGCTGGCCCGCTGGTCGGCGGCCAGTTCGGCCAGGGACAGGTTAACCTCATGCCCGATCGCAACCAGTGTTGGTACGCGGCTGGCGGCGACAGCGCGGGTCACCTGTTCGGTGCTAAAGGCAGCCAGGTCTTCAGCGCTGCCACCGCCGCGGATCAGCACCAAGACATCCGGCGGCACCGATAGCCCGTTAAACTGCTCAATGGCCTGCACGATCTGGGCCGGAGCGGCTTCGCCCTGCACCTGGACATCGATGAGCTGTACGTCCACACCCTGCCAACGGGCATTGAACACCTTAATAAAATCAGCGTAGGCCGCCGATTGTTTGGCGGTGATTAAGCCAATCCGCGCCGGTGGATACGGCAAAAAACGCTTGCGGGACGGGTCAAACAGCCCTTCAGCCGCCAGCTTGGCCTGCAGTAGCTCGGCGGCCTTGCGGATACTGCCCTCACCCGTTGGCTGCATGGATATAATATTGACGCTAAAGCCGTACAGCGGGTGCAGCCGCGGTTGGCCGCGGACTTTCAGCAGCATGCCGTCTTCCAGCGGCCCGGGCAGCATATACACCGTGCCGAAGAACTTGACGCTGGCCAGGTCGTCTTTGAGGTCAAAATACACCCAGCGGTTACGGCTGACCCGAAAGTTAGCCAGTTCACCGCTAATCACGACGTTCGGATAGGCAGTTTCCAGCGTCTGGTTGAAGACCGCCACAAAATCGCTGACGCTCAGCTCAACGGCAACATGAGGCTCAGAGATCACGTGGCGTCCCCGGAGCTGGCTGGCCACGGCGCAAAGCCTGTTGGTACAGGTAGTAGCCTGGTGGGATCTGGATGAGGGTATTCACCACCCGGTACATCACGGTCACCGGCAAGCTGACGGCTGCCGGGATGCCGGTGCTAGCCAACACAGCCGTCATCAGCGCCTCATAGACGCCCACGCCGCCTGGCAGGACGCTCACCAGGCCAGCAAAATTGGCCACGGCGTAGGCCAATACGACGGCCCCAAAATTCACCAACTTACCAAAGGCCAAGTACACCACGTAGACTGCCAATACCTCTGTTAAATTAGCCAAAAAAGCATACCAAAATGGTGCCCGCAGCTGCCGCCAACTGGCTTTTAACTGCTGGTAGTTGTCGTGGAAGTCATCAAACACTGATTTGGCGCGCATAATGTTGATGGTCTCGGGCTTACTGTGCCAAACCAGCTGGATCACCCGGTTCAATACCTTAGTGGCAGTGCCAAAAAAGGCGTTAATCCGTTGCTGGCTGCCGACAATATAGGCGAACACGCCCGTGCCCACCACCACCAGGGTCGAGACCGAACCAGCCACCAAGATGGTCAGGTTATTCACCCGGCCCATCACTGCCAGGCATAGCAAGCCAAAGATTAAGAGCAGTTCAAAGGACAAAAAGCCCATGGCTAGCTTCATGACCTGGATCAGGGTGGCTTTGCCGCCGCTGATTTCATCACCCCGCCGCATCCGCAACCCAAAATAAGAAATTCCCGTTACTCCGCCACTGGGGAACACATGGTTCACAAAGTTCAGTTCCAGCGCCGTTTTGTATAAGAATTTATAGTCTAATTTGTTGCCGACCAGGCCGAACAACCCTTGGTAGAGCTTGGCTTGGGCGTGGTAATTCAATAGCTCAACCGGAATGATCAATACTAATGCCCAGGCATTGACTTTGCCGAGGTTGCCCAGCGTCGCACCCAGCTGGTGCCGGCTAGCGTACATCAGCACAGCCAAGGCCGCCAAGGTTAGAAGGTTAAGCGCCAGCTTCCAGTGGTGCCGCAGCCAGGCCAGGATGTTCATTCCATCTATTATAACTAATGAGGCCAGTTGGTTGGCGCAGTTACTACTGGCGCCCCTGGTGAACACAGCCAGCCAGCAACTTTGATGGCATTTGCCTCTGCCGGCACCGGTGATGGGTCAACCTGAAGGTACACACTGGCGCCATTAGCAAACACCAGACCAGCGATACCATACTCGTAGATCTTATGGCCTTCCGCAGGCGCAGCTTGTCTCACGCCATGCTCTACTTCGGTGGTGTTCAGTGATTTGGCAGTCCGGCCATCGTTAAGGATATAGTAAGCATCCAAGTTATTGGGGCCCACGACCGCCTGGCCTTCACCGACGCGCAATACACCGGTTTTTACTTTTGCGCAGTGGCTGGGATCATAAGGCACAAAGGCTTCAGGCAGTGTCGCCGGCAACAAGTCAAGCACTGGCCGCTTGATGCCTGTATGGCCACCACAAGCCGCAGTCAGGCCCAAGCAAGTTACTAGTGCCGCGCTGGCGGCTGCAGCTTCGTAGCTTTTTTTCACAATCCTATGTAAACACAGCGGCCAACTGCGGGTCAATACTATAATCTGGAGGTTTTACGTCTATACTAAAAAGTATGCAATCGCTGCTGATTTTAGGCCGCCAGCCAGCCCTCGGCCTGGCCGAACTGGAAAGCCTGTATGGCGCTGACAAGCTACAGCTTGTGGGCAGCCAAGCCGTGATTGTTGACGTTGACCCTTGCCTCCTGGCCTTTGGCCGGCTCGGCGGCAGCATCAAGTTTTGCAAACTACTGACTACCTTGGACACTACCAACTGGAAAGAAGTCGAAAAATTCCTGATCCAAGTCTCGCCGGGCCATTCCCAAACCATGCCCGCCGGCAAAATGCAGCTCGGCCTATCTGTTATTGGCTTCGATGTGGGCCTTAAGCAACTGGAAGCCACCGGCCTGACGCTTAAAAAAGCCATCCGCAAAACCGGCCGCAGTGTCCGATTAGTGCCCAACAAAGCCCCGGAGCTCAACAGTGCCCAAGTGCTCCACAACCATCTCACCGGCCCCACCGGCTGGGAGCTGATATTGATTCGCAGTGGCCAGCAGACCATCATTGCCCAAACTGTCAAAGTCCAAGACATTGAATCATATACGCTGCGAGACCGTGGCCGCCCCAAG
The DNA here is from genome assembly GCA_964584135.1 of uncultured Candidatus Saccharibacteria bacterium. Lineage (GTDB taxonomy): Bacteria > Patescibacteriota > Saccharimonadia > Saccharimonadales > UBA4665 > CAZOYN01. The sequence goes on along the minus strand of CAZOYN010000037.1, from coordinate 773 downwards.
CGCGACACTCGCGTGGGTATGCTGCCGCCAAAGCTTGCACAGATAATCCTGAACCTGGCAGCCGGTCCCCTAGATGAATCTGCCCTGCAATCTATCTGCGATGTTCCAGCCGGCGAGCCTGTGCCACCAACCATTCTGGGCAAAACCCTGCTCGACCCCTTCTGCGGCACCGGCGTGATGCTGCAAGAGGCCCTGCTGATGGGCTACAACGTTTACGGCACCGATCTGGAGCCCCGCATGGTGGAGTTCTCACGCCAAAACCTGGACTGGCTCAATAGGTCCAAAAGCGTCCAATTAGGACGTAATTGGCCCTATTCCCTCGAACTGCAAGTTGGCGACGCCACTAACCACCGCTGGCAGCCGCCTGTTGATTTTATTGCCAGCGAAACCTACCTGGGCCGCCCCTTCACCAGTCTGCCCGACGGCCAAACCCTGGCCCAAACCGTGGCCGACTGCAACATCATCATCAAAAAGTTCTTGCAAAACATCCACGGCCAGCTGCAGCCCGGCACCCGCCTTTGCTTAGCCGTCCCAGCTTGGCAAACCAAACCAGGCCAATTTAAGCACCTACCCCTTATTGACCAGATCAGTGATGTAGGCTATAATTCAGTGGTTCTAAAGCACGTGAGGCCACAAGATTTGCTCTACTACAGAGCCGATCAGATTGTGGCCCGCGAGCTCCTAGTAATCACAAGGAAGTAACCCGTGTCACACGTCAAAGCCGGCGGTACAGCCAAAAACGTCCACGATAGCCCTGGCCAACGAGATCGGAA
>CAZOYN010000036.1:0-8640 GCA_964584135.1 uncultured Candidatus Saccharibacteria bacterium | reverse complement strand
GATACCGACCAAGACGGCATTGACGATACCTGCGACGGCTTCATTGGCTTGCCGACAACACCGGGCTCCGCAGCTGGTTCCATCGGCAGGGGTTCCAGTAATCCGAGTAGTCCCAGCATATCCATGCCGGCAACTATTGTGGCAACCTTTAGCGGAGCCGCGGCCAGTCCGGGGTCTGAGCCGGAAGTTTTAGGCAGCAAAGCGGCCAGCCTGGCTACCTTTAAGACATCCTCAACCGCAACTGGGCGAGTTGTCGCAGCGACCCAAAAGCCAAAAGCTGGCCATTGGCTAGTGTGGCCAGAACGATTAGCTGTCGCATGGTGGTTATTGCTAATCCTAGCCTATGCTATGCGGCGAATCCAAAAGCAAATCAGCCACCGTGAATAAACTTTTTAAGATTTGCCAAACTTTACTCTACAATAGGGGAATGATTTGGGTGCGAAAGACGCTGGCATATCTGTTATCTTTGATCTTGTTGCTCGCATTGGTGGCTGGTGTGTTTGCTGGCGGAGTTACTACTGCCTTCGCCCATCCCGATAAAGTTAAGGCCTGGCTCAGCCAAAGCAAGGTTTACGACCACTTTGTGAGCGAGGTGATCCAGCAATCCCAAAAATCAATTGGCAGTAGCGACCAATCAAATTCGGTATCGCTCAGTGACGCGACGGTTCAACAAGCGGCGGCTGATGCGTTTAGCCCAGCATTGTTACAGGACTCTGTTAACAAGTTCCTCGATGGCAATTACGCCTGGCTGCAAGGCAAGACCGCCAAGCCTGAGTTCATTATTGACCTCACCCAGGCGAAACAAGGCTTTGCCAGCCAAGTTGGCCAATACGTCCAGGTGCGTTTTAGCAAATTGCCCATATGTGCGCCAGCCCAGCTCGCACAACTACAAAATGTTGATCCGTTGGCAGCCCCATGCCGGCCAGCAAATCTGACTGCCGAGGCCGAGGGGAGCTTAGTCACTCAGCAGCTGGCTCATAGTGGCGACTTCTTGAGTAACCCAGTTATCACAGCTGATACATTAAGCCCTAAAGGTAAGGAGCAAAGCCAGCCGTACTACCAGAAATTATCATTTGCGCCCAAAGCTTACCGCTGGGCAACCAAAACACCGCTTATACTCGGGGCACTGGCATTGCTAACTGCTCTTGCGGTTTTCTTCCTGTTGCCGCGCCGCAAAGGCTTGCGTCGGATTGCAGTTGTTCTCGTTGAAGCTGGCATCATACTGGTTGCCGCTAAGTTTGTGGCCGACCAAGTGCTTAAAAGAATAGAAACGAAAGTCTTTAACACTTCAAATGTTGGCCAGTTGCAGCAATCGCTGACTGATTTTGCGCATCGAGTCGAGACTGCGTTAACCAAGTTCGACCTCTGGTTTGGGATTGCTTTTCTGGTTGTAGCAGCACTTATTATTATGTTCCTGCTTGTTACCGGTCAGCGCCAGCCAAAAGTGCCGCCAATCGGTCCAGCAACCAACCCTGAACCCGCAGAACCGGCTGCGACAGATGCATCAACGCCGCAGGCTAGCCCGCAATCGCCAAACTCCCGCCGATCAAAACTTATTCAATAATGTGTTCTGGTAGTGGCGGAGAGGGAGGGATTCGAACCCTCGGAACCGTTGCCGGCTCACTTGTTTTCGAGACAAGCCAGTTCAACCACTCCTGCACCTCTCCGTAAGGGATAGTGTAGCGTACCTCTGTTATTTAGCAAAACAAATGGTACTTGACAGTTGTATACCTTAGGTAGTATACTAAAGGTATAGTATGAATCAGTTGGACGTTTATGAAAGACAATTACTCGAAGGCTGGGAAGCTGTCTTTAAGAAAGGGCAACTAACCATGTGGATTATGCTCGCCCTCAAGCACAAGCCACAGCACATGGCTGCGATAAAGGACTTTATAAGCCACGCCACCAATGGAGCATTAACTGCCGATGACAAAAGTATGTACCGTGCCCTTCGCCGTTACCGAGAAGTTGAAATGATTGACTATAAGGAAGCAGCGGGCACCAACGGCCCAGACTTGAAGGTTTATTTCCTAACAGAGACAGGCCAGAGAATCTTGGCAGCTTTTGTAGAGCGTAATATTACATCGGTATTTTTTAAGCCATATGTTAAGGAGTTACTATAATGAAAGGATTTTTATTTAAACTTGAGCAAGGACTAGACAACCGCTTAGACCGTCTGAGCCGCCGGCAAGCAATGGTTGTTTTCAGTTTGATCTATCTTGTGTTCTTCGCTGTGTTGGTGACTCTCGGGCAGCATCAAGAGGCTGTGGTTTTTTTCAGTGTCTTTCTATTCATAGTAATAATGAAGGCCTTGTCAACGCATGTTTCGCCGTCAGAGCGCGAAAAAGCAAGGACAACCAGTGGGCGGCGGACTAGCAAAGTCCTGTTAGGATTATTGCTCGTACAGGTTTTATGGATTCTGCTTGGTGGCCTAATCACCCACCAGAAAGCAGGAAATATTCTGCTCAGTGAAGTTGTGTCGTTGGCTTTTATTGGCTTGCTATTCATGTATTTTGTGTTACCCTTTCTGACATTTTCGCGGTCTCTACGAAGAAAAGGCAACCGGTCAGTTTCTAAACGCAAAGATACATTATTCCAGTAGCTGGCATACCGGTTTTTGCGTGACGGCTCGTAACTACTAACTTGGCAACCATATAAGCATGCTAGAACCTAGCCAGAAACAGCGAAATGTGCTAAGATTACCCCTGTTGCTCAAAATTTTTGAGATAAGCGCGTGTAGCTCAGCTGGATAGAGCGTTGGCTTGCGGAGCCAAAGGTCGTAGGTTCGAATCCTGTCACGCGCACCAATTCAAATCTAAAATTACAGATTCTTATAAATTTCCCGCCGGTGTCCTATCCTGACAATAATAATTACAAGTATATTTTTCTTAATTTGATACATAACACGGTAGTCGCCGTGCCGGATCCTAAACAGGTCACGTGATCCTTTAAGTTTTGCGGAACCTTCAGGCTGAGGTTCATTTTTGAGAAGCTCAATCTTATGAACAATCACTTTCCGATCTACTCGAGACAGTTTGCGCAACTCCTTTTTTACACTACTTTTATATTCAAGCTTAAAAGCCATTTTTAGAGTAGGCCTTCTTTTTTGAACTCAGCCACAAGTTCATCGAATGAGTGCGTAGGCTCATTCTCACGTCTTTTTGCTTCCTCAATGTCTTCTAGGTCCTCAAGCATTTGATACTTCACGGCATCTTCCACGATAGCAGAAATGCTCTCGTTACTCTCGGCGGCACGAAGTTTGAGTGCCCGATAGAGTTTGTCATTCAGTGTAATAGTTGTACGCACAGTTGCCCCTTCCTTAGATAGATTCAAGCATAGTTTAGCATATACGCATCAATGCATCAATATGCATTAATTGACAAATACATAAGAATGATGCATAATCTATGCGATGAGTAGCCACTCCAGCGATACATCAACCACTCACATGGGCTATCCTGATCTCTGGGAATTAAAAGATAAGCCGGATCCTGGAATATTGTCAGATTATCTTGACTGGGTAATAAATAATGACGAACGGTTTGAAAGCGCAGTCGGTGCTATGCAGTGGTACCCTCCGGGGTTTCATGGCTTGTTAGTAGCCATAGATAAAAGAAAGCATGACCTAACCCATCGGGCAAGCCTGCAGTTAAACTTTTATCACGAAGATTATCCTGGCGATGAAGAACCACATGCCCACGCACGTGACGCATGTAGTTCATGGTACGCGCCAGAAGGCACACACCAAATTCTGACACGCTACGCTGTGATACCCGATGAAGCCTCACGTCTAAAAGGGCTGCCTGTAGAAGAACGGGCAGTTGTAGCAATGAACATCGGTGATCTGGGAGATGGCCAGCGGCCGGTGTATATACCTTCTAACCTTGGGACCGGGCTCATACTGAGTCGCTCGGTAACACATGTTGCGCCACTTGGTTCGCAGCGCTTTGATAGCACCGAGGTGCACCACGCGGGCTTCCGAGGCAAAGGGGTAGCTGTATCAGTGCACTATAAAGGCCCCGAGGAAGTGCCTGGTCTTAATACATTTGATGGCTTTCGATACTATAAAGGCCTCAGCCCAGATGCCGCAGCTCAACTAGTGGAAGAACGGGCAGCTCTTATGGAGAAGCTCAGTGAGGATAAAGTCGAAGGGCAAAGTATACGCTTGGCCCCATCTACAACTTTGTACCCTCGTATTGATAGGCTAGAAGCAATTCTGGGGCGCAAGACAATCGAACCGCCTAAAGCCGCTACGTCAGAAGCTTTGATTAAAGGCGCTATGGCGACCATAAAGCAGCTCCGCGCCGCCTAATTTATAATATAGTGGGTGCATGGAGCTGAAGGTACTTGTACTGAATTTGTGGAATGGCGGTGAACTTTTTGAAGCAGCGCTCAGCTTTATCAAACAGGCAGATGCCGATGTAGTCATGTTGCAAGAAGTTTATGACGGCAGAGAGCCCACTTTGCCTAAGAAGTTCCGTAGCCTCAGCATCTTGAGGAAGCAACTAGGTTATCTTGCCCATGACTATGCGCCTGAATTTATCGACAACCGGCAAGAGGGCAGAATTCCCCAAGGAAACGCAATATTTTCTAAGTTCCCGATTATTGAAAGCCAAACTATTTTTTTCGACCGCCCTTTAGACGAAAATTACGTGGGATTACCAGAAAACTTTCCAACAATTTCCCGTAACTTGCAGGGTGTTTTGCTCGATACCTCTGCCGGTAAGGTGCATGTATTCAACTTTCATGGCGTATGGGATTTAAATGGTGAGGACTTTACTGAAGCTAGAAAAAATATGAGTAAGGTCATTGTTAAATCGGTGACCGGCAAACAAAAGGTTATCCTCGCTGGCGATACAAATGTAAAACCTACCAACCCGGCAATCTTAAACATCGAAAAACAGCTAAAGAGCGTATTTGGCAACACGCTACCTACAACTTTTAATATGCGCCGAAAAGACAACCCGGGCTATGCCAGTGCTGCAGTCGATATGATATTTGTGAGTAACGATATTAAGGTAGTCGCTAAAGATTGCCCCGATCTTGATGTCTCTGACCATCTGCCATTAATTGCTACTTTGCAACTAGTAGGGGGTTGATTACACACAAGCGGATTATGTTGTATAGTGAAGCGAGCGAGTATCCCGAACAAAATGAAAAAAGATTACTTCAAAAAAAGCGTCGAACTCCCAGCCCAATTGCTTGACGAGACCATCCAGATCAGCGAGCAGCTCAGCCACAACCTACCACCGGTAGACGTGGTTAAAAGAGGTAAGGATTACTGGCACATGCTGGGGCCGGGCCTGACCACTGGAGCCTCAGATGATGACCCATCCGGCATTGCCACCTATTCGCAAACGGGGGCCCAGTACGGCTTTGGACTGTTATGGCTGGCGGCCTTTACTTACCCCTTAATGGCCATCGTACAAGAGATGTGCGCCCGCATCGGACTGGTGACCGGTCGCGGTCTAGCTGGCAATATCCGGCTGCACTTTTCGCGGCGGATTATTTACCTGTCTGCCCTCTTATTATTTGCCGCTAACGCCTTCAACATCGGCGCCGACCTAGGCGCCATGGCTAAAGGCGTGCAGCTATTACACCCCAGCTGGAGCTTCGGCTGGCTGGTCTTAAGCTTTACGCTCGTTAGTTTTGGCTTGCAGATTTTTACGCCCTATGCCCGGTATGCCCGCTACCTGAAGTGGCTAGCGCTGATCCTGTTCGCTTACATTGGCTCAGCTATTCTGGCCCATTTAAACTGGAGTACCGTGCTGCGGCACGCCGTGGTGCCTCATATAACCTTTAGCAAGGACCAGCTGCTGCTGATCTGTGCTATCCTGGGTACCACGATTTCGCCCTACCTATTCTTTTGGCAGACTTCGCAAGAGGTGGAGGAGCAAATCTTGCAGGGTAAGACCACGGTGGCCCTGCGCCAAGGCACCACGCCAGAAGCAGTGAAAAGCATGCGGATTGACGTTTGGTCGGGCATGTTCCTGTCCAACGTGGTGATGTTCTTTATTATTGCCACTTGTGGTGCCTTATTGTTTACCCATGGCGTCACCCATATTGCCACGGCCTCGCAGGCGGCCGAAGCCCTGCGGCCCTTTGCCGGCAACCAAACCTACCTGTTATTTGCCCTCGGCATTATTGGCACCGGGCTGTTAGCCATCCCGGTTTTGGCCGGTTCGGCTTCTTACGCCGCGGCCGAGAGCTTCCGCTGGGAAGAAGGCCTGTACCGCAACCTGCGCCAGGCGCATGCTTTTTATGGGGTGATCATTATTGCCATGCTGATTGGCTTGGGGCTGAACTTTATTGGGCTTGACCCCATAAAGGCCCTGATCTACTCCGCGGTGGCCAACGGTATTGTGGCACCGCTGGTGCTGGCACTAATAGTGCTTATTAGCAGCAATAAGCGGGTTATGGGGAAGTGGGTCAACAAGACCTCTACGACCGTATTCGGCTGGGCAATCACCGTGCTTATGGGCGTGGCAGGGGTGGCGGCCCTGTACTCTCTGGTTTTTTAATTACTGGCTTGCGCCGCTTGTCGGGATTAGCTAATTTTTGCAAACGATCAAAATACGCTTCCAGGTTCATAGAAGTCCTTCCCATCCACTTAATAGATAGTATGATAACCGCCCAGACGATAGCTTACAGTCATAATTCTTACTGACCGTGGCCGTTGTAAGAAAATTAACAGCTAAGTCTCAGCTGTTGGCCGTATGCTGCAAGTAGTAACCTATGTAGACGGGAGGAGTAGGTTATGGGAGGGAAGCGAGTCACCCACACCAAAGCGATCCAGGCAGAAGCCTGGTGGCGAAGGTATTTAGTCGTCTAAATATCCTTATCAGTCAAACTGCGTGGCCACAATGTTTGGGCACGTACAGTTGCTATCTCCATGGCGTAGTACAGCACCTGAGCTTGCAGGTATATCCAGAACAGTAGGCCGAGCGCCAGTGCAAAGTAGCTATAGAGGGCGTCGAGGTTTTTCAGTGTACGCCCTAAGATGTAGCTGCCCGCCGCCTGCAAGATCACGAGGCCAATGGCAGCCGCCAGCGCCCCAACTTCAGTATCTTTGAGCGAAACATGGCGCGGCAAGCTCATATTTATCAAGAAGCTGAACAACCAAAACAAGATAAAAACATTTATCAGTAATGATAGCAGGCGGATAGCAGCGCCGTGGCCGGCGGAGCTTGCCAAACCGGCACTGATGGAAGCCACCAGGAAGCCGGCACCGCCGAATAGCAATAAAGCCAAGCTCTTTAAGAACGACTTTGGGAAGCCATCGCGCTGGTTGCGCGGGACGCCCCAAATGGTGTTCACTCCGCCGCGGAAGGCATCGGCAATACCCCGCGCACCATAAATCAGGAAGAGAAAGCCGACTATCAGCGCCAGTCCGTTCTTGTGCAAAGTATGTACGTGGTCTGATAACTGGCCGCCAAGCACCGGGAAGTAACTGGTGACGCCTGTAATGATTGTCTGCTGTAAATGGGGCTGACTAGCCAGCGATCCAGCCAGCGTAGTCAAAATAAGCAGAAGGGGAAATAGTGACAAAAAGGCATAGTAGGTCAGTAGCACCGCTTGGTGGCCGGCCTGGTCGTCACTGTATTTTTTAATCACCGCGATGGCAAAACCAGGCACGTGGTGCCGACGCTGGAAGCTATCGAATGTATGGATGGTTTTTTCTATGATATTCACGACGTATCCTCAATTACAGCACACTTTTTCCACTATGTGAAAATCTTTACAGCTCCTACCAAGCCATAAGCACAATAATGGTTGGCACAAACATAAAAGGAGGATGGCTATGTCCGGTGAAGAAGCAGAACAAGTCATGGATAATTTCGAGAAGTGGGATAACCGTTCTCGGAAGCGTGACTTCATTGCCCGGATGGAACGCAAGCTATATCGCAAGGAGCGCCTCGGACGCTCTTAGTTTCTGAACCTGTTGACCCGCCAACCACCCGCGCTCAAGCGGGTGGTTTTCTTTAGAAGTGAATACGGCGCATGAGCCGGTCGACGGCGTCGTGGTTGTGCTCAGTAAATGGCAGATGGTCGGCGAGAATGTCAACAATCTTGTTTTCATGCTCAGGCGGATAATAAATGGTGGTGAGCGGAGCAAAGCGCTGCAGCGGCGCAAAAATAATGCTCTGGGCTGCGCCCTCGGGCACGATGGCAAACGAACGGAACTCTTCGTAGGTATGGAACTTAGAGCCGACCGTGACGCCACCACTGTCAACGCGATACTGCACTTCACGGGGCTTACGGGCAGCGTACACGCCCAGCACCACCCCGCCCACAATGACAACACTCGATGAAATAATATCTCTCGTTAGCATATAAATCAGGCCAGCCGCGCCTAGGGCAGCAATCATGAGCAAGCCATACCACCCGGCTGTTTTTTGGTGGGCGATAAATTCCATGGCTGCCCAGGTAGCAGCCCCGTCGCCGGTTTGGTCAGCCTGCGGGGCTGGCGTAGTGTCTTGCGCCACATCTGTCTCTGCCATTAGCGTTATTGTACCATCGATCCTAAACAAAAATATATGGCGGAGAGGGAGGGATTCGAACCCTCGCGGGGGATTGCTCCCCCCTATCGATTTAGCAAACCGACCCCTTCAGCCTCTTGGGTACCTCTCCGTATTTGGC
>CAZOYN010000035.1:0-8889 GCA_964584135.1 uncultured Candidatus Saccharibacteria bacterium | reverse complement strand
TGAATTATCTGTTGCGACCGTGCCAACCGGCACCGCTACCAGTAAATCCTGGCCGCTGCGGCCATGCTTGCGGTTTTGGCTGCCGGGCTGGCCCGGCTCAGCTCGAAGTTCTTTTTGGTAACGGAACGCGGCAAGGGTGTTTTGGTTGTTGCTAGCCAACAGCACTACGTCACCGCCGTCACCGCCGTCACCGCCGTCGGGGCCACCTTTATCTATAAACTTCTCGTGCCGAAAGCTCAACTTGCCGTCACCGCCCTTGCCAGCCGCCGCCGACACCTGGACTTTATCAACAAAACTCATGGGTTAGTTAATGAAGGCGTAGTTGCCAAATTGGTCAGGTGATATAGTTTGGCGGTCAACCACGCCCCAACCGCGCATGTTCATTTCGGAAATAGTAATACTGCCGTCGGCATTCACCGACTCCACGTAACCAACGTGCCCAGGGTAGGCCATGTTGAACCAGATAATTGCCCCGGCAACAGGGGTGCCGCTAACGCTCAGGCCGGCAGCCGGAGCGCGGTACTTCCAGCTCCAGGCGTCACCCAGGTTAGTTGGCATAGGTTGGCCGTGATTCAAGCGTTGCTGGGCGGCCCACCAGGTACAGTAGCCGTAATCGTAGCCGTTACCACCAAACAGTGCGCCAGTGCCCCAGGCAAAGCCAGAGACTGTGTACCGTGAACTAGATGAAGTAACAGCGGTCGCCTGTGTACCATTCGGGATGATAATTTGCTCGCCAACGGCGATACCAGTAAGCTCGGCATCGTTAAAGGCAATGATCTGGTCCTTGTTGGCTTTGAACTTCGCAGCCAGGCTATCGGCCGTATCGCCAGCTTTAACGGTATACACCAGGCCATTGATTGGTGAAATAACCAGCTTGGTGCCGGCTGGCACGTTATTGCTCACCAGGCTATTAGACCAGCGCACTGTATCTGAGGTAATACCGAATTTAGTGGCGATGCTACTAATGCTATCGCCGGCCTGGGCGGTATAGGTCTGGATGTCAGCCCGCGATTTGAGCGCAGTGGCTACAACTTGTGGCTTGGCAACGACGTTGTCATTGGTGGGTGCCATGGTTAACTGGGTGGCTTGGGAGTCGGCCTGGTTAGTAATAGCCGTGGTTTCGGGCAGGCTGCTCAGGCGGGCAACGGTTAGCGCAATATTGGCTGATGACAGTTGGTCAACCGGGTTAACAGCGGTGGTGTCGGCGGCGTTGGCCAAGGCCACTGGTTTAGCTGTTACGCTGGTAGTGGTGTGTGAAGTTTGCAGTACAAAAGCCAAGATGACCGCCAAAATGACGACATTTGACACTAACAAACTAAGCCGTACGGCACGCTTGCGCGCGCTATTATTACGGCGAAATTTGAGCTGGATTTTGCGATAGAGCCGGGTTGATTGCCGTGATTGGGGCAGTGCCAGGCGCTCAGTTAACGAAGGCGTTGTACTAATACAAGCTCCTCTTTAGTTGCAATGTCTTAACAGGTGTAACCTCAGAGAGTGACCTCTGTCCGACCCCTATAAAGTTACCAAACAATTATAGCAAATCAGGGCAAATTTTCAAGATAGCGCTCATGTTTATGGGCTGCACAGTTTGTGACAATATTTTTGGGTTAAGGCCTGGTGGTCCTGGAGGTTGGTCGAGAAGTAAGTGGTGCCGTCATCACCAGCCACAAAGTACAGCCAGTTGGTGTTAGCCGGGTGAGCCACAGCCGCCAGCGAGCTGCTATTTATGGTGCTGATGGGCGTTGGCGGCAAGCCGCTGTGTAACAGCGTGTTATAAGGGGAATCATAGGTTAAATCGGGAGCATGGCCAGCAATCACCGCGCCATATTTGGCGGTTGGGTCAGAACCGAGCATCATCCCCCTTTGCAGGCGGGTCAGAAACACCTGGGCCGCCTGAGTCTGGTCGGCCGATTTGCCTACCTCTTGGATGATAATCGAAGCCAGGGTCAGCCCCTGGTAGGTGCTCAAACCCTCAGCATGAATAGCGGCGGTCACATCTGGTGTTAGGTGCTGCTGCATTTCTACTAGCGATTCCCGAATAATGTGGGAGGCCGGTGTGCTGGCGTCTTTTTGGAAGGAATCCGGCCATAATAACCCCTCGAGTGTCCCGGTACCGGCTGGCAACAGGCTGACTACCGGCAAATCGGCATATAACCCAGGTTGCAGGGCCTGGTCGACATCACCGGGCGCAAAGCCGTCGTTAATCAAATCGGCCCGGACTTGGTCAATCCGCCGGCCGGGCAAGATAGTCACCAGTTGCGTAGACACCCTGCCCTTGCTCAAGATACTAACAATCGCCTGGGTACCTTGGTCGGGCGCGAACGCGTAGCTGCCGGCTTGGAGCGCGCCGCTTACGTTTTTGCCGTGGGTGTACCATTCCATGGCCCAGGCGCTGCGGATCAAGTGTTGGCTTTGCAGGTCGCCCGCAATCTTACGCACCGAACTACCGCTTGTAACGGTAAAAATCTGGGTTTTGGGGTCACTGCTAACCGGAGCCAGGCCAGTTATGTACGCGTGACGTACCCAGAGGCCAGCCCCCGCCAAGACAACGACTAGTAACGCCGCGGCCAGCCACAGCATCCTAAATAAGCGGCGGCGCGGCTTGTAGCGCCGGTACCTGGCCATTACAGCTGAAGCTCCGGGTGGGTCAGTAAAAAGTCTTCCAAGATATAGGTGGCCGCCAAAGCATCGATTGCCTCTTTGCTATAGCGCTTACGGCGGCTTTGTAGCTCAGCTTCAGCCTTGCGCGAGGTTAACGCCTCATCTTGAAAGTAAACTGGTAGACCCAGCTCGAGTAATTGTTTCCCGAAAGCCTGGGCCGCCGCCGTTTGGTCCGTTGGTTTACCCTCGAGGTTGCGTGGCAAACCAACCACAATCGCCACGACTGACTCGCCAGTAATAATAGCTTCTAGTTCAGCCAGCAAATGGTCGCCGGCAGCGAGCGTTACCAGCGGCCTGGGCAAACGTGTCACCAACCGGGTAATCGCCACGCCGATCCGCTTTTTACCAAAGTCAAGGGCTAGTATAGATTTACGGGTTGGCATTGGCACTGTTTGGCTTAGTGACAGTTGGCTTAGCAATAGTTATGGTTATTTTTTTAGTGTTTTTCGGTACTGATGTGACCCAGAACGGGCTCAGCTTAACATCCACCCGGGTAACGTCAGGGTTGCCCTGCAGCTGGCTCTTAATATCGCCTGGCTTCTTGCCGGCCACCTGCTTCAAGAGCGTCTGGACGTTGAGGTCCGGGCCGGCCACAGCCACCGTTTGCATGCTCAGTTGGGCCGACTTACCATCGGTACTCTGGACAGTAAAGCTGGCGGCCTCCAGTCCCTCACTCAAAATAATCTGCTTAGCGGTGTCAATCTGACCCTTGACATTTATATCAACCACGGCCTTCAGGTCGGTTTCATGTACGCCAAGCATGGTATAGGTCACCTGCTCTGTTACCGTCACCGAGTCAACGGTATCGCCAACATTGGCCGAAGTGGTAACGGCTGGAGTGCCGGCGTTAAAGGTTTCACCGATAGCGTACAAGCTGGCTTGTACCAATTGGTTTTGCAAAGCCTGCTTCACCGTTGTGTCCGTAGTATTAATTTTCGACTTGGCGCTATCAATATCCGCCTGGCTAATGACCTTAACAATGTTATCCGTGCCGCCGGTCATCGCCGAGCCTTGGGCTGTCGCATAGGCTGGACTACCAGCTATTGAGTACGCACCGGCACTTAGGTTGTAGGCCGATCCAGCACCTTGGGCAATGACGTTGGTGGTGGCCGTGCCATCGTTTTTACACTGGTGACTAAAGGTGTAGTTACTGGCTGGGACTGATATCGATGTCTGGCTAATAAACGTGAAGCTGCCCGAACTGAAACCAGTACCGGCGGGTATGTCGATGCTTGATCCACCGCAATTTGTAACCGTGATGCTGCCGCTGGCTTTGTTGCCATTGTTTTTTTGGCCGGAGGCGGGGGCTTGCTGGGTGTAGGTTTTTTGTTGGCTGACTTGTTTGGCGGGCAATACCCGGCCGGCGGGATCAAAACTGGTTGTACCAGAGTCGGCCGTCAGGCTTAGGTTGACATTGAGATTGGTGGCGTCAGTTTTGATGGAAATGACGGCTTTGGGCAGCACCGACAATGCCTGGACAAGGCCAAAGACCAGCAAGATGAATAACAGGACGCCGCCGGCAAGCAGCAAGCGGAAGCGTTCAAAGTTAGGGATGTGCAGTTTTTTATCTTTCTTAGTGGTTGCAGGTGTAGCTTTCCCAGCCGGCCCATCGTCAGCGTTTTCCGGCGCTTCGTCATCGTCGAGTTCGAGCGTCTCCATATCGTCAACGGCGCCAGCGGTGGCTAGCCCGGCCAGTTTGCCAATTGGCTGGTTGCCAGCGTTGGCCGTAACCCCTGCGTCAGCATCGCTTTCTTGGACGGTTTCTTCGCTGCCATCGTCAGCCTGAGGCGGTTGGGGAATTTCCGGCTTGGATGCCAGAGTTTTGGCAACGTGTATACCGGCAGCTCCGGCCAGGGGTAGCAAGCCGGCTTCAGAAGTGATAAGCACGACGTTCTTTTTCGTTTCATCGGCCGCACGCTTAAGCAGCTTCATGTTGACAATGCTTTGGAATACCGCCGCCCGCTTTGGCAAAACTAAGGCCACGACTTTGCCGCCGCTGGCACGCAATTTATCAATGATGCCGGTGATTTCGTCATCTATGTCGATGTAGATAGTGTCTTTGGGTGCGGTTGCCATATGGGTCAGGTTCGTAGCATCTTATCTATTTTATCGCGAATACTGGCCGCAGCACCACTACTAAACTGCATGGTGTCCATGCCGACCCGTAATAAGCCCATTGCCGTGATATAGGTATGGTCGTTAACAGCTTCGGTTTTGTCTGTCATTCCAGCGACCTGCTCAGGGCGGATGTGATGCACGCTTGGTTTGCGGGTAAACGGCAAGCTCTTGTACCACTCGGTCTTTTCCAAGCGGTCCATTAAGAGGTCAAGCGATGAGCCACCACCACACAAGAACATGCGGTGTGGCAAGTGGTCGAGTTTGGGGAACTCGCTGAGAGCCAGCTCAATGCCGCCAATCCAAACGTCGGCCGTTTTGCTTAAGGCGGCCTCTAGTACCGGGCGTTTTTGGGCAGGGATTTTATTAGTGCTGAGGCCAAGCTTTAAGGCTTCGGCCTGTTTAAATTCCACGCCCAGGTCGCGTTCCACGGCATGGGTGTAAGCCCGGCCACCAATGCCAAACATCTTGGTGCCCTGGACGCCGCCGTCATTGACCACGGCAATATCGGTGGTACCACCACCAACATCCATGAGGATGGCGCTTAAGGACTGGTTGGGGATGTTGCCAATGACTGCCCGGGCCACCGCAAAGGGTTCGGCCGCCACAGCCAACAGGTCCAGATCCAGCTCCTGGGCGGTTTTTTCCAGGGCGCCGATATGGATCATCGGCGCGAAGGCCGTGTATAGCTGCACCACCACGTCTTTACCCTGGAAACCGATGGGGTTGGTGACCGGATAGCCATCAATTTCAATGCTGACCAAGGCACTGTTTACCAGGCGGACTTCAACCTCTTTGCCGCCCAGCTCCCAGGCCAGTTGCTGTTTAGCCCGTTTTTGGGCCCGTTCCTGAACCAGACTGATGATTTTTTCCATCTCAGAAATATCTAGGGTTTTGCTGGGCTGCTTGCGGGTGACCCTGACGGTGGTTGTTGTGCCCTTTACCAACTCACCAGCAATGCCAATAATAGCTGTGCGCACACTGACGCCGGCCTGGGTTTCTGCTTCATTCAGGGCTTTATCGCAGTTTTCGACAACGCTGGCAATGTCAGAGATGGCGCCAGCCTGCATATCGGTTAAACTTTGGTGGGCCCGGCCAACACCGATGATATCTATGGTGCCGTCCGACGGGTGGACGTGGCCAATCAGGGCTTTGACGTACTCGGTGCCAACATCTAGGGCCACCAGGTATTGTTCAGTGGGTTTACTTGCTCTTTCGCGAACTTTGGCAGAAGCTTTGGAGGCACCGGCTTTGGCTCGCTGGGCCACAGCAACGCCAACAGTCTTAAACTTTTCAAGCATATGCACTATTTTAGCACAGCGACAGCCTACAGCACCCCAGGTGTGGCTAGCCAATGATAATCCAAGCGAACCTCTATTTTGACCACATAGGGCGTAGTTTTGCTGAAATCTTGACTAAAACACACATGTATTATATTGTTTATATAACCTATGCATAGAGCCAGTTGCTCGGGCGAAGCATCATCTTCGCTGGAAGCCGAAATCAACCAAGCCACCGCTATAACTGAAGCCTTGGATACCCTTGCCGACTTACCAGATAACCATGAACTGATTGAGCTGATCGAGCATTATTCGGATTCAATAATTGATGTTGCCAACGCTGACGAAATCACTACTCCTATTATTCGGGGGCTGCCAACCGATATAATTCCCGCCTGGAACAAAGTTAGAGTTACAACACTATTGCAAATTAAAAATGAGTTTAGGGACCTCGAGATAGAATTGGCGGCTTTACTAGACGACGAAGTATTTGAGGAAGTGTCAGTACCAGCTTATAGCCTGGGTTTTGAAGCCGGTTTTGAACAGCGTTATGGACGGCAGCCGACAATGATGATCAAATTAAGTGACAACTTGTCTTTGCAAGGTATTGTGTTGATGGCCATACCGGACAGCAGCTGGCATAGCTTTGAAGTTCTGACTAACACTGGTAGACAATTAACCATTATTGACGGCTGGTCTGTCTTGGACTTACTAAACAGCCTAGCCAACGATCCAGAAGTTGATAAGCCAGATGCCCATTTCTATACCCGTTTCCGGCGTTTGATAGGTTATATTGGCGATAAGCATGGTAAACATCGCTTAGAGCACCGACTGTCAAGCGGTATTGACATGTTGCCGGTCGAACAAGAAGCTGCAGCCCAGGGGGCCCTCATAGAAGTCTATGGAGCAGTCGGCTTTGCTGAAAACGAGAATCCTCGCCAGTCGCATCGAGAATTTGTCATCGAACGCTTAATAAAATATCCGCAACTTGACTACGATGTTCTTTATCGCATGACGGCTAAATATTATGGAGGCGGCGATAAAGTCCCCGATCAAGATAGTTTTACGCCGGGCAGTCTGGCAATTAGAGCTACCAATCCTTTATTACAGCGTGTCACCTACTCGCCGTCACTCGACCGTATCTGCCAGGCCAGCTTTGAAGTTGTGGAGACTGGCAATCGGGTTCGGCCTGAAGTCTTTGGCCCAGAGAATGCTGAATTGATAATTGATACACTGCAGCAAGTTACAGCTTCGTCAATTGATAAATTTCTGCCGCGCTTACATTAGCACAGCCTTAATCCGGCGGATGCCGCTTGAGCTGGATTCTTCTTTAATAATCTTAAAACGTTTGCCGCCTTCCGCTAGCTCTAGAGTGTGGTCTACGTGCGGGCCGCCGCAGATTTCAAAGCTGAACGGCTTGTCGGCGCCGTCGGCAATCATTTTGTAGACTTTGACGGTGTCGCCATAGCGGTCACCAAACTGCCCCAGGGCACCCTTTTCTTCAATTGCCACCTTGGTGGGATATTCTTCAAATGATACTTTAAGATCTTTTTGGATCTGCTCGTTCACGATAGCTTCCACCTGTTTGATCTGTTCAGGTGTCAATTTTTCGGGGTGGCTAAAGTCAAACCGTAGGCGCTCTTCGGTAATGTTAGAGCCGCGCTGGATAACGTGGCCACCTAGCACGTCACGCAGCGCTTGGTACATCAAGTGCGTGGCGGTGTGGTACTTTTTGTGCTGCAACGTGTGGCCGCCCAAACCGCCTTTAAAAACCCCCTTGCTGGCCGTTTGTGACCGAGCGCGCTGCTCGGCCATCTTCCTGTCAAATTCCTTTCGCCAACGCGAATCAAGTTCCCAGTTATTCTTGAACACTTCTTCTAGCGTTAATTCAACGGGGAACCCGTAGGTGTCGTAAAGCTTGAAGATTGTCTCGCCGGTTAGTTCTTGGTCGGCCAATTTCCGGAACTCGGCGAGGCCTTTGCGGAGGGTTTGGCGGAAAGCTTTTTCTTCCTTCACCAGTGACTCTATAACTTTGGCCTGGTTCAGGGAAATTTCCGGGTAATCTCCCTGGTATATGCCGGTAATTACCGGGACGACCTGTTCTAGGAAGTTTTGCTCAATACCCAGTTCAAAGGCAAAGCGGATGGCCCGGCGCAATAGGCGGCGCATGACGTAGCCCTGCTCCTTGTTGGTGGGGGTTACGCCGTCCACGGCCAGGAAAGTGGCGGCCCGCAGATGGTCGGCAATCACCCGCATGCTTTCGGTGTGTGAGCCGTAGGTTTTGCCGGAAATAGCCTCTACTTTATCAATGATGGGGCGTAGTAAGCTGATCTGGAAGATGTCTGGGTTATTGAGTTGGGCGGCGGCAATGCGCTCTAGCCCGCCGCCAAAGTCGACGTTTTGCTTGGGTAGCTTAGCGAAACCAGTGTCGGTTTTGAGGTATTCCATAAACACATTGTTGCCGATTTCCAGGAATCGGCCGCAGTCGCAGTTCGGGTGGCAATTGGCACCATATTTTGGGTCATGCTGGATAAAATCGAATTCGTAAAAGATTTCGCTGTCCGGGCCGCCCGGCTCGCCAGCTGGCATGTCATCAATCTTACCGGCCCGGCACCACCAGTTTTTGGCAGCGTCGTAGTAAAATATCCGGCCACCTTGCATGCCAATTTCGTAGCCCTGGGCTTCAGAACCGATCTCGATTTCTTTGGCGTCAATGCCTTTATCGGCGTACAGTTTTTTCCAGATTTCACCGCTCTCTGCGTCTTTGGGGATGTTATGTGCTTGGTCGCCAATAAAACAGGTGGCATATAACTTGTTCGGGTCGAGGCCAACC
>CAZOYN010000034.1:0-9235 GCA_964584135.1 uncultured Candidatus Saccharibacteria bacterium | reverse complement strand
AGCACGTAGTGATTCACGATATCTGTCATATTTTGCTCGAAGCGTTTTAGCAATTGCTGCTTGGTAGCGACAATTTCTTCCTGGACTTGCTGGCCCATGATTCGCCGTTGCTCATCAATAGCGGCATTTGTCTTTTGTATCGAATCAATGGCCAGCTGCTTGGCGTCCATGATGGACTCCTCGTACTTGTTAAACTCCTCCTGCAGTTTGCGAGTAATTTCGCTCTTCATGTACTCGTTGAGCTGCGAGGTAGTCAAACGCAAATCTTGCTGCAAGAACATAGCGTTATCGCCAATAATCTTTTCAAAGTGTAACCGACCGCGGTTGCGTAACTCTTCGCGGAATTCTTGGTTAAAGATGTGCTCAACATCGTTTTCGGCGGCTTCTTCGATAGAGTCTGACTGTTTAGCCCCTTTATGGGCGCCATTGCCAATCCGTACCACCAGCCAAATAAAAGCAATGCCCACGCTAGCCAGGAAAGCCAGAATGAGCACCAGCCACCAGATTGTCATGTTTGTTTACCCACCATGTCCATACGCCTATAAAATGCTAAAGCTTCAGGAGTAAGTATACCGCAAATATGCCGGCAATAAAAATAATCAACCCCGCAATGACGGTCTGGATGAGGCTACGAATAATTGACTTTTTGGATAGGGGGTTGCGGCCAACGGCGATCATGCCGCTATGGACGCCGCCATAGAGCATACTGCCAGTCACTATGGCCGTTATAGCCAACAGCGTGGTGCACAAATAGATACGGGCGACACTCACCGGCTTGCTGGCGATAGTCTGGGCGGCTTTGGCTAAAAAGCCGGGCACATAATCGGCGGCCTTTTGGTACAAGGGATTGTGTGATATGGCCATGTCCACCGGGACTTGCCCGAGCGATACCTGGCTACTATGCCCGACTTGGTCTTTCAGCGTAACCGTGCCAATAACATTTGCTGTACCATCAAAATTGCCGGCGGCCTTGCCAATAACCTCCGTCTGGTTTTCGCTGGCTTTCATACCCACACCGGTCAAGGCGGAAATGGTGACATAATCTCCGGTTTTGATAGCTCCGCCTTGATTACTGACGAGCACCGAATAGTGGCCAGAGGTAGCCACCAGGACTTGCTGATGTGTGACGGTCTGTGGTGTTAGTACAATAGCGGCCGTATCTGTAGGCACCACCACGCCAAGCATGGCTTGGATTTTATCGGCCGTCAGTGGCTCCACGCTGCTGGGGTCTTTATCCTTGAGCTTGACGATCATGCCAACCTGTACTGAGTTATCGGCATTGTAGCTCTGTGTGACTGAAGCTGAAATGCTTGAACCAGAGCTAGCGGCTCCAGCCGGCAGCGCGCTCAACAACCCAAGACCAAGCGGGCCGAACACAAGCAGGACTAGCAAGACAGCTTTTGGTGTGCGCATAACTGCTGAGCAGTATACCGCTTTTGCTTAGCTTAGGCGACGGCTCGCTTGAGTATTTTGACGGCCTGGCCAACCATCTCAGCTGTCGTTGGTTGCCCCATGGTAAAACGTAGGCTGGCTTGGGCTTCAGCGTCACTTAAACCCATGGCCCGCAACACGTGCGATGGCTCTTCGTCACTCGCGCTGCAGGCTGAACCGGCAGCCGCCATAATGCCTGCCTCGTCAAGACTGATGAGCAACCGCTCGTTATCGTGGCCGGGAATAGTTACGTGGACATTGTTCGGCAAGCGGTATTTGTACGAGCCGTTAATGGTGGCGGTCGGAATTTGCTGCATTAACAGATCAAAAAACTGGTTTTGCAGCGCCTGCAAACGGGTGGCTTCTTCGTGGCGTTTGGCCTGCACCAGATCAAACGCCGCGGCAAAACCAATGGCTGCGGCGACATTTTCCGTGCCGCTGCGTAAACCCCGTTCCTGGCCGCCACCACTGATCAAGGGCTGCAGCACCAGGCCGGCTTTTACAAACAGCACGCCGCTCTGTTTGGGGCCGTAGATTTTACCACCGTTGAGGGTTAGCAAATCAACACCCAGACGGGCCACGTGCAGGTCCAGGTAGTTGGCGGCTTGGCAGGCGTCGCTGTGCAGATACAATGGCAATTTGTTACCGGCCGCCTGGCGGGCGCGTCGCACCTCGACAACCAGAGCCGCGATATCACGGATTGGTTGGATGGTGCCGACTTCGTTATTAGCATACATAACACTTACCAGTACGGTTTTATCATCAATGCTAGACCGCAAATCCGCGACATCGAGCCGGCCATCGGGTTGGACTGCTACTTCGCGGCAGTCATACTCACGGGCTGGGACCAGAACCGACTCGTGCTCAACAGCGCTCGCTACCACATTAGCTTCCGGATAGTGGCGCATAATGCCATGCATCGCCAAATTATTAGCTTCGGTGCCGCCAGCGGTAAAGACTACCTCGCTGGACCGTGCGCCCAGCCAATGAGCAACTTTTGCACGAGCGGCTTCCAAGTCTTTGTGTACGCCAACTGCCGCCAGGTAAGTCGCTGAAGGGTTATAAAATTGCTGGCTCAAATACGGCTGCATCGCCGTATACACCGATGCATCCATAGGTGTTGCAGCTGCATAATCCAAGTAAATGGCCGGGTCGGACATACCTGTTTCAGTATAGGCTAGGCGGCTTGCAGTAAGCGTTGGTACTCGGTTGTGATTCGCCGGTGGTAGATTTTGATTGCCCTATACAGATTGCGAGCTTCCTGACTAGAGAGCCGCCTGTAATGGCCGTCTTGGGATTTGAGTACACCGTCGGGGCGCATGGTGTAGTGAGTGGTCATGGCCTGGCGTTCACCGTTTTGCAGCCATTCTTCATGCCAGACCCAGGTGTGTTCGTCAAGGCAAAAGAACTGGCGGCTATGGCCTTCGGGAACGGAGCCAAATAATTGCCCGCCTAGCTTGGCTTCCTGGCGGATCAGGCGACGGTCAACTTCGGCTTGGCGCTCTTCAGCGCTGCGAGGTAATATTTTAGGCAGGAATTTCATAATCGGCTGCTCCCTGGGCTTCGCTCTGGGCTATGCGTCGCAATTCATCCAACTGGCGGCGTTCGGCTGTTTGCTCATACTGGTCATAACGTGCTACTTGGGCAATTGCCTGGCCAGCTACTACTTCAGTATTGGCTGGCGGGCGAAGCTGCACCACTTGCGCATCAGACTGTGATAAATCGCCATGTTCAACCATCATACTGTGTTCGGCAAACCTTTCGGCAGCGTTAATAACATTTAGGCGGTGGCTCCAGCCATTACGCCTTTCAGATGGGCTTGATTCTGGTGAAAATAATGAGTTCATAAGACTTTTATTAGATGCCGAACAGCTGGCGGGCATTGCTGGTTGTGGCAACAGTAAACTGCTCGAGGCTTTCGCCTCGTAAGCTGGCCATACATTCAGCAATAGTACCCACGTGTTTTGGCTCGTTTATACTACCACGATATGGGGTAGGCGTCAAGAAGGGCGCGTCTGTTTCTAGTAGTAATCTTTGCAGCGGTATAGTTTTATAAACTTCCAGCTGCGCCGGATCCTTTACAAACGTGGCAATGCCATTAACGCCAATGTGCAATCCGCGCTCCATGGCTTTAGCCAAGTTTTCGGTATTGTCGGTATAGCTATGCAGAACCCCTCTTACTCCCTGGAATTCGTCAAAGATTGGCCAAAAGTCAGCAAAGGCCTCCCGGACATGGAATATAAGGGGTAGATCATGCTCTAAAGCAAGCGTAATTTGAAACCTTAACAGCTCAACTTGGGCCGCTTTTGGTGAGTGCTCGTAATACAAATCCAGACCACATTCACCTACCGCCACCACCTTCTTGTGGCCCGCTAAAGCAGCGAATTCGTCCAGTTTTTGTTGGTTCCCGGCATAGTGCTGCGCCTCGTGTGGATGGATACCCACGGATGCCGAACAATTCTCACGATTTTGCACAAAATCTATGGCTAATTGGCTATCGGCCAGGTCGCAACCGACACAAATCATGCGCGTCACGCCAGCTTCAACGGCGTTTTTAACCAGCACATCGCCCGTTAAATCCGGATGTTTCTCCCAAATCTGGCGGGTGATCCGCTCGCCAGCGGCCTGCCCGGCCGACTGAATGTGACAATGCGTATCAACTAACATCTTTGGGGAATAAGGTGCCCTCAATGGGACGGACAATGCCGCCGCTAAAGACAGCTTTTATCTTGGCCGAGGTAGCAGGCAGGAAGGGCTCAAGTAGGTCGGCGATCGAAAGGAGTGAGCTGGCTTGGTAGGCCAACACCTGGCGCAAATGGTCTTCATCGCCCTCTTTGGCAATGGCCCAGGGTTTTTCTTCGTCGATATATTGGTTGAGGCCACGGACTTGTTCCCAGACTTCGTCGAGTGCCCGGTCGAACTTACACAGCGACAAGGCTTCTTCATACTGGGCAAGATCGTGCTCGGCAGATGGGATGTCACCAATGACACCTTTTTGGTACTTTTCGATCATGGCCACGGTGCGCTGGACAGCGTTGCCGAGCTCGTTGGCCAGTTCGTTGTTGTAAGCCGCGTCAAAGGCCTCCCAGTTAAAGTCACCATCTTCGTAGCTGGGGATGTGCCGCAAGAAAAAGTAGCGGAAGGCGTCGGGGCCATATTTGGCAATGACGTCGTCGGGTGACACGGCGTTACCGAGGCTCTTGCTCATCTTTTTATCATTGACTGTTACGTAGCCGTGGACGTACAGTTGCTTGGCCACTGGCAAGCCCAGGCCCAGCAACATGGCCGGCCAAATAGCCGCGTGAAAGCGCAGGATACCCTTGCCAACGACCTGCACGTTCGCCGGCCAGAACTCCTTAAAATCTTTGTGTTCAGGATAGCCGAGTACCGTAATGTAGTTCATCAGCGCCTCAAACCAGACATACATGACCTGTTCGTTGTCGCCGGGCACCGGAATGCCCCAGTTAATTTTGTCTTTCGGCCGACTAATGCTGATATCTTCCAGGCCTTCGCGCAGTACCGACAAGATCTCGTTGCGGCGGGTTTCGGGAATAATCTGCAGTTTGCCGCTTTCAATGGCTTCGGTCACCTTTTCGGTGTAGGCGCTGAGCTTAAAAAAGTAGTTTTCTTCCTCGAGTTTTTCGTACGGCCGGTTGTGGTCTGGGCAAATACCGTTATTGGCTTTTACCACCGTTTCGCTAAAGAACTCTTCGTCGCCGGTGCAGTACCAGCCGACATATTTACCTCTGTAAATGTCTTTGGCCAGTGCTTTCCAGACCAATTGGGCCCGCTGCTCGTGGCCGGAATCAGTGGTCCGGATAAAGCGGTCCTGGCTTATTTCCAGGTCTTGGGCCAGTTTGGCAAACCGCTGGCTCATCTGGTCGGCCAGTTCTTTGGGCTCAAGTTTTACTTCGGCAGCTTTTTCGGCAATTTTGCCACCGTGTTCATCGGTACCGGTGCTAAAGATAACGGTGTCGCCTCGCTGGCGGGCAGCCCGGGCCAAAACGTCAGCCATAATAAATTCCATAGCGTGCCCGAGGTGCGGCTCACCGTTGACATAGGGAATAGAAGTAGTAACGTAATAATTGCCCATCGTTCCCTAGTATAACAGATTAGAACAGCGAGGCCTGCTCGGGCGGTTCATCAAGCGTTGTGCCTAAATGTTCAGCTAAACGGTCAATAAATATCGTTTGGGCCTGAAACAGTTTTTGCTTGGCGGTGGCCATATTCATCCATGCCGCCCGGTCGTTTTCGGGAAATTCCTGCTGCTGGCCAGAGTTTGGCGGCCAGTCCATAGCAAAGGTGCTGCTGCAGTGAAATGCGTTCACGTCAAGATCCCCCTCAACTGCCCAAATGTAGTTGATCTTGCCAGGCTGCTTGCCCTCACCCAGGCTTATAAGCTTACCGACAGGCAATTTCAGGCCGGTTTCTTCGCCAAATTCCCGCTTGGCAGCCTGTAAGTGGTCTTCCTCACCATCCAGCTCACCCTTGGGAATAGACCAAACATCCTTTTTGCCCCAAAACGGCCCGCCGGGATGCACCAAAAAGACTTCCACGCCGTTTGCCTGTCTTCGAAACACCAATAATCCAGCGCTTTGTTTGGCCATAGTATGTATTTTAACAACTTCGGGCAATCACTCTGCGATTGCCCACTCAAACTCATTCTAAAATTATAGTATAATTATACTCCGATTATACTATAATTTCACAGTGCTTAGAGAAGGTGTGGCGCGAGGTATACGCATTTAGGACCCTTATCATTTACAGGGGGCGGTCGACGTAGTCTTGGCAGAAACGCTCAAAGATGGCGTTGGTCCAGCCAAAACCAGTTTGCGACGGGTAGACCCCCTTCACCGGCGGTTTTTCAGGTGACACAACATTATATTTTTCTAGAAATACATGTTTACTAGTGAACCAGGTAAGGTTGGTCTTGAGCCACTTCATAGCGATCCGGCGGGCGTCGGCGTGGTAGCCGTAGCGCTCCAGGGCTTTCACGACAATAAAATGCAGTGGCGCCCAACCGTTCGGATACGCCCACTGGGTTGGCATACTACCCAGTACGAACTGGCCGACTGGTAGCACATCAGTCGTAGCCAGGCCGCCCTTGTTTTCAAACCGGCGCAAGGCTTTTACGAGTGACTTGGCTTGCTTTTCGTCAACCATGCCGGCCCACATCGGGAAAAAGGTCGCCAAACTACTCACGTTACCCCGTTTTTCTTTGACATAGTTGTAATCATAATATAAGCCGCGGATGCGGTCCCACATCAGCCCGTCCATGGTGGCCTTGCGCACCGCTGCGGCATCGTCCCAGCGAGCCGCCTCCCGGACATTATTAAAAATCCGGGCTGCCCGGGCAAAATCGGTTTCGTACTTGTAGAGCAGCGCGTTTAGGTCAACCGGCACAAAGTTGAGCGCCCGGCGGCCAAAGCGCGGCGTCATATCCCAGCCGCTCTCAGCTTCAGCCAAGTCATGCAAGTAGTTAACGTCACAATAGCGGCTAAGGCCTTTGTAAATCTGACGTTCATTGGGTTTCTTCACGCCCATCCAAACTATGCGGTATTCTTGTTTGGCGATGTCAATAGCCTGCTTCAGCCACGCGTCACCTGGCTCAAAAGCTTGGTAAACGTCAAAGATAAAGCTTGTGAGGAAAGGCGGCTGCGAGCGGCCCATAAGATAGGTGCGCGAAGCATTCGGGATGACCTTAAAGCGCCCGAACATAAAGAGCAGGTCTTCTAGGATGCCTTCTACCAGTTCGCGGCGTGGGGCGCTGAGCATGCCCTGCACCATAAAGTAACTATCCCAATAGTACAGTTCGTTGTAGTCAAAACCGGTCTTCTCGCGGTAGGACGGCACCAAATAAGGTTTGGGTAGGCCAAGTAGGCTTTCGTCATCCTTCGGGTGAAAGCGCTCAACTTTTGACCAATATTCGGCAATGTAGTCACGGGCCGCCTGCACATCTGCAGGGGTCAGTTCCTTATCAACCCGAAAGGAAAAGCGAAACTGCTTGAATGGTATCATTGCTACCAGCCTAGCGGCTAAACCGTCGAGCGGTCAAGGGCTAGTTTAACGCGTTAAGTTCGGCGTCGAGCTGGTTGGAGTCACCGGCGTTTGAGACGGTGGGGTCATTTTGGTCAAGCGTTGCCTCGGACTTGGTTAAATCGCTGGCCTTATTAACTACCGGGGCCTTGTCGGAAGTTACTTTCGTGGTTACTGGCGCGCTGCTAACGAGCGTGTGGTGGTTATTCATGACCCGGAGAGCAGCAACAGCTACAGCCCCCAGGACAACAACAACCAGGATCAATTCAAAGGCCGTGAAGCCAGCTTGGTCGGTATGAATTTTCATTACTGGGTACCTCCGTTGCTACTATTTGTTTGGCCGGTGACTGATTTAACGCCTACAATCAGGTTTTTAACGGCAGTCTTGTACTCTTTAAGAGCCGCGATCTCATTTTTGAGCGCCGTCTTGAAGGAGGCAGCCGCACCTTGTGGATCTGAACCATCACACTTAAAGGTCACGCTGGTGTTTTTCACGGTGTCGACAGTCTGTTGGGCGTTGGCCTGGGCAGCATTGACCGCTGCGACCAGGGCGTCGTAGTTGCTGGGTTTCTTGTTATTCTTGGTGGCAAAATCTTCGACTTTAGTGGCAATGCTACTAAATAGATTGACCTGCCGCTGGCCGCGATCAGCTATCCGGGCCATGATGTTGTCGATTTGCTTTTCCCGGCGTTGGCAGACCTTAAGCTTTGTGTCTGCCAAGCGCCCACTGTGTTCCGCGGCGTTAGCCGAGCCGCCAGAGTTGGCGTCCTGGGCGTATACCAGTGCCGGCACGCTGACTAAGCTAAAACTTGCGAGCAGCGAAGCCACGATAACTGGAATCTTTGACAATTTTTGCATATATATTCCTTTATAATTATTGCCTTTCAAGCTTATGTTTAAGCGGCTCGCCTGTCAAGGGTGGCAAGTGTTTTAAGCATACAGCTAGCCCTAACCTTTACGCAGTGAAAAAATCTATTGCATAATCTTGATTTGTTGTACAATATAACCATTAACAATTTGCAAAACAGAAAGGGGGTAATCCATTGAGAAGTCCTAGATCTAACGGGCAGGCAAGGAATGCTTATGCGCGGGAGGTACGCGCCTAACCCCCCTTACCTGGTTTTGCCTGCCTACGTAGGCCGACACCTCAAGCCGCTCGCTCCCGGGCGGCTTTTCGTTTTACTCAATAACTATACGGCCAATTATGCCCGCATCCAGGTGGTCGTGGTAACCAAAATTACCTTTCTTGGTTACGGTAAAGGTCACTGTTTGCCCGGGATCCACGGTACCAACATTCAGGTCGGTATCGTCAGTGTGGGCCGGGTGCGGGTCGGAATCAAATTGTAGCTCTTCAGAACTGCTGTTCGTGACCGCTATGGTATCGCCAGACTTAACCGTAACCGTCGCTGGTGAAAAACTCGTACCATCAAAGGTAATCGTCGCCGCAATAGTCGGATTGGCGTTAGTTGTCGGGGTTGTATTTGTGGAAGTTGACCTGCTTGAAGCTGAAGGACTATTCGACAAGTCTGCCGGTGTATTTTTACTACTTTTGTGCAGCGCCAGATAGCCCCCGCCGCCTAAAATCACAACTACCGCCACACCAATAAGTGCTTTGTTCATGGTTACCTCCGGATTAGCTTGCCTAACCATTCATTATGCCTGACAGACTTGAAATAAAGCTGAAACAAAAATACCCCATCACCTGATGAGGCATTTTTGGAGGAGCTGGCGGGTACTGCCCCCGCGTCCGTCGGTTTATTTGGTTAGT
>CAZOYN010000033.1:0-9542 GCA_964584135.1 uncultured Candidatus Saccharibacteria bacterium | reverse complement strand
CTTCGGAACCCGGTTTTTGCCGCAGACCAAGGCTATGCCCAAAGAGATGTTGCCACTGGTCGACAAGCCAGTCATCCAGTATATTGTCGAAGACCTGGTAGCGGCTGGCATTGAGGACATCATTATTGTGACCGGCTACAGTAAGCGCAGTATTGAAGACCATTTTGATACACCGAATGAAGACCTGCTGAATAATTTGCGAGGTGGCGGCCAGAGCAAAGCGCACTATATCAAAGAAATCAACGGTTTGGCCGATATGGCTAACTTTGGTTATGTCCGCCAAAAAGGCCCGTACGGTACGGCCACGCCAATTATGAACGCCGCGCATTTAATTGGTAACGAGCCGTTCATTTTCACCTTTGCTGACGATATTACCGTAGCGACCCCCAACATGTTCCAGCAAATGGTGGCACTGTACGAAGAGTTCCAAGCAGGTATCCTGCCGTGCGTAAAAATAGCCGATAAGGCCGATTATGACCGCTACGGCATCCTGGCTGGCGATCAGGTCCGGGACGATATTTTAAGAGTCACCAGCATTATAGAAAAACCGGGCAAAGCCAAGGCGCCCTCCAACTTTGCCAGCGTTGGTGGCTATCTGTTAACGCCAGACGTATTTGATTACCTGGAAGCCGGCCGCCGAAGCCTCAAGCCAGGCCAAGAGTTTTACGCCACCGACAAGCTGATCCAGCCCATGCTGGCCGATGGAAAAACCTTATACGGCTGCGAAATTAAAAACAGCGTGCGTTACGATACCGGCAACCCGCTCGATTACCTAAAGACCGTTTTTGACTTTGCCCTGCAGCGCGGTGATGTTGGCCCTGAGTTGCGCGACTACTTGCGGAAAAAGCTGCAGTAGTGCTAGGCTGAAGCTATGGCTACAACTGATACCGTATTGCTGATCATCCTGACGAGCCTGCTCAGCCTCTTCTTTGTTTTATGCATCGTAGCGCTGGCCGTCGTTATAAAGCTGCTCAACTCGGTCCGCCGGGTAGCCGCCAAGGCCGAAAACGCCGTTGACTCCGTAGAAGCCGCTGCCGAAACATTTAAAGACGTGGGTGGCCGGGTGGCGGTGATTAAGCTTATTAAGAATATTTTGGATCTCGGCCGTCGAGGCCGGAAGTAAGGAGGCATATGGGTAAAGCAGCAAAACGTTTAGCAATTGGTACGGCCCTGGCCGGAGCGTTTGGCTACGTGGCCGGTCTATTAACCGCACCCAAAAGTGGTAAAGAAACCCGCCAAGACATCAAAACAGTAGCCGGCAAAGGCCTAGCCGAAGCAGAGGCTGACCTTAAGAAACTACACACCGAATTGACCAAAGCTCTCGATGAGGCCAAAACCAAAGGCTCGAAGGTCGGCGGCAAAGCCCAGGTCGAATTAACCGCCTTGCTCGAAAAAGCCAAGGACACCAAAGAAAAGCTCCGCGAAATGCTGAGTGCCATCCACGAAGGTGACGCCGAAGACAAAGACCTGCGCACGGCCATTGCAGAGGCCAATAAGGCCATCGACCACATCAAAGGCTACTTGAAAAAATAGCCGGCAGGGGCTGCCCCTGAGGTATAATAGAGAGATCAATTAAGATCTTGAGGGTTTATTTTGGCGGTCAAAAAACCAAAGCTTTTGCCGAGTGACTACGTCCACCTGCATAACCACACGCAGTACAGTTTGCTTGATGGGCTAACCAAAATCCCTGATCTGGTTAGCCATGTTAAAGGCGCTGGCATGTCGGCGGTGGCCATGACTGACCACGGCACCCTGAGCGGTGCCATCGAATTCTACAAAGCCGCCAAAGATGAAGGCGTTAAGCCGATTATTGGTATTGAAACCTATATAGCCGCTCGCAGCCTTTACGACAAAGACCCTGCCAAAGACAAGGTTAATTACCATGTAATCTTACTGGCCATGAACCAGGCTGGCTACCAAAATCTTATGGCCCTGGCGACGATTGCTAACCTGGAAGGCTTTTATTACAAGCCGCGCATTGACCGCCAGCTGTTGGCCCGGCACAACGAAGGCTTAATTTGCTTAAGTGGCTGTATTGGTGGCGAGGTAGCCGATGCCCTGCGCCAGGGCCAGTACGAACAGGCTCGGGAAACCGCGCAGTGGTACAAGCAGGCCTTTGGCGACCGCTACTACCTGGAGCTGGCTGACCACGGCCATCCTAAGCACCCAACCCAATGGACTGAGCAAACGGCAGTGAACGAGCAGCTGCTTAAGCTTGGCCAAGAGCTCGACATCCCCTGCGTCGTGACCTGTGACGCCCACTACCTGCGGCACGAAGACCAAGAGGCGCACGAAATCTTGCTCTGCGTCCAAACCGGCTCGTTCTTAAGCGACGACAAACGCATGAGCCTCAAGCAGTTTGAGCTCCACGTCACCGACCCGGCGGAAGTTATTGGACGCTGGGGCGCGGAACACCCGGAAGTGATCACCAACACTCGGGCAATTGCCGAGCGTTGCACTGTGGAAATTGAGCTGGGCAAAATCTTAATCCCGAAATTTCCGGTGCCCAAGGGCGAAACGGAGCGCTCGTTCCTGGAAAAATCCCTCTATCGCGGCCTGGCTTGGCGTTATGGTGGCGTGGCTGAGTCCAAAGCTGAAAAGTTACCAATTGCTGAGGCCAAAAAGGCCCTGCCCAAACAGGTGCGCGAACGGGCCGAATATGAGCTCAGCGTTATCGAGCAGATGAACTTTAACGGCTACTTTCTAATTATTGCTGACTTTATTAACTGGGGCAAAGACCAAGGGATTGTCTTTGGGCCGGGCCGCGGTAGCGCCGCCGGCTCCATCATTGCCTACGCCCTCAAGATTACCGAACTTGACCCGCTGCAGTACGACTTGCTGTTCGAGCGCTTCCTAAATCCCGACCGCATCAGCATGCCCGACGTGGACATCGACATCCAAGACAGCCGCCGCGAAGAAGTTATCCAATACTGCGTTGAAAAGTATGGTAAAGAACGGGTGGCTAACATCGTCACCTTTGGCCGGATGGCGGCCCGTAACGCCGTACGTGACGTTTCGCGGGTGCTGCAAGTGCCCTACGCCGAGGCTGACCGCCTGGCCAAGATGATCCCACCGCCGGTTCAGGGACGTCACATCCCGCTCCAGGAATCCCTGAAAACCAACGCCGAGCTCAAAGCCGAATACCGCGATAACGAAACCGCCAAACGGGTGTTTGACCTGGCGGTACAGCTGGAAGGCACCATCCGTAGCCATGGTGTCCATGCTGCCGGCGTGGTGATTGCTCCCGAAGACATCGTCTACTACACGCCACTGGAATTAGCCCAGAAGGGCGTCATCGCTACCCAGTATTCGATGGGCCCGATTGAAGAGCTCGGCCTGCTAAAGATGGACTTCCTCGGCCTGTCCAACCTGACAATTATTAAAAACACCCTGCGTATTATTAAACGCGTGTACGGGCAGGATATTGACATTAATACCATTCCGCTCGACGATCAACCTACCTACGAGCTGTTCCAGCGTGGTGATACCACCGGCGTTTTCCAATTGGAATCGGCCGGCATGAAGCGTTATCTGAAAGAGCTAAAGCCAACTACCTTCGAAGATATTGTGGCTATGGTAGCTTTGTATCGTCCCGGCCCGATGCAGTTTATTGACGAGTTCATTGCCCGTAAAAACGGCCAGCGCCAAACTGAATACCTGCACCCCAAAATGCAGACTGCCCTGGAAAACACCTATGGCGTGTTGATCTACCAGGAGCAGGTCATGCAGATCAGTAAAGACCTCTGCGGCTTCAGTGGCGGTCAATCGGACACCCTGCGTAAGGGTATTGCCAAGAAAATCCCTTCAGTGCTGGCCAAGATGAAAGTCGATTTTATCGAGGGGGCGGTGGCGCATTCCAAGGCCGACCGCAAGCTGATGGAAAAGTTTTGGAAGCAGCTGGAAGACTTCGCGGCCTACTGCTTTAACAAATCGCACGCCGCCTGCTACGGCTTGATTGCCTACCAGACAGCCTACCTTAAGGCCCACTATCCCACCGCCTTTATGGCGGCCTTGATGACCAGCGATTATGACGACACCGACCGTTTGGCAATTGAAATTACCGAGTGCCAGCACATGGGCATCACGGTGCTACCGCCTGATGTTAATGAATCATACGTGGAGTTTGGCGTGGTACCCAACCAGCAGCACATCCGTTTTGGCATGGCAGCTATTAAAAATGTTGGCACCGGTGCGGTGGAAGAAATCTTGCGGGCCCGCGAAACCGGGTCGTTTGCCAGCCTGGAGGATTTCTTGGGCCGGGTCAGCAACCGGGTCGTCAACCGCAAAGCCCTGGAAAGCCTGGTTAAAGCTGGTGCGTTCGACCGCTTTGGCGAGCGGACCACGCTGCTGCACAACCTGGACTTATTATTAGCTTTTGCCGCCCGGTTGCAAAAACAGGCCAGCAGTGGCCAGACCGACCTGTTTGGTAGTGCCGGCGAGGCCGACCTGGCTGTCCAAAAAGCCAAGTTGGAACTGCAAGTGCCGCCCGGGCAGCCTGATTACCGTGAACAACTCACCTGGGAACGCGAGTTGCTCGGCTTATATTTAAGCCAGCATCCGCTGGAGACCTTCCGGACGTTTTTAAACGAACAAACGGTGCCAATAAGTGGACTCAAGCCAGAACACCACGGCAAGTCAGTCGCCATTGGCGGTGCCGTCACTGATGTGCGCGAAATTACCACCAAAAGTGGCCAAAAAATGGCCTTTGTAAAACTGGAAGACCAATCCGGCGAGCTGGAAATGGTGTTATTCCCCGGCTCCTACCAGCAAACGCTCGGCTTGTGGGAGCGCGACCGCGTTATGCTCATCCGTGGCAAGGTTAACGCCCGTGACAAGGATGGAAACCAGAGCGGGGAAATTAAAGTCATGGTTGATGATGCCCGCGAAATTACCGCCCAACAGGCAGAGGGCTACCAGGCCACCGGCAAGCAGGTGAAGGCGCCAAAAGCCCGTGTCAAGCCCAAGCCGAGCCCGGGTGCCAAGCCGCTTGAAGCCAAAACCAACCCGGAGCGCTTATATATCCGGCTGCTCAATAGCGATGACGAGCAAACACTCATATCCCTTAAGCGGGCAATTGATAGCCATCAGGGGAACACCGAAGTTATTTTAGTGCTCGGTGAAGCGGCTAAAAAACAAGCTATTAAGCTTCCGGGCGGCATTAACCGTGAAAGTGATGGCCTGAACCAGCTTGAGGCATTGGTTGGCTCTGATAATGTAGTCCTCCGCTAGCTAACGAATGAAACCGCTGGAGCGGCTGAGCACAAACCCGGCAGTGGCAAAGAATACCACGAGCATATCGAGCATCGGATGACGCGTGATAAAGACCTCGCTGCGGACCAAGACCCGGCGCAACCCCAGGCCGTGGCGCAAGATAAAGGTTAGTACGGCAGCGCTGCCTAGTAGCGAGACGGCGAATAAGCTCCACTGGGCCCGGCCACCGGTTAACAACTGGATGCGCGAGACAAGCTGCGTTGCCGGTTCGCTGCGGCTAGCTAAGACGTCTTTAGCGCCGGCCGTGCCTGCTGCTGGCGGCACGGTAAAGGTAATATTGGCTGCGGCGGCCGCTGGCTGGCCATACTCAGCCACGACGACCGTTTCCGGGCCTTTGCCCTGATAATTCGGCGAGCTGGCCACGCCAAAACCAACCTGGGAGTAGCCGGTATTTAAGATGTTAGCCCGGTGCTCTGGACTATTCATCCAGCCGGTGACGGCGTCAGCGGCATTATTAAAGCCGTAGGCCAGGTTTTCACCAGCCAGCTGGTAGTTATAGCCCGCTGCTTCAATAAAAGTCCAAGGAGTTTTGCCATCCGGCGTATTGTGCGCCCAATAATTGCGACTGACCATGTCGTTAGCCTTGGCCTGCGCGGCCGCACTGAGCTGCGGGTCAATGCTGAGCGCAGTTTCGTTATCAGCGGCGCGGGCAGCGTTGGTATTGTTGAGCAAGCTGGTGTCGCTGTAATCGCTACTGGTGCCAAGCACATTTGAGTTGGCCCAGAGCACATTAATGGCTAGGCCAACCACTACCATCATCAGCATTGGCAAATACGGCCAGTAGGTTTTTACATACTGCTTACTGTGCCGGTGATGTTGGCCAACACGTTTTTTATAGTGGGCACTGGGTTTTGGGCGGGTTGCTAGAGCCATTTTTGTTGTTAGGTAAGTGCCTCAATTATAGCATAAGCTACTTGCGAGGGAAACGGAGGTGGTACAAGGCCATGGCGGCGGCCTGGACAACATTAAACGACTCTTTTTTACCAAACATGGGAATCTCCAGTGCCGCGTCGCACATCGCCAACACCTCGGGCTCCAAGCCCTCGACTTCACGGCCCACAACCAGGGCAATTTTTTCTGGGGCACGAAAGTCCGGCAGTGACACTGAAGCTTTGACTTGCTCCAGCGCGGCAATATAAAAACCGCGCGGCTTTAAGTCGGACAGTACCTCTATTATATCAGGCTGTTGATGCCAGCGGATGAGCAATTCCGCTCCGAGCGATGTCTTAACGATTTGGCGGTCAATTTTTTGGGCCAAATGGGGCAGCCGCTCGTCGTTTTCGGCCAGTGGATAGGGCGTGTAGCCGGTCAAATACACGGTTTCAACACCTAAGCCCTCGGCCGTCCGCAGCAGCGAGCCGACGTTGTGCGTGCTGCGCAGGTTGTGGGCGACAACAATAATGGAACGCATGACCCCACTATACCGCACCACTACGCTTATGCTTTATACTGGTAAGAATGAGCCAAGATGCCCGCTTCGATGAAGAACAGGCTACCCAGCGCCGTGCCCGGGTGCTGGGGCTGGATTATGTTGACACTTCGCAAATCGCCGACAAGCAGCTGTATCCCGAAATCCTGACGGTGCCGGAGTTGTACGACCAGAAAGTCATTCCCCTACGGGTTGACCAAAGCAACATCCTCTTTGGTATCACCACCACGACTTCGCAACAGACCATGTCTGGCATCCGCAAGCGGTTTCAAGACCAGCGCATTGCTTTTGCTATCATCTCGGACGTTGGCTACCGTGATTATATGCGCCTGTATGACCCGCCGAAGCAGGTGGAATACCGTGATATCACGCTCAACCAGGCCGGTAACGCCGAACTGGTGGCCCAGATTTCCAAGATTCTGGAGCAGGTGCGGGCCGATGATATGTTGGCTTATCTGGTGCAGCAGGCGCACCGCCTGAACGCCTCGGACATCCATATTGAAACTCAGGCCGAGGATATCCGGATCCGCTTCCGGATTGACGGCGTGCTGCACACGATTGCCCACTTGAGCCGGGAAAAATACCGCGTGCTGGTGTCGGTGATTGCCAGTGCCGCCAACGTTTCGACCTCGGCTGACGAAGCCCAGCAGGGCCATATTGCCCATAAAGTTAAGATGGCCGACGATACCGAAGTCGACGTGAATGTCCGGCTAGAAACCGTGCCGACGATTAACGGCATGGACGTGGTGATGCGGCTGTTTAATATGGACCAATCTATGTACATCCTGGACCGCCTGGGCTTGTCGCCAGACGAGCGACAGGTGGTTGACCAAATTATTGCCAAGCCGACTGGCCTGGTGATGGTTGTGGGGCCGACAGGCTCGGGCAAAACAACCACCCTGTACTCCATGCTTAACTCGCTCAATAGCGAGGAGCGCAAAATCATTACCATTGAAGACCCGGTCGAGTACCAGTTTGCCGGCATTACCCAGATCTCAGTGACGTCTCAGCCGGGCGGCCAGGACACCAGCTTCGCGGATAAGCTGCGGGCCGTACTCCGCCTTGACCCGGACACCGTCATGGTTGGCGAGATCCGCGATATGGATACCGCCAAAACGGCCTTACAGGCGGCGCTCACTGGCCACCTGGTTTTGTGCACCTTTCACGCTTCGTCAGCAGCTGCTGCCTTGACACGCTTGGCCGATGTGATTGGCCAAAACCCGCTGTTTGTCTCGGCCATCCGCATGGTCATGGCCCAGCGCCTGGTACGCCGCCTGGACGACAACCTCAAGCAAGCCTACAGCCCGTCTGAGGCCGAGTGGCAAAAGATTAATGAAATCATTGCCAGCCTGCCGGAAAACTTTGACAAGCCCAACCTTGACGGCCTGCAACTCTACAAACCCGGCAGCTCCGACGCCAACCCCTATGGCTACCAAGGCCAGCTGGCCATCCGCGAACAATTTACCATGAGTGATGAGCTGCGCCGTCTGCTGGAAACGCCCAAAGCAATCCTATCGACCCAAGCTATCGAAGAAGCCGCCATTAAGAGCGGGATGCGGACCATGCTGCAGGACGGCATCCTGAAAGTCATTGCCGGCCAAACGACCCTTGACGAGCTCTTCCGCGTCGTCGGCTAGGCTTGCCTAAGAAGTAAAAGTAGTGTAAAATCTACCAAGATATGGACAGTGTGACCCAGAAGCTGAATGCTAAATACCGCAAAGCGGCCGTCGTTGACGTCCGCAGCGGCGATAACGTCCGTGTCCACCAAAAGATCCGCGAAGGCAACAAAGAGCGTATCCAGATTTTCCAGGGCTTAGTTATCCGCACCGATAACAAGGGCTCGCACACCAGCCGCATTACCGTCCGACGCATTGCCAGCGGTATTGGTGTCGAAAAGAGCTTCCTGCTGCACAGCCCGCTGGTAGTCAAAGTTGAAGTTACCAAGCGAAGCAAAGTCCGCCGCAACTACCTGACCTACATGCGCGCCCGCACTGGCAAATCAGCCCGTTTAACAGGGGTAGAATTTGACCGTGACGCCGTTAACGCTGTCCGCGACGAAGTCGCTGAAGCCGAAGAAGCCAAACTCCACGAAGAAGTTGCCAAAGAAGCCGAAGCCAAGGCTGCTGAAAAAGCCGCTGAAGAAGCCGCCGCCGAAGCCAAAGTTGCGGCTGCCCTGGCCGCCCACGATAATGCTGCCGAAACAGTCGAATAATTCCTTTGTACGTAACAAAAAATCCCGGTTTCAGCCGGGATTTTTGAATTCGGGGGTAAATTAGAGTAGAAAGGTTAGACAGGGGTGGACGGGGTGCTCAATGAGCATTGTTCCCCGCCCACCGCGAAGTCTACTGCCGAGCGAATCTGCCGCGCGAAGGCACTTTTTGAAGCGCCAGTGGCAAAAGATCGTTGGCCGCCTTCACGCCGTATCGCGACAGCAGCAGGGCAACAGTACACAACGGGCCGAAGACCATAAACCAGAACCGCTCACTAGCGAATACCTCACGGAAGTTGTCGCCGTAAGCGTCACGATAGAGCTTCTGCCAGATGCTGCCATGCATGATGGACATTGCACGACGGTTGATGATGCTGAATTGTGCCCAGATGGCGACAAACAGCAGGCCGGCGATGAACACGACGAGAAGTCGCATTGCCTCCCTTTCTACTCTGTAGTAACGTTCTCAACGCGATTTGCGGAGAACCGGATAATATTAGCATAAACACTTAAGATTGTCAATGCTGGCGAGCTGTTAGAATAAAGGTATGTTGGTTGGTATTGACGAAGTGGGACGGGGCTGTTGGGCCGGGCCGGTGGTGGCCGGCGCGGTTGTTTTGGGCGAGCCCATAG
>CAZOYN010000032.1:0-9644 GCA_964584135.1 uncultured Candidatus Saccharibacteria bacterium | reverse complement strand
GCACCGACGCGCAGGATTGGACACAAATGTTACTCAGAATGTACGTCCGCTGGGCGGAAATTAACAGACACAAAGTTATAATGATCGAAGAATCGGCTGGTGATGAAGCGGGCCTAAAAGGCGCTACGTTGGAGATTGAAGGCCCGTTTGTCTACGGCAAATTGCAGGGCGAACATGGCGTCCACCGTTTGGTTCGGCTCAGCCCGTTCAATGCCGACAATTTGCGCCAAACCAGCTTCGCCAAAGTCGAGGTCATGCCAAAAATTGATAAGCCGACCGACCTAGAGATTGACGAAAAAGACCTCAAGATCGACGTCTACCGGAGTGGCGGCCATGGCGGCCAATCGGTCAATACCACCGATTCCGCGGTGCGGGTCACACACCTGCCAACCAGCATCACGGTGGCCATCCAAAACGAGCGCTCCCAGCTGCAAAATAAGGAAACAGCCATGACGATACTCAGGTCGCGGCTGGCCCAACTGCAGCTGGAGCAGCACGCCGAAAGCCTGCGCGAACTCAAAGGCCCGAACGAGCAAGCCGCCTGGGGCAACCAAATCCGCAGTTACGTGCTGCATCCCTATAAACAGGTCAAAGACTTGCGTACTAAGTACGAAACCTCAGACCCAGAGGCGGTGTTGGACGGCAACCTCGACCCTCTTATCAACGCCTACCTGGAGAGCGGTCTGGAGCGCTAGCAGCCGAAGTCAAAGGGCTTGCTGCCGGCAAAGTAGCCGTGAGTGACGCGCTGAAAACCGGAAATGAAGATCGGGTCGTTGGCGGGGCTGGAAGTCTGGGCACGGGCGTAGAAATCGCCATCGGCCCTGGCGTCAAGGTTGCCCGCATAGACGCCACTGACGGCACACAGCCGGTACTCACTGGTTTCGGTCGTTCGATATTGTTTACCGACGTAACGGTCGGAGAAATTACTGTCGTTTTGCAAGTAAGGCACCGCCTGGTTGCCATAGTGGTGCCGGCCATCTATGAAGGCTTGCTGGCCCGGTAGGCCGACGGCAGCCGGTACGTCGCCGCCTAAGTCATAGCTATCGCGCAAGTAAACCTGCATGGCTTCAGCGTCAAAAGGGGTGTACAGGTATTGGCCTTGTTGGTTGTCTGGTGACAGAAAAGCTAGGGTAGCCGGCCGGAGCGGGTTATTGCGGGCCACCGAGTCGGCGCTTAGCCCAAGGTTGTTACAAACGGCGTAGTTCAAGGCTAAGGTTTCACTCACCAAGAAAGGCCGCTGGATACCGAGGGACTGGCTGCCACTCAGCGGCGACACAGTTGGCATGGTCAGGCTGGGATCTTGGAAGAATCTAGTGTTGGGCCCAACGACTACAAAGGCGGGTGCCAGCACTATGTGCAGCCAGCGGTTTAAGCCCTTAGCTACTATCTGGTTAACTTTACCAATATTGGGGTTAGCCGGCTCGTGAGGCGGGCTATCACTGTCGAGCAACACATTCGCAAGTTCGGTCACACCGGCACCAGCCAACAAAACCCCAAAACCCAAGGTCAAGAAACCCCGTCGCGTCAGCCCCGTTTCGGGCAAGCCGCTGGCGGTTGCTGGTATCTCTGCACCTGGTGAAGTCATAATTCTCTCCCTGTATTGGTCTTCTCATAAAACACTATTTTTCACCATAATGCAAGCCGGTGTTGTGCCTAGTATCCATCCTATTACTTGTTATAATAAAGGTAATGATTCTTCTGGACAGGGTAAGTAAGAGCTACAGCAAAGATAAGGAACTGGGGTCAGCGCTGGACCGCGTATCCTTACATGTCGAACCCAAAGAGTTTGTGATTGTGGTGGGGCAGAGCGGTGCCGGCAAAACCACCCTGTTAAAATTACTGACTCGCGAAGAGCGGCCCACCAGCGGCAAGATTATTATTGGTGGTATCGACTATGACAAGCTAAGGGACAGGGATATTCCGCTGCTTCGCCGCAAGATCGGCGTGGTATTTCAGGATTTTAAACTGTTGCCCAACAAAAACGTCTTCGAAAACGTGGCCTTTGCCCTGGAAATTGTCGGCATCTCGCAGCGCGAAATCCGCCATACCGTGCCCAAAGTGCTAGATATCGTCAACCTCCGGGGCAAGGAACGGCGTATGCCGCTGGAGCTGTCCGGTGGCGAGCGCCAGCGGGTGGCCATTGCCCGGGCCATTGTCCGCCAGCCACGCATCTTAATTGCCGATGAGCCCACCGGAAACCTGGATCCCAAACATGCCTGGGACGTTATCAGGGTTTTGGAAAAAATTAACCGCTACGGTACCACCGTGCTGCTGACCACCCACAACGTTGAAATTGTGAACAAGCTTAAACGCCGGGTGGTGACGCTGGAGCAGGGCAAGGTGGCTTCGGACCGTGCCAACGCCAACTACAAAGCATGAACCGACGATTTATCACTCTTTGGCGCATCATCCACACCGGCATCGTGAACTTTATGCGCAACCTCAGCCTGGCAATTGCCGCCATGGCCGTGATGGTGGTCACGTTGACCATTGTGTTGGTGTCACTGATTACCAATGCCACTTTCGCCAACACCATTGCCCAAATTACCGACAAAATTGATGTCTCCGTCTTCTTAAAAGATGACACCACGCCTACCCAAGCCCAGCAACTGGTGGGGCAAATTAAGCGGTTGCCGGAAGTGAAAAGCGTCAGCTACCTCGATAAAGCTATGGCCCTGCGGGTCTATGAACGGCAAAATGCCGGCAACCAGCAGCTACTGGCGGCTATTAACGCTACCAATAACCCAATTCCGGCCACCATCCATGTCAAACCCTACGACCTGAACCGCATCGCTGACATTAAAGATTTCTTAACCAAGCCAGCTAACCAGGCGCTGCAAACCACTGGCTCGCCGAGCTACAGCGGCGACCGCAAGGCGGCGATTGATAAAATTACCCACGCCACCAATGTACTCCGCGAAATCGGTGTCGTATCGGTGGTCGTGTTTGCCATCATTTGTGCCCTGATCATCTTTAACACCATCCAGATGGCCATCTTTAACCGGCGTGACGAGATTACCATCATGCGCCTGCTGGGTGCTAGCACCGGCTACATCCGTGGGCCATTTGTTGTCGAAAGCGCCGTCTACGGCATCTTATCAGCGGTGTTTTCAGTATTAATTGTTAATTCGGCCTTTATTGCTTCTTCGAACGCGCTGCAGGCCAGTTCGCTGGGACTGCTGGATATAAATTACGCCAATCAGTATTTCGACCAACATTTCTTCCAACTATTGGGAATCCAGCTTATGGTTGGTATAGTAATAGGCACGGTATCTTCTGTTATAGCGACCCACCGGTACCTGAAATTCAAAACGAAATAACCAATTAATGAGATAACGAGTGAGGGTGTACGTTGCGCAAGCGTGGTATAATTTTAAGTAGCATAACCAAAATAAAACCTATGCTCAAACAACACGTCGAAAAACTAGCTGCTCGGTATTATAAGGTGCGCGCCTTTGTCTGCGCCGTCGTGCTCGTAGTGATGATAGGCGGGGCAGCCATCGCCCACGCCGACCAGTATGATGACCAGATCAATGCCCTCAAGGCTCAAAATGGCGCCGCCCAGAACTTATTAAATAGCTTACAGGCGCAGGCCAGTAGCTATCAGGATGCCATTAACCAGTTGCAGGCCCAGATTAGCGCCCTTGAGGCCTCAATTGCCGCTAACGAAGCCCGCCAGACCCAGCTCACCCAGCAAATTGCTGATAACCAGCAGCAAATTGAGACCAAAAAGGCTCAGTTATCTGAGGATATCAAGACCATGTATATTGATGGCCAGATGTCGACCATCGAAGAACTGGCCAGCAGCAAGGACCTCAGCGATTATATCGATAAAGAAGAGTACCGTACCACTGTCCAGAACCAGCTCAACGAAAAAATCAGCGAAATCTTGCAACTACAGGCCCAGCTGCAGGCCCAAAAAGCCCAACTTGATACGCTCCTCACAACCGAGAAGCAGCAGAATGACCAGTTAGGTAGCGCCCAAGCCCAGCAGCAGCAACTACTGTCCTACAACCAGGGTCAGCAAGACGCCTACGATGCCCAGATCCGGGCTAACCAGTCGCAAATTGCCAGCTTGCGGGCCCAGCAGCTGGCGGCCAACCGCCGCCTGGGTGGCCGCGTTATTTACGGCGGTAGCTGTGGCGGGGGCTACCCGGCTGACGCCCTCAACGGCTATGGTGCCCATTGGGGCTGCAACTATTACCAAGACAATACCTACGATAATTGGGGTATGTATAACCGCGAATGCGTCAGCTACACCGCCTGGAAGGTATACGAAGCCTATGGCTATATGCCGTATTGGGGCGGGGTTGGCAATGCCGACCAGTGGCCGGGCGACGCCCAAGCTGCTGGCATCCCCACCGGCTCTACACCCAAGGTCCACTCCGTGGCCATTGGTACCAACCCGTACTACTTCGGTCCGGTTGGCCACGCCATGTGGGTCGAAGCGGTCAACGATGATGGCACCATTCTAGTCAGCCAGTACAACTTTGGTGCCGCCGGCCAATACAGCACTATGACCGTCTCCAGCGCCGGCCTAACGTTTATTTACTTCGACTAGTTTTACTGTCACGCTGCTATACTAAAAAAGATGGGACTAAAACTAACACTGCCAGGGCGCGGGTGGTTTAAACGGGCGAGTATGGCGGCTGGCGTCATAGTCATCTTCCTCATTGGCTACTTTATTGGCACTGGCCAGCTCAGCCTGAGCTTTTGGCACCATGGCCTGACGCCCGTCGCCACCAACTTGCCGGCCAAGCTCGATTACGCCAAGGTCGACCAAGTCTACAAATCGCTGAAAGAAAACTATGACGGCCAACTATCAGAGGACCAGCTGATTGACGGGCTCAAGCATGGCTTAGCCGAGGCCACCAACGACCCGTACACCGTTTACTTCACACCTAAAGAAGCCAAAGCTTTCGAAGAAGAATTGAATAACTCCTTTGCCGGCATTGGAGCCCGCTTGAGTAAAGATACTGACGGCAACCTGGTAGTGGGCGAGGCGATTGCCGGCTTCCCGGCCGCCAAGGCCGGCCTGCAGGCGCAGGACATCATCATTAGCGTCAATGGCACCGACACCAGCAAGCTAACGCTCGACGATGCCATCACCAAAATTCGTGGCCCGATCGGCAGCAAAGTCACGTTACAAATTGTGCGCGATAAGGCTCAAACCCTGAGTTTTACCATTACCCGCCAGGAAATCAAACTGCCCAGCGTTACTACGAAGACCCTGGACGGCAACATTGGCTACGTACAAATCACCAGCTTTTCCGACGACACAACGGACTTGGCACAAAAGGCCGCTGACCAGTTCAAAGCAGCCCACGTCCGCGGCATTATCCTCGATTTGCGCGATGATCCGGGCGGCTACCTGGACGCCGCGGTACACGTTTCCAGCCTCTGGCTGCCGCAGGGAACGCTGGTCCTGCAGGAAAAGCGCGGCAGCACGGTGGAGGATACCAATTACGCGCTCGGCGGGGATGAACTGCATGGCATCCCAACGGTCATTTTAATTAATGGTGGCAGTGCCAGCGCCGCCGAAATCACTACCGGCGCCTTGCACGACAACGGCGCGGCCTACGTGATTGGCCAAAAAAGCTACGGTAAGGGCGTGGTGCAACAGCCAATTAACTTCTCTGACGGCTCAATCCTTAAAGTGACCATTGCCAGTTGGTACCGCCCAAACGGCAAGAACATCAACAAGCTGGGCATCACGCCAGATAAAACTGTGACGCTAACCGCCGCCCAGGTCAAGGCCGGCAACGACACCCAACTTCAAGCTGCCGAATATTACCTGAACAAATAGCTATCTTTTACGCCATGCAGCCACTACCAGCGGCAATGCGAATAAAGTCACCGCAAGGTTATAGAACGGGTATTTCAGGTGCCCAGGGAATATGCCGTAGGTATAATGGGCGCTAACAAGATTCGGTATATTATATAAGACATCGGCACCCCATAAAGCAGCAACGATAATCAATAAAGCACCAACGTTGTAACTGGTTTCAAATACTTGTTGCCGTTCCTTTAGCTGCCGTTCATCTAGCTTACTATTTTTCGCTATCCTTACCCAATAAATATTCTTTTGAAGAGCGCTCAGTACGAACACTAGAGCTATGGCAGCAAACAACGTTCCGGTCGCTACATTCTCAAATGCAGACTTGGCAAAAGAAGGAGTAAGCCAGAGGCTTTTTATTGCTGTCGCAGTGCTCGTGACTACGCATGCTATCACTAAAAGTCCGACTATTTTAGCAAGCGGGGTGTGCGTGAAGCTTTCACTGTGATCTTCTCGTACTGACAAGCCTTTTACAAGAATCAAAAGCGAGGCCATGGTCGACCCGGTCGCCAAGAACAACACCAGGGGAAGCAAGGCGAAAAGCAGGCTATTAGCGCCGACAATGCTTGGACTTGCGAGGATTACAAGAAAAAGGAGCCATAATACGAATGTAGATCCTAAAATTACCGATTTAATATTCATTTCTTCTCCTTGTTGGCAGTAAATATAGGGGCGAATGGTCTGTCGGAGAATACGATGGTTACTTCTACGCCGAAGGCTTGGGCA
Organism: uncultured Candidatus Saccharibacteria bacterium; assembly: GCA_964584135.1. Taxonomy (GTDB): domain Bacteria; phylum Patescibacteriota; class Saccharimonadia; order Saccharimonadales; family UBA4665; genus CAZOYN01. The sequence goes on along the minus strand of CAZOYN010000032.1, from coordinate 3,082 downwards.
ATTTTGAATGCCAGCTCTAGGCTAGGGAAGTAATCGCCGCGCTCTATAAAGCCGATGGTCTGGTAGTTCACTCCTACCATATCTGCTAAGTCTTGACGTGACATTCCAGCCTCCGCCCTTATTACTGCCAAACGATTATATATCATTGCATAACGTATTGTTGCACTAACAAAACAAATTGTCAATAACAATATGGTTTTTCAATTACACATGAATCAGCATTAGCTTGTCGCGCCATCTTAAATAGGGTAGTATTGTAGGTTAGAAATAGGGAGCGATTAGTGGCGAAAAGCGAGACTAAGTATGTGTTTGTTACAGGGGGTGTGCTTTCCGGGCTCGGGAAAGGCATCACCGCCGCCTCCATTGGCAACCTCTTAAAAGCCCGCGGCCTGCGCGTCAACCTCCAAAAATGCGACCCCTACCTGAATGTTGACGCCGGCCTCTTGAACCCGCGTGAGCACGGCGAATGCTTCGTGACCAAAGACGGCGCCGAAACCGACCTCGACCTCGGCCACTACGAACGCTTCATTGACGAAGAACTGACTTCTAGTAGTAGCTTGATGAGCGGCCGCGTGCTTCTCAAACTTATCCAGGACGAGCGGGCCGGCAAGTTCGAAGGCGAGGACGTGCAAATTATCCCGCACCTGACCGGCGCCATCCAGGACTGGATTATTGATGCTGGTAGCGGCTACGATGTCCATATCGTGGAAATTGGCGGCACGGTGGGCGACTACGAGTCACTGGCCTTTATCGAGGCTATCCGTGAGCTCGGCGTGCGGGTTGGCCTAGAAAACTGCGCCTATGTGCATGTGGTCTACCTGCCATACCTAGGCGCCAGCAACGAAACTAAGACCAAGCCAGCCCAAAACTCCGTCCGCGAGCTGCGCGGCCTGGGTATTGCCCCTGATATTCTCGTGGGCCGCAGCGAGCAAGCGCCCAGCAATGGCGTTAAGAAAAAACTCAGCCTATTTAGCGGTGTGCCCGAAGACGCCATCGCCCTGCTGCCCAACGCCCCGAGCATTTACGAAGTACCGCTGACGCTCGAAGATAGCGGCATTGCCGACACCATTTGCGAGCGCCTGGGCCTGGCAGTCACCACCCCGAACCTCAGTGATTGGCGGGCGGTGGTCAACCTGGCCACGACCGAGCACCCCCATACTGTCCACATCGGTTTCGTGGCTAAATATATGGATAACACCGACACCTATATGTCCGTTTTCGAAGCCTTGAAAGCCGCCGCCTGGCACAACCATTGCAACATTGCCATTGACTGGATTGACGCCACCGATTATGACTCCGGCGCCGACATCGCCGCCAAGCTTAAAGGCTATGACGGCATCGTCGTGCCCGGTGGTTTTGGCCAGCGTGGCCTGGAAGGCAAGATCAAGGCTGCCCAGTACGCCCTCAAAGCCAAGCTGCCATACCTGGGCCTGTGCCTGGGCCTACAAATGGCCGTCATCGCGGCTGCCCGCAACGCCGGCCTGGACCAAGCCACCACTTTTGAGCTCGACCCCAACGCCCCGGAAGTCGTTATCAACACCATGACTGACCAAAAAGACAAGCACATGACCGGGGGCACCATGCGCCTCGGCAACTACGATTGCCAACTGGCCGAAGGCAGCCTGGCCGCCCACGCCTACGGCGTCAGCAACATCGTCGAACGGCACCGCCACCGCGGCGAGTGCAACAACGCCTATCGCGACCGCTACGAGTCGTGGGGCATCCGCGCCAGCGGTATCAACACTGCCAATGACCTGGTAGAGGTCATCGAGGGCATCGACCACCCCTTCCTGCTGGCCAGCCAATTCCACCCCGAATTCAAGAGCCGGCCCACTCGGCCGCACCCCATGTTCAACAGCTTCGTTCAGGCTTTATTGCAATTACAGGCCAAATGAGTTAGCGTAAACAGTATGGAAACTACCACCCCACGGATCCTGGTTGTCGAAGATGACGACGCGCTAGCAACAGTTTATATCCAACGTCTGCAAGCCGAAGGTTTTGATGTCCGCCGCGTCGCCAACGGCGAGGAAGCCCTGGCCGCCGCCCTCAGCTACAAGCCCGACCTGGTACTGCTCGATGTCATGATGCCCAAAGTCAGCGGTTTTGATGTCCTCGACATCTTACGCAACACCCCCGAAACCGCCAACCTCAAAGTTATCATGCTTACGGCGCTCAGCCAAGACAGCGACAAAGACCGCGCCTCAGCCCTCGGCGTGGACGACTACCTGGTGAAATCACAGGTCGTGATTGCCGACGTCGTCGACCGCATCAAGCACCACCTCGAACCCGCAGCCTAAGCCTAAACGATATTGCATTTTAGGCCAAAAAATGCTATTGTATAGTTATGACACGGCCAAAGGGATTCGTCGTAATATCAAACGCACTAGCCGAGAAGATTCGGCTTGGCGACCCTGGCAAGCCAGGTTACTCTGAAGCGCTACAAACCGGCCCCTTAACTGAAGTATTGAATGGGAGCATAACGTTACTGATGACTAGCCGGCGGGCACTTGAAACCAGTCAAGACAAAGACGGCAAGGGGCTTGAATTGATGCTTAAACTGACAAGTGGTGAAGGTGACGCAGTCCAGGAAGCTGGTGTTGTCCGCGGCTCAGACGGCAAGTATGCTATAGCAATTGAGGAAGAAGGCGAGGCTGTACTCAGGCCGCTTGATGAGTTTGGTAACACACCGACACAGGTCACCTTAAGCGGTAACCAAGTGGACGTGAATTATGAGCCAGCACAGCAAAGTCTTTCAGTTATTCTCGGCACAGACGGTGAGGCTCGGACGCAAGTAACTGTAACCTTTAATAATTAAACAAGACTAAATTTATTCGACGGTGACTTCGGTGCGGGCCACGGAGCGGCCGCTAAACAGGCGGACTTTGCGGGTTTGGAACTTGACGATGCCATCGCGGGCAGCGTGGATGGTGAAGTTGCGGCTCATTTTGGTGCCGATACCAGGTCGCTTGGTGGCGCCTACCTGGCGGACAATCACCTGGCCAGTCTTAACCTTTTGGCCACCAAACAGCTTAACCCCGAGGCGTTGGCCTGGGCTATCGTGGACATTTTTGGCGGTTCCGCC